>CALHPU010000103.1 GCA_938036435.1 uncultured Pirellulaceae bacterium | reverse complement strand
GAGAAAAAGTGACCGAACAACTCGCAGATCGAACGGTGTTCCGGCGACAATCGCTTCGGGCGGCAATGGTGAAACGCAAACAGCCCCCATAGCTCGCCGCGCACAATGATCGACACATTCATCGTCGCCCGAATACCCATATTGGTTAGGTACTCGATGTGAATCGGAGAGACACCGCGCATGTGGCACATGGTCAGATCAAGTGGCTGCTGGCGTGAGCTATGCACATCAACATGGGGATCGCGAATGTCGGTGATCATGCGAAACGGCATCTGCAGCGCGATCTTGCGAACTTGAGGCGGAATGTCGTAAGCCGGATAGCGCAAACCAAGATAAGCGTCGACATGAGGACTTTTGGCTTCGGCGGCAACTTCGCCATCACCTCCGGCTAAGAAGCGGTAGCCCATGACGCGATCGAATCCGGTCAGCGCTCGCAAGACTTTGACGGCAGAGTCAAGCAATGATTCTACTGAGCCAGTTAGATCGAGACTGGCGAGCATTCCGCGCACGCGCGAAACACTTTCGGAAGTTCGATCCGCCGGCCCGGCGAGTGGTTCAATTTCCAATATGCCGGTACTGCCTGTGCAGTGCAAGGCGGCGTCGAATGGGGATTCGTCAAAGATGAAAGTCCCTAGCCGTTCTCGTTGGGATGCGATGGTGGGCAGCCCCAGAGCTCCTCGGATCGCATGGACGAGGTCGCGGTTTTCAAGTCCGTCTCCAATCGAATCGCCGAAGACAAGCGGACGCTCTTGCGCGAGTAATTGATCAATGTTTTCTGTTTTGTACTTTAGCTCGAACGAGTCAAGTTCAAATCCGATCAGTCCTCCATAGGATTGCACGCGTCCGGGAATGTGGACGGGTTCGTTTTCGCAATTTTGCAGGGCAATTTCTTCAGGAGTCTGCACGTCTGTTTTCCTTGGAATGATTTGAGAACTGATATCGCAGTTTCAGCAACGGGCTAGATCGCACGAAGCAGTCATTGCGCGTTCACGCTCTTCTTTAGCTCATTGAACATCAGGTAAGCGTCTTCAAAGACGTTCTTTGCAGCGGTCACAACTTCGTCGTTATCTAAACTTCGAGTTTCAGTTGACTTGAGTGCAGTGACGAAGACTTTCCATCGATCTCCGGCGTCAATTGAAAGCTGTCGAAGATACTCTCTGCCATATTCGATCGGAAGAGACAATTCGGCTTGGCGGAACATCATTTTTCCGCCCATCGCCGATCCCTCCATGACGTAGGCTTCGCCCCACATTGATTCTGGGGTTTTGGAAAGCCTTTCGCTATCGGCCGCGCGAGTGCACTCTGCGGGCAATTCGCTGACACCTAAAGTCTGCAAGTCGGAGGAGATTAACTCTTCCAGCGGAACATCACGGGACGGAATTCTTGCTTCAACCTCAACGTAGTCGAGACTCTCGCGGCAACGAATATGCAGCTGCAGCATTAACGACAAGAACGTTTGATACCTCTGCGGGTGCCCAAATGGGTCGAAGTTTCTCAATGCGTTGTCAAGCCGCGAGTGAGATTCGGCGGTTGCAGTTTTGAGATGGTCGCGGAGTTGCATAAACTAGGGCCTAAAATAGTAAGGGACTTACTTTTACCATGATTGATGCGACAACCAATAAGTGCTGTGCCATCGGAGGCCAGTTTAAGCCATTTTGAAATAACTTGTTTGTTTCCTACGCGACATTAAGCTTGGTCGATCTCCGTAGAAAAAGCTCACGCAAAGGCGCCAAGTCGCAAAGATTTTTTGACGACGTTCCTTTCCGCCTTCGCGCCTTTGCGCGAGACTATTCAACATTTGCACCGAGCCACCTGCAACGCAGTCAGCCGCTCGGACGCCAGTCGCTAGAATTAGAAAATTCGTTAAAGATTAACACAATCACCAGACGATCATCAACCAATATGAGTTTTCATTTGGAAAATGATCGTGGCGAGCTTGCGCAAAACCTGTTGGACCATTGTTATCGCCATCGCGGCTTTGGGCAACGACTATTCAACCAGCTCGGCCCAATTTGATTTCGACCACGCTTGTTGCGACGTTGTAAATTCAGGGGTTAGCGAATGCTTGACCGACTGTCAGCCGCGTATTATTGATGCTAACGTCTATGGCGTTAGCGACACGGGTTTGAAAGACTCTCGCTTGGGCACCTTCACTTCGTTCTTCGGGATCGACGGCTCGAAGCAGCCACAGGATTTCGGAGCCAACGCAAATCTTGGCGCGGCTGCGCAACTGAATTATGCAGGGCCCTTAATTGCCGATCGTGGTATTGGTTTTCAGATTGGCTCCAGAGCTACATTCACTGGCAACGCGGTTCAGGTTTTCGAATTGTTGGGCGAATCAAAAGATCGCTTTCAAAGCTTTACGACCGTTGGACTATTTCAACGTCTTGATTCAGGAGTTGCCTACGGTGTCGCTTATGACTATGTAACTCAGGAATCGTTTGACAATTTCACGCTTGGACAGTGGAGATTTCGCGCCAGTTATGAATTGACGCCAGCCGACGAAATCGGTGTGACACTGAATTTTGCAGATCGCAGTGACACAGGGCAGTTCAATGCCGAACGAGTCATACTTGACCCCGTTGAACAATTGAGCATTTATCTAAGGCACAACTGGCAAAGCGGTGTGAACACGTCGTTCTGGGTTGGGGTCGCTGACAAACACAGCGAAGAGAATGCGATCACGGGGACGCTTCCGCCAAAGACCAATCAAATTTTGTTCGGAGCCGAGATATTCGCTCCGCTGAACGACTGGATGGCCATTTACGGCGAAACCAATTTGGTGATGCCGGCCGATACGGGAGCCGTCGACGCGTACTTGGGAATTCAGATCGCGCCGCAAGGCATTTATCGTTCTCGCAGTCGTCAAAATCGCTTCCGCTCTTTCCTACCCGTTGCATCGAATCCAACTTTCACGACCGATCTCAATCGTCAGTGACAGCGGGCGTTTCGAAAATGCCATGGAGGCCAAAGAGTCGCGGAACTGACCTCACGCAAAGGCGCGAAGGCGCAAAGTTTTAGTGAACGAATTATTCTTCGCGCCTTTGCGCCTTTGCGTGAGAACTTAGTGCTGAAGATATGAGGTCTTGCACGCCCAAAAATCACCTTGCTGTTCACCGAGGAATCTCTTTTTCTTAACTCTTAATTGCGAACGCGACAGACAAGTTCGCCAGAATCACAATCGCCTGCTTTCGCGAATGCACTTAGCAGCTGAGTCCCTGCCGGCGAATTACCGTCGACGATGGTGCTGTAGATCTGATTCGTCATCACGATTGAGTTGTTTGAAACGTTCGCCAACATCTGACTGGTCATCCGAACAGTCTTCCCGAAAGCCACCGGCTGATTCGCCTGCGACCCAATCATGACCTCGCCCGAATTGATCGCGAAACAACAATCTTCCATCGACAGTCCTTTCAAGTCTTCTGCTGAAACGATCGAGTTCAACCGGTTCAGCAAATCGCCCAGCAAGCCAAACGAGACAAGTAGCGAATCGTGCGTGCTCTCGACGATTTCGCATTCGGAAGCTTCAGCAAAAAAGTCCGCTTGGATCTTCGACCAGTACTCGCGGACTTGTAGATCACCGACCTTTTCAATTAACGCCTCAGCATCGAGATGCCTGATCGCCAGCAAGTAAACGTTCGAGAGATCCACCAAGTCCGCTGGGTCAACCACTTCTTGGGGAAACAGTTTCTGAAACAGAGGATGCTTGGAAGCCGTTGCCGCCGAAACAGAGTCGCCGCGATCGGACGCTTGCTCGATCCGAATGAGGACTTCAACATCGGATTGGTTTTCTAGATGAATACACGATGTCTCGGGTTGCAGATCGGGAAGAGCTAACGTTTGATCTGTTCCAAATGCAAACTCGGCCCGAGTGGCGATCGCTTCTTCACGAAAACTAATCTCCGGTTGGTGGTTGAGCTGGGGGCCACAAATTTTGTATTTGCCCGGATTGAAGGCCGTACCGATATCGACAAATTGGTTGGTCAGCAAACGGTTCTGAGCCAACACATGCGGTGCGTGATACGGCCCGCCAATGCAATACGTTTTCAGCTCGATGGGTCGAATCTCCGGATGCACGGAGAAGATGACTTCGACCGATTTTGAAAAATCAATTTCGAACCCGGCGTTGCAAACCTCACAATGACCATGGCCTTGGATCCGCTCGATCGAAGGCGCGTTGCTGGCTGAGATTCGGCAAATCGGACAGATGACGTCCCAGCTCATGTTGAACAAGCCGACTTCGACGCCACGCAAGCACAATTGCAGCGCATCTTCAGTTGAGCATTCTAGCTTCTCCGACAATGGAATCGGACGAATCCGCGCCGCAAACGAGTCAGCAACGGAGCGAAGAAGTTTCGCGCACGACTGCGCGAGAGAACGGTTCTCGATCGCCGCAGCGAGTTTCTCCATACGCTCGTTGAGCCTTTGATTCTGCGCTGAGTTTAATCTCGCAGGTTTTGAGAAAGCCACATCGCAAGCGTAACCGCAACTCGTATCGGTGGCGATCGTTTCCAGTTGTGAATAGACACGGTTGAGCGACCGTTTCGTCATTATGTTGAACTGAATCGGTGTCATCAATTTGCCAAACCATCCACGCGGCTTGACTTGAAAGCGATGGATCAACCGCGTCCGGCCTCCAACCAATGGCTGAAGTTCAACCGTGCTAGTTACCCATTCGAACGGCCCAGCACCAAACTCCCGCAACACGCTCATCTCGCGTTCCAGCACCCACTGGAATGGATGCTCTCGCCAACGAACTTTCATTCCATTGAAACTGGCCTCCGCAAAAATCTTTCGCTGATCACCTGAATGGTCGTAGGAAAACTTGGGCGCTGGCAAACCAATCGCTTGATTGAAACGGTCGGTGTCGGACACAAGCGGCCAAAGCTGTTTCGGTGTCGCGTCGAGAGTCCACTCAAAATCATAGTTTCGCACCGAGGGATCCGATGAATCGGGTGTCTCTGGATAATGACGAAGGCTAGTCGGCTGACCGTTGAGCACGCGATCCACGTCAGCCAACATTTCGGATGCGTTCTGGTATCGCAGAGTCGGCTCTTTTTCGAGTGCCTTCATGACGATGTTGTTGACCGCTTCGCTGGTGTCCTCACGCACGAGCGTCAAAGGTCGTGGGCGTTCAACCCGATGCATTTCTGCAAGCTCGAGTGCTTCGTCTGCTGTAAACGGGGGTTGCCCGCAAATCATTTGGTATAAAGTAACGCCAACGGAGTAGATATCCGCCCGCGCGTCGACAGCGCGACTTTCATAGTACTGTTCTGGAGCCATGTACAGTGGCGTGCCGAGTAAAGTTTGCTGACGCGTCATCGCCAAAGACTCACTCTGCTCGATATGCCGAGCCAAGCCAAAATCCGTTAGCTTTGCGATTTCAAAATCGACGATTGAAGGTTCATCCGTTTCAGGTTGGCTCGTCGATTTCCCTGAGTCCCGTAAACTGACAATCACATTGCCCGGCTTCACGTCGCGGTGGATCACACCCTTGGCGTGCATTTGACTCAGCGCTTTAAGAAGATCGGCCACGATTCGCAGTGAGTTCTCGATCGGCAGCGACTTCAGCTGATGAACGACTTCGTTCAGATCGACGCCATCAACAAACTCGCTGGCGATAAAATGAACGCCTTGCTCGCAGCCAAATTCCACGTGCTTAGTGACGTAAGGACTATCGACTTCCGCATGCAGACGCGACTCTTTTTCAAAACGCTGGACGGCTTTGGGGCTAGTGATGATCTCCGGCCGAATCAACTTAACCGCTACGAAACTTCCATCAGCCGCAGCATGACCAGAATTTGCCTTGGTCTTGAAAACGACGCCTGCTCCGCCCTCACCGATAACTTCCAGCAGTCTGTAGTTGCCAAATTGAGTTGGCAGTTCCGCGGCGTCAAAGACCCTTGCCGAGAATGTTACTTCAAAGTTATCTCCGTCATGTCCGATGCCATCGAAGAATGAAGGAGATTGCGGGGTGGGAGAGTGCAACTCGGTGGCCTGATTCCAATCTTCGGACGCATTGGTATCTTGCTCCTCATCTCTTCGTGTTTCATCGGTAGAAGACATTAAGCTTAGATCCAATTTTGGTGCAGACGGGTTTATTGTACCTAAAGCTTGGCTCGTCGAGCAGTTTCGTTCTCGCGGGAAGGTTAAATTCTGGAGCCTGCCTACCTAACGCTTGTGTTTTGGAGAATAGGTTCCTAGTTTGCTTGTTGAACTCGGTCTTAAAATGTACTAGCGCCGTGGCAAATTGCCCAAATCCGTGCCGGAGGCAAGACATGTGGGCGACTCCTTGGGCGTAGCAAAGGCAAAGTTGCATGCGAATCTCTTGGAGTGAGGAGTGATCGCGGTTAGAGTGGGCGTGTTGCAACAGCAGGGCCTATCGTCTCGATTTGCAAATTTCTTCCTAAGTGCGACCGATCATGGATTTTGAAAAAGAAAGTAGAGACTCACGGCTGAGCGCGATTACGACTAATTGGGAAGAAATTGTTTCAGCGCGGGGAGATTCGGCAGGCGACGCTCGGAATAAGGTGCTCATTCGTTACGCCCCTTGCGTTTACCAATACATCGCACAAGCCACGAAAGATGTTGATATCGCCGATGAGCTGTCGCAAGAATTTGCGTTGCGATTTGTCCGAGGAGACTACAAGAATGCTGATCCAGCTAAAGGACGGTTTCGGGCATATTTGCGGACCTCGCTGCGGAATCTAATTACGGATCACTTTCGCAAGAACAAAGAGTTCTCGTTGACCTCCTCGGAGGCCGACCGTCTTCCGGATAAAAGTATCGTTGACATGCTCGCCGCATTGGATCAAGGCTTTCAAGAGGATTGGAGAGAGTACGTTCTGAGCCTCGCTTGGAATGCATTGCTCGAATCCGATTTTGGACGCAGCAGCGACTATTATCCCGTGCTGAAATTTCGCTCCCTTCATCCCACCGCCACATCAAAACAAATGGCCGAGCAACTTTCAAAACAGTTAGGAAAGCCAGTGACTGCAGAATGGGTGCGTCAGAAAATTGTCCGGTCGCGCCAAAAATTTGCCAGACTCTTGGCCGCAGAAGTCAGGCGATCTCTTAACGATAAATCAGAGGAAGCGATCCGAGAAGAACTTGCGGCACTTGGATTGCTGAAGTATTTGGAAACTTGATGATTCAGGCGTGGGAAACTTCGATCTCGTTAACTATCCGCACGACGCCCGGGACATTTCTTGAAACTTCTTGGGCCAGTTGCTTTAGGAAGAACGATTTCACTTTGCCGAACAGCGTCACCGTTCCACCCTCAGCGACGATTCCAACGTCCCTCATTCTCATATATCCTTGCGATTGCATGGACATTTTTACATTGTGCTCTAACACATTTTGCGGAACTTGGTGTTCGGTCGATCGATCAATAACTTGCATGGTTCGCCCTTTGAACAACTCAGATTTGTAAAGTCAGTGCCAGATTTCGACACACACATCAGTGAATTATGTTTTTCGGGTGCACAGCCCCGGAAAAGAAATAGGACAGGCTCGTGTTCGCCAAGCCAATTTCATATTTTGCTACGCTGGTAAGCGGCTCTGCTTGGTCCCCGCCTTGGAAAAGGATTTCTGGATTATCTACGTATCTCGAGCTGATCGGTAACGCTAGAACGTGTGTGTTAACTTTTAGTTCCACTTCTATTCCGTCCAACGGGCCGCCAATGAAATGAACACATTGCCATCTTCCGTGTCGCCGCAGATACTTTCGTACGGATTTCATGTCGATTCTATTTTGCATTGGCGACTCTTAAAGTTAGCGTCACTTGCCATGTGCTCTTGGTTGAACACCACTGAACTTCACGGAGGTTGCAAAAGTTGGGCCAAAGCCACCCTTGTGTTATTTGCTGTGATAACGACGCCCGATTTTTTCTAGGTGTCAAATCGTTTGATTGTGTAGAGGCCACAATGGAGGGCATGCGCTCATCATTCTGCTGAACGACACTGGGGCAGGCTTCCAACCTGTCACTGTTGGACAATCCTCTATCCGGAGCGAAGACGAGTCGCACTGGTCTTGAACGAGGCTTATTGCTTATTGGTAACGATTGATCCAATCTCAATTCCGAGTGCGCGGATCTTGTTTCGCAGACTCCCCCGTGTGATGCCCAAAACATCAGCAGCCTTCGATTGGTTTCCGTTGGTTTGACTCAGAATGCGCGTGATCAATTCGTTCTCAAGAAGCTGTAACGACTCCGCATACAAGTTGTTTGACCCAGCACTCACTCTTGATTGAATAAACTTCGTCAGATTCGCGTCAGTCGGTTGCCAGATCCCATTTTGATCGCGTGCCACTTCATCATCCGGGTCGACATGAATTTCAGCGCTGATACTTTCGGGCACAATCACTGGACCAGTCGACATTAAAATCGCACGCCGAATAACGCTTTGCAATTCTCTCACATTACCCGGCCAGTGATATGCGTGCAGAAGTTCGACTGCGTCTGAAGAGATACCTTCGATCGGTTTTTGCAGCGATGCGGAGTACTTCGCTAGAAAATGGTTCGTCAGTAGCGCAATATCTGAACCTCTTTCGCGTAGAGGTGGCAGGTGAACTTCGACAGCGTTGATCCTGTGGTAAAGATCGAGTCGAAATTCATTGCTTTCTATCATCGCCTCAAGGTCACGGTTGGTCGCCGAGATAATTCTAGCATTGGTCTTAATCGTTTTGCGTCCGCCCACTCGTTCGAACGTTTGTTCTTGCAGCAAACGGAGTACTTTGCTTTGCAGGCTTGGCGACATGTCACCGATCTCATCAAGAAAGATCGTGCCGTTGTCACACTGCTCAAATTTTCCAATGTGCCGACGATCGGCTCCGGTGAAGGATCCTTTTTCGTGACCAAACAACTCGCTCTCAAGAAGCGTATCCGAAAGCGCAGCGCAGTTAACGGCGAGGTAACACGCGGACGATCGTTCGCTGTACTGATAGATGGCGCGGGCAATCAGTTCTTTGCCTGTTCCACTTTCACCGCGGATCAACACCGGAACATTCTGAGCAGCAACGCGTCCGATTTGCTTGTACACTCCAAGCATCTGTTGGCTCTTACCGACGAGCAGTTCTCCACTTTCGGGAACAGTCTCGTCGCTGCCCTGAATGGAGATCGGCTCCATCATCAGTCGGCGGTTTTCAAGAGCCCGGTCGACGAGATTGCGGATGTCGTCAATCGATAACGGCTTGATACAAAAATCGTAGGCACCGATCTTCATCGCCTCGATCGCAGTATCGCTGTCATCATTGGATGTGATAAAGATGACGGGCAGCCTAGCGTCAAATTTATGGATGAGACGGGCCAAGTCTAATCCGTTCATGCCGGGCAACATGATGTCAAGCAGACAGACGTCGATGCCGCCTTGTTGAACACGCTCAAGCCCTTCTTCGGCGGTCGCGAATGTCGACAGCACGAAATCTGAGTCTGCAAAAGCTTTCTTTAGCAATTGCAGGACAGTCCGATCATCATCGATTGCGAGTAAGTTTGGCATTGGACTGTTCGGCTAAGGGGCAGTAGGTTTTCTGGCAGACAATACGGTTGGCTCGGTCTGCTTCAAATTCATTAATGCGAGGTAGCATCGTTCACTCTTAAAACCATGGAATTACTTCGAATAGGAAAGCATTCGGCATGCCAAACTGATTATCAATCGGCAGAAAGTCAGAACTACGCTGTAGATGCTGCGAGAGCTACTATTTCGGTTGCCCGGCCTATCACTACGCCCAACATTGGTTGCCCGGCACTCATGCCGGTCGCAGTGCGACCATTGCCCGCAAAACAGCATCAGCGCAGAAAAGAAGGCGAAGCCAAAAAAGTTTTGACTTCACCTTCCTTCCCCACTACTTGCTCATCTGCAAATGCACAACTCATGGCAATTGCCGCCAATTCTCCCAACACGACTACCACGGCTTTAGCTTCCAGCCGAGGATAAAACCAACGCCCAAGCACGTGAATGCGACGACATCGGGTCGCTCTTTGGCATAATTTTGGAATACCGCGACTGCGTCTTGAGCGGCGTCTCCGAGGCTTGGCGTTTCCCTGCCTTCTCCTCTAGACACCGTTGGTTGACGGGGAACTTGATCTGGCGTTCGTGCTTGCGTTGGTGTATTCATTTTTTCTCCACTTGGTATGGAATAGTTATTTTGATTTAACGTTTTAGAGCTGTTTTGAGCCATTGAACGTTCCGTTTAAATTCGTCCTGCGACCTTCGGTAAACATTGCCAACCCTCCGCAATTTCCTGACGCCCCAGAAAGTGATCGCACCTCCAATCAGAACGCCAACGCCTGAGACTAAGGCGAAACAGAGCCCAAGCGACAATTCGGAATTCTGATTGAGCAGGTAAGCAAGTGCCATTAGTGCGACGGGTAAGCATGACAGAAGAACTAATCCTCCGACGATGGCGACTGCCACACCGAGGTAAGTGCGTTGCAGGGCCGTAGCGCTATCGCGTTTAAATAATTGCAATTGCAATTCGGATAGCGACACGACATCTCCGACCATGCTGCCGATTGACTGAGCGACCCCCAGCGGAGGCAAACGGTTGTCAACTTGCGATTGCCCTTCACGTGCCCTCGAGCGCTTACTCGATCCGTTTCGGTGGAAAGTTTGCGTGCCCATGCTAGGAATTCCTCTTCGTCAACCAACCAATGATCAAGCCCGCAGTCACCCCCGCGATTACAACGGCGGTCGGTTGCCGCTTGGCCAAGGCAACGATTGAGTCGGTCGTTCTCTCGATAAAACCTTCCTTTTCGGCAAGCGAGTCAGCGACTTGCTGCATCGAAGGAGAGCGATAGTTCTCATCGGTGATGGTGTGGTCAAGATAATCGCTGATTCTGTTTCTCATGTTTTCTCCAGACGCAATCATGATGACTGGTTTTGATCGGACGAAGATTCGAGTGCAGCGCCGAGTTTCTGCATCACAATACCGGATGCGGTTTGCAAGCCGATGCGCGTCACTGTCCCTAAGACTCCACTAAAAATTCCACCCGAACTCTTTACCTGCTGCGGAGGTGCTACCACCAGCCTGTCTCTACTAACTAGCTTCGCAATCTGATCTGGGTCGGGTGATGTGTATTTAGTTTTTCCGGGCATCAGTAGGTAACCGGCAGCAGCACACACTCCAAATGCAAGAAGTGGATTGGACGTGACGTATCGCCTCCAATCAGTCAACGATTGAGTGTTGGCAACCAATTGCCCCACGTCCGCGTCGAATTCACGCCGATACTGCCGCATCTGACTGCAGATTTGATCAACGGTCAGTGATTCAGTTGGAGAATTTTCACTCATCAGTTAGTCATTTCAATCGTTCGGTAAGCGTGCGAATACTGTTTTCTGCAATTCCATATTTGTTTCGAGTCGGTTTATCCGAATCGATCAGAGATCTTGTCGGGTAGTAGGTTGCTGACGCTGCCGATTCTCGATTGCAGATACCTTCCAACTTGTCCTGCGAGTCGCTCGCGGCGAGATCTCTCGGAGCTGAACACCGCGGTCAGTAAGAGCCCAACGCCAATTCCCGCTCCGACCGCAACTGCGACTGAACTGATCGGTTTTTCGCTGATTTGTGATGCGATACAGTTGTCCGCTGAGGACGTTTCTTGGTCTTTTTCAAGCTGGTAAGTCCCGTTTGGACCGGATGCGTACGGGTGATTTTCAATGTCCGAAGCCATAATGACCCTCGTCAAATTAGTGTGTAAGAAATCGTCTACGTAGCGTGAGGGCGATCTGGTCGCCGCCATTTCCTATCGCGAACGAAGGAGCAAGCCGCCCACGACGCCCACCAGAGCACCGACACCAAAACAGACCGCCAAAGATTCCGCAGGGCGACGGCGAACTGCGTCTTGCGCCTGCTGGTATCCAGCCGCGGCCTGATCCCCAAGCTGGCTCGCTAATTCGGCGGCCGATTCCTGTGCAGTGCCAGCAGCATCTTGGACACGTTCGGCAGTGGTCGCCGCACAATGGCGAATTGCATCTGAAGCCTGCTCAACCATCGAGGCCCCCGATTCCGAAATCGAAGAAACGAACTCGTTGATTTCCTCTCTGGCGACACCAGTCTTCCGCTGGATCATACCGACGAGTTGGTCCGCCTTACCTTTGACTCTGTCTAAATCATCGGCAGTCACCTCTCCCCACTTTTCTTGGATCATGCCCTTAATTTCGTTCCAGTTTCCGTTGATCGTTTGTGCGTTGGCCATTTTTTTCTCTCCAATATGAAATCTGATTGAGCCAGTTTGGTGGCAGTGTTGCCGCACACGACAGGGATCGGTGGAATAGGCTTCTAGTTTGACTCCCGTCGGGGCCTACATTGTTGATACTCACCTTTCGCATTTGTCATGCCAAACTCGCGGCGGTTTCTTTAGCGTTTGCTCGATTGCCTCGGCAGAACGTTAATAATCGGAGTCAAAGAGAGGGTGCAGATGAGAGACTGTTTGTTTTCGGATTGAAAGTTTGGCTGAGCAGTTGGCGTCACAACGATCAGCTTGGTGGCGACTCAACCCAGCCAACGGTTTGTTGAAGACGCAAGCACTTCAAAAAACTAAGCCGTTGGTATGGCGATTGCGTATCATGCTTGCGTCTGCTGCTAAACGCAGGACGAGCTCTCTCTCCGAGGCTGTGAATTTATCAAAAGCTTTCAACGTAGCGTGCAAATACTAACCCGACGCGTAAGCGAGGCGCCTCGAAGATCCTCGCTATTCCTCGCTTACGCGTCGGGTTAGAAATAAATTCACGGCCTCACCGAGTCCGAACCGCGACTCCTGCACAGCGGCCGCACTTCAATATTTGCATTCAAGAAATTTTACGGATCAAAATGGAATCCATCCAACAATCCTCACGTGCCATCGGAATTTTGCTGCTTGGCACATTTCTGGTTGTCGCGTTCGCATCGGTGCTCGTGCTGGCAACAGATTTTGTCCTGCTGATCTTTCTGGCAATGCTGTTCGGGGTCTTTCTCACTCACTCCAGCCGATTACTTGGCAAATTTATCCCTCTCGGCTACGGCTGGAATCTTGCAATCGTTCTAACAATTCTGATTAGCCTCGCCATAGGTGGATCACTTTTGTTTGGAGTCAAAATCGAAAACCGATTGGAAGCGATGTCGGAGAACCTCGACAAATCAGCCGAGAAGCTGGACGAGTGGCTGGACGAACACCAGCTCGCCAAGTCGGCTTTCAAAACGATTCCTTTCGCCAACGAACTTTTGCAGAGCCAAGTTGATCCTGACCAAGTGGAGAGCCAGTCGAAGCCGTCGTCTTCTGACGCAAAGTCTACCGACGAAAATGCAGAGGGTCAGGGGAATAAATCTTCGGCAGAGGAATCAGAAAAGAAATCGGAACAAGCCTCGGAAGAAACCTCGGAAGAAACCTCGGGACAAGCGTCCGGCGAAGAAAAGGTCTCGGCCAATGTGGCAAAAACTGTCGCGAAGCGTGTTTTCCCAGTGTTTGGGCGGATGATGGGAACATCGCTAGGCTTGGTTGCCAATCTAGGAGTGATTTTCTTCATGGGGCTGTTCTTTGCCGTCAACCCTCCGCTGTACCGTGACGGATTTACCAAGCTATTTCCAATAGACCGTCGAGAGCGTGTCGTCGAGGTCATGGATAAAATGGGAGAATCCATGTTCGCTTGGCTTAACGGGCGATTCATTTCGATGGCAATTACCGGAGTCGGCACAGGGCTGGGACTTTGGTTATTAGGCGTACCGATGCCGATCACGATTGGAATCGTGACGGCGCTGTTAACGTTCATCCCGAACATCGGAGGACTAATCGCGTTGTCGCTAGCCATGATCATGGCACTCACACAAGGACCGACGACCGTTCTGTGGGTAGTGGTCGTCTACGGTCTGCTGCAATTGGTTGAGAGCAACATCATCACGCCGATTGTCCAACAACAAAAAACGTCCATCCCACCGGCTCTGTTACTTGGATTCCAAGTGATTCTTGGAGCGATCACTGGATTTCTTGGGCTGTTAGTCGCCACTCCGCTGTTGGCTGCGGCACTGGTCGGGACAAGAGAGGTTTGGGTGCGTGATATTCTGGGAGATGAAGACGTGTAGACCAAGTCGACTCAACTGGCATGCAAAATGAGACGGGTGTGCTGTTCGACAGGGAAAACCAACGCAACTGGAACACGTTGGTCGAAGGCGTGCAGGAAATCCAAAACGCCAGTTACACAAACGCGAGCCAAACTCAAACTAACCAATCAATAATCTTGACGACGGCTCACTTCAAAGGCCTGTCCTTGCACGTCGTGTTCATGCTGATCCCGATGTTGCACAATTTCAAACGCGAGCAACATGCCGCCATCCTAGCGGACTTGGCCACCATCATCGAATCCGGCGCTTTGACACCTGTCTTGGACGAAAAACAATTCTCACTCGCCGAAGCCGATCAAGCTCACGCTCGTCTCGAAAGCGGCGAAGTCATGGGGAAAGTCGTCGTTGTAAATTAGTCGATTTCTTCTTGCGACTCTTGCAGTTGTCTTGGAGCGATCCGTTTTCATCTAAGACAAAATTTTCGCCCAATTCGTCGTTTCGAATCGGGCGATTTTTCATTCTTTAATTTCAGGTGAATCATCTAGCGTCGCAAGAGTCTTCCAAACATACCTCTTTGCCGGTCGCAGCAACAAGCGGCTGCTATTTAACTCACCTCGGAAACCGGATAGGAAGTGTATCCGACGGGACTTGAGTAGTATGCGTTGGTGTCGCTGTAGACACCTTGATCGAGACGGTCGAAGACACCACCGCCATCGTCGATTCCAGAACTTGGATTCGCAAGATCGAATTATCTGTTGGTCGCCCGCCCATCAACAGTCTCAATCGAGTGGTTGCTCAACGACCAACCTTCCCGCTTGTTGATCCTCTTCGAGTCGATAACCCTAGCGGTAGGATCGCTAACAGCTTGGCATGAGACGTGCATACCGATGTGGCGTACGTCGCAGTATCTAGCAGAAAGCAAAGCTGACGTTTAATCCAGAATTATTGAACATTAACTGTCACAGAAATCTGTGACATCTAAATCACGTTTTTTGTCGAAACTATATTTCTTCATAAAACGGGATAACGTCCAACGGTGGCACTGTGTTGCTGCATCACTTCGTTAGACTCAGGGCGCTCAGGATGACCTACCTGTTTATTCTTCGAGTCGGTTGCGTCGTCAAGGATCGCGACAAACCGTATCTAATTTACTTTCCACTTTCGAGGCTCAATATGAGACACACCTTTTGTTTAATGGCGGCACTTGCCATCACGATTTCACTCAGCAACACGTGCGTCAACGCTGAAGAACTATTTACCGTTAGTGATGGCAACGTCGTTAACGTTGTCGACACCAGTACACCCACGATCGTAACACGCTCTGGATCAATCACAGGTTTGGCGGCGACGGAATCTATCTTTGGCGTAGACTACCGTGCCAACGGTGGAGGAATCTATGCCCTTGGCAGTCTCGGCAATGTGTACACGATCGACCAAAACTCGTACGCAGCAACCCAGGTTGGATCAACGCTTTCTCCGGGACTTGCCGGTACTTCGTTTGCTCTCGACTTCAATCCCAACGCAGCAGGAGGCACTCTCTTCCGCTTCATCAGCGACACCGACAACAATCGCGTCATCGACAGCACAACAGGAGGCTATTTCGGCACTCCCGACAAAACGCCTGTCTTCTACCCTGCTGGTGACGCCAATGCTGGAGTTGACCCCAACATTCAGGGTATTGCCTACGACAACAACGTTCTGGGATCAACGGCGACGCAGCAATACGGAATCGACGCGAACTTAGGCATCCTTACGACAGTAGCCAACAACGCTGGAACCTTGGCCTCGATAGGTTCTCTTGGACTTGCTGGAGCGCTTCTTACCGACGAAGTTGCATTTGACATTTCAGGTGATACTGGAATCGCTTACGCTTCATTGCAAACGGTTGGTGGAACGTCGCAACTCTATGAGATCGATTTAACTAGCGGTAACGCAACTTTAACAGGCGTCATCGGCGGTGGGGCCACAGTACGTGATTTTACAGTCATCCCCACAGCTGCCATTCCCGAGCCTTCTTCATTGGCGCTCTTTGGTGTCGTTCTAACTGGTTTGGTCACCCGACGAAGGCGTGGCTAAAAGTCAGACAATTCCTAAAATAACTTCGTCAGCAAGACACAACGAATTGAGCCTGCGGGCAAAATTGGATTGTCCCCGACGAATTTAAATTCTCAGCAACTCTACGTTGCACCGATCAGCTTGGTCCCTTGGGGCCAAGCTTTTTCTTTGGCACGCCACGTGCCTTGGTTTCAGAGAGCTTTAGTCGAAGCGTGCCACGAACGAGCCAAACAGTCTTGGACTCTTGGTAAGGAATTCGGTTTTTAAAAAAATGTTTGGTGACTTCCGACCAATGTGGTCGCTTGGCAGCCAGATCTGTAATCTCGACCGCTGTGCATTGAATAACTGCTGTGCTTGAATAGTAACTTTAATCGCAATCAATAAGACAATGTCAACAACCGCAAAAAGCTCTTCGGAAAGTCAAACAGTGGAAAAAAACACAATCGGTGGTTTAAGGATGCTCCGAGCCGCGATGATGATCGTCTTCATCGCTGTACCGTTGGCAAACTTTGTTCTTTCGCCAATCCTTGGCAATGGAGAACAGTTTGCTGACGACCCTGAAGTTCGAGTGGCAGCAGCCGGGTATGCGTTCGCCATTTGGGGCGTGATCTTTACGGGCATGTTGGGGTTTTCGGGTTACCTTGTTTTCGGAAGCGAACCGGATTCGCGCGAGCTGCGAATCGCTGTAACGGGCTTAATCGTTGCCGGGTTGGCTTCGATTGCTTTTGTGCCCATCAGCATTTACCTTAGCCAGACGGCGGGCTGGATTGACATCATGGCGCATCTTATTCCATTGATCATCGCGACCTTCTTTCTTCGTTCGCACGTCAAGCAACATCCGCGCGGCACCTTGGGCCGATGGTTGTTCTTTGGACCATCGATGTACTTGGGCTGGATCAGTGCCGCGACGGTTATCAGCACGGCGCTGCTGGCCAACGAGTGGCAAATCAAACTGCCTGAGGCAACGGCAACCATTGTTGCTACGCTGGTGGTAATTTTATTATGTGCCGTTGGCGTTTGGATGACCTTGAAACGCGACCCGGTATACGGCGGAACCGTCTGCTGGGCTTTGATCGCCGTCGGGGTAAAGCAATCGAGTTATCCGATGATCCAGTACACGGCTTGGGGCGCGGCATTTGTTCTAGCGATCACGATCGGCATGCATTTGGTGCGCCAGCGACCGGCCTACTATGCGGTACAAGGGAAGTCATAGAGTGATGATTCAATTGGAAACGTTCCCACCGGTGAAGATTTTCCTTGCCCCGACATTTCAGCAACCAATACGCAGGGGGAAAACGCTGGCCAATTTTTGGCATCGAAAATGCAGAGGTGAGGAAAGGTATTTAGTTAATAAAAAAGCAATTACCAATTCCTCCTTTTGGCGAAGCCCAACACCAATCAGATAGCTCATGTTTACAAATAAAATGAATTTAAATACCCAAACTTTAGCCGCGCTCGTCACACTCAGCTTGATCTTCAGCGCGGGCTGCAGTTACGAAACGCTCAAAGACGTCTCTCGAACCACAAACGAAGCAACCGACCATGTGGGCGAAGGCCAATACACGGTTGATCCGCTAGATCGAATCGGAACGCAGTAAGCACACTCGGTGCAGCGACAGACTGGCTAACGCGCGAGCTCAAGCCGGCCCATCTCGACTGATTATTAGATTCTCAAGCCTTACAATCGTTGTTTTTGGTAGTGGCTCAATAAATGCGATGGTAAAACGGTAGGCAGCTGATAACTCTTTACATGTTACAAGTGCAATGTTCCTTGCTTTGATTTCACATTGTCCAAACGCGGCATGCCTGAATCCAACCCCAATATGCCAGACCGCACTAAGAAAAAAAACAAACGCTGGCGATGGTTGTTGCTTGTTCTGTTGGCAGTCCTTTTCATCGTAGGCGTCTCGGCTTGGCTTTACGCGCAGAACGTTGTTGCCACACGCATCGAAACGCAGCTAAGCGACCTTGGGTTGGGAAGCACCAAGATTGGAAATATTTCGATCGGGCTCGGCGGCGTTGAAGCGCACAACATCGAACTCGCGCAATCGATCGACGATGCCGAACCCGCCATCACTTTAGAACGATTATCGATCCGGCATCCGATCGTTGGCCTAGCTTCAGGAGACAAAGCCTTCGATGCGTTAGAGCTACAAGGCTTGCGTGCGGTCATTAACGTAGACGAACTGTGTGCAGGTTCAGACTTCGATTTCTCGACCATCGATTTACCAACCAAGAACTTGCGTGTCTCCGATTCCTCGATCGTGTTGCGTCAACTCAATCGATCCGATTTCCTGATCGCGGGTGTTGAAGCTCAGGTAAAACCAATCGAGGACGAATTAGCGTTCAACGGTCGAATCGGTCAGCTGCTGGACGGCGAATGGGAACTGGATGGAACATTGTCTCCAGAGCAGAACTCTTGGAAGATTAAACTCGCCACCGATTCATTGGAAGTTACCGATGGCAAATGGCAACGCTGGCCGATGCTTCCCAGTTCTATCGAATCTTACATACGTGTTGATGCAACTGCACAAGCCGAGATCGAATTGCGGGGCACGCCAAAGACTCCGTTTAAATATCTGGCCGAAATCGAAATCGAGAAGGCCAAACTTAATCTGCCTGCTTTTGATCTGCCTATCGACATCGCCGAGGCGAAGTTGACGGCAACTGATGGCATTGTGAGTTTTAAGAATGTGGTCGCATCGACAGACGGGTCAGATCAGATATCGGGATTGGGATCGACGTCCATCGCGGGCTTTCCTGTCTCTACACAGTTCGACCTGAACTTCGACCAGCTTAACGTTGACACGATTCGCAAACTCGCTCCGGCAATTCCTCAAGCCGTTGCCGGACGTGCGACTGGAAAAGCTAAGGGCTCGGTCGATGTCGAGCGGTCGCTGCGGACGACATTGAAATTGTCGGGCACTGGCCAGAGCAGCTCTGCGTCGTTTGGCTCAATCAAAGCCGAGACTTCAACGACCCAAGTCGACATTAAGTCGCTGATTCTCGACAGCAAATTGAAGCTCGAGTCGTTAGATGGTTCATTGGTGGTCAAGGCACAGGCCAAAGAACAGTCGGCCGACGATATTTTTGCGTCGCTCGATTTGCAGGATCTATCGCGGCAACTGGAAATCAACGCCAAGGGCTCGGGCGATTTCCACCTCGAGTTACCCTTGGCAACCGCCGAGCGAATCGAAACTTGGCGGATGCAGGTTGAAGCCACGGCTCCATCGGCGACCATTAGTAAACAACCAGTCCAAGACGTCGGCGTGTCGGCCAGTTTGGCAAACGGTAACCTCCAATTCACAAGGCTCGCAGCAACCGCTGGCGAGACTTCCGCTTCCAATCTGTTCGGGTCAGTCGATTGGCCAATTTCCACCAATGGCAACCACCCGAGCGTGGGTCGTTTTGAACTGCGCGGCCAGCAAGTTCCGCCAAGCTGGTTAATTGGGGTGATCCAGCGGCAAATTGATAACGCTTCGGAGACCGGTGGTGCTGCAACTCAATCGGCGATTACCGAAACCCTCAGCCAGCTATCAGGCGGAGTCACGTTTAATTCAAAATTTGAGCTTCCCGCTGCCCAACCCGATGCCATTAAGCAATGGAAAGTGGACGGAGAGGTGACAAATTCTTCGCTGACAGCCCAAGGCCATCGGCTTAGTAAGTTGTCATCGCAACTACGCCTACGAGAGGGTGAGCTGTCATTCCCTGACACAAATGGAGAGTTCGAGAATGGTGGTTCGCTCACCGCCGATGGAAAACTTGACATAACAAAAGCTGTCTTGAATAACACCAGCGTTCAGGCGGTTGACGTTCCTTTAAGCTGGATTGCAGATGTCGGCTCAACACTGAACCCAGGGATTAAAACAACATTGCAAGATATGGGATTGGGCAACCGAGAGGACGCCGGCTTGGATGGAAACGTCTCGGTTGAGTTCGACTTAGATGAGGCTCTTCAGTTTGACTCCAATGATTGGTCCATCACGACTCGAATCACTTCCAAGCAGTTGGCCGTGAAGGGTCAGGAACTTGATGACATTGTTATCAACGGAAAATTTGATGCAGGAAGAATCAGAATTGAAAATGCGCGGGCTGATCTGCCTGCCGGCGGTAAGATCGATCTTCAGGGCACTTGGTTGCTGGCAGAGCAGTCCGGGGAAGCCGACTTGCAATGGAAACAACTGCCGCTTGATTGGATGGCCAGTTTTCGTTGGCCTGAAAGCGATCTAGTTGGAGGTGCGACCAGCGGAAAAATCAAAATCTTAAAATTGGAAGACACTCTTGCTGGAACAGATCTGCCTTTTGCGGTGGAGGGCACGGTCTCGGCCAATCAAGTTTCCTTCGCCGGATTCAAAACGCGCGAGTTGGAAGTCGACTTACAAACGGTTGAGAACGTTCTAACTGCTGACAATTTCCGAGCCAGTAGCGGACTGCTGGGTATAAATCTAACGGCTGGGATAAACTTAAATGCCCCTTTTGAATTCTCGGCTGCTGCCAAGATTGACACGCTGGCGTTGTCGAAAATTTTTGCCCTCCCTTCTGTAACGGAAAGAATTGGAGAAACGAAAAGCGTTACCGGAATTGCCAATGGTGATTTCAAGATCGGCGGCCAATTGCAAGGTTTCGATTGGAAAACATCTGGCGATCTCACGATTCGCGATGGCCGAATTGACAACAAGCCGCTTAGCGATGTCGCCGCAAACTGGTCACACCTCGGCAGCGATTGGCGTTCCTCCAAAGCGACGCTTAGTCTGTTGGGCGGCAAGATCGAGATGACCGAACTCACCCCCAAGCCCTCGCGTGTGAAGGTCGAGATCTCGGATATCAATGCGATGGAGCTGAGCACCTTCACCAAGCTGCCGTTTGAATTTGACGGAACTCTCTCGGGCGACGCTTCGTTGAATGAATGGGACTTAAGCGAAACGCGTTGGGCAGACCTCAATCTGAAAGGGGCTTCGATCGTCGCTGGCCCCACCGAATTTGGCGACTTAAGCGGTTCAGCAGAACTTAGAAAAGGAAAATTGAAATACTCTGTCGATGGCCGATTGTTGGATGGAAAGTTTACGGCCGAAGGCGAAACCGATGCTGACGACTTTACCACCGAAGCGTTGAAGGAAATCGAGCTCCCCGTCAGTGTTCAATTCACCAACGGCGCTCTGAACGGCCTTTACAAAAGATCGAACGCGTTTTCGCCCCTCAGGCCTTTGGCAGGATCCCTTTCGGCCAATGCAGACCTGACC
The DNA here is from genome assembly GCA_938036435.1 of uncultured Pirellulaceae bacterium. Lineage (GTDB taxonomy): Bacteria > Planctomycetota > Planctomycetia > Pirellulales > Pirellulaceae > Mariniblastus. The sequence goes on along the minus strand of CALHPU010000103.1, from coordinate 32,358 downwards.
GTGTTCACGAACCGACTTCCTGTAGGAAGCGGTCTGATCAAGGTAAGCGATGTCACATGGCAGAACAAACGTTTGACGCGCGAAGTGTCGTCAAAAGTCAAACTTGCCCAAGGCGTATTGCTGTTAGAAAATCTGCGGGCGGATCTCAAACGCGGTGAAATTTCTGGTCGCGCGTCCATCCCGTTATCGACCAGCGGCGTGGGATCCTATCAACTCGACATTCGACAGTTTGACTTGCAGAAATTTCTGGAGCTGGTTGCCGACAGCACTGCCAAAGGTGCGGGTTATCTAAACTCGCGGATCTCAGGGCAGCTTGGCCGCACCATCGATGGCCGCGGTTCGTTAGCGATCAGTCGGGCGAAACTGCTTGGCCTCGCCGGACGAACGTTCCGCGTTCCAATCCAGTTTCAGTATTCGCCGCTGCAACAACAAGGAAGAGTTGAGTTTCGTCAGTCGACATTTCAACTGTTCGATGGGAATGTGTCTGGTTCAGCAACGCTTGACTTGGGACGCACCGTCAATATCAAAACGGACTTACGAGTTTCAAAAATCGATACCGAAAAGATGTTTGTCGCGCTGGCCAACGTAGACAAATCGGGACAGGGAGATGTGAGTGGTCATCTGATACTGAAGGGGAATTCAGTCCGCTCGTTGCGGGATCTCAAAGGTTCTTTTAGGGGCAGTCTAGAGCGTGCGGATGCCTTTCAGTTGCCAATCTTGGATACCGTTGGCCGGTTTTTCAATGGGAATCAGCTGCAAGCAAAAGACTTTGAGTCAGACGACATTGACCTGCGGTTGAGTGCTGGACGGATCGAGTTTCGACGATTCAATCTGAGTAATTCATTGGCAAAGGTTGCTATCTCAGGCAGTGCTTTCCTCGACGGGCGATTGAATTTGGATTTGGCTGCACAAGTTGGAAGACTCAATCAACCTTCGTTTATCGACGAATTGATCGGCTCCCCGCTCACCCAGTTCCGGGGAACACCGGTCGCAGTGTTTGCCCAAGCCGCAGACTTTCTCTCGGAGCGTTTGGTGTTTCTAAAGATTGGCGGCACGTTTCAGCGTCCCCAAGTGCGTCCCGCAGCGGGAAAACAGCTTCAATCCGAAGCGATTCGTTATTTCTTACGTGGCACTCAAATCTTGCCAAACACGAATCGCAGGGACAATTAATTGGTTCGGTACAACTGCTATTACCGAACAAATGTCATACGGGGATCCAGATCTTAGAGATCCTCCTAGACATTGAATTGGATCCATTTGATGAGCCTCAGCCAACACAAACTCTCCAATCTCATCCTTTCGACGGCTTGCGCGGCAGCAATGCTTCTTCAGTCTGGCTGTTCGACGCTATCGTCACTTGGCTTACCCGTTGCCGCGTCGACAAATCAAATGATTGACTCGGCCAAGCATATCAGTGAAGCCCCCGGGCAGGCTCTTCAATTGCCCACTGAGTTGACGCAGCAACCGCTGGCCAACTACTTTGTCGAAGTTGGGGATACGGTTTTTGTCGAGGCCGTTAGCTTCGATGCAAACATCCGCTTACCGGGCGATCAGATCGTGAAACCCGATGGTTCGATTTCGATAGGAGAGTTTGGCAACTTTAACGCGGCAAATAAGACGACTGAACAAATTCAATTGGAAATCCAAGCTTTGATCAATTCGAAAGTTCGCAGTGCACTTGAACAAGAGTTCGCCGAGGAAACGGTGCGTGAGCAGAAGTATGAAGAGACTGCCGAGCGTCCTGAATTAGAATCCTCCGATGACGAAGAAGATGAATTGGATGACTCTATTTCCGAACGAGAGCAAGAACGTAGGGCGGCGCTGGACTTAAGGATCGCTGAGCAGATTAAAAGGAACAAGGTAAGCGTCCGTCTAGTCAATTGGGAAAGCAAGAAGATTTACGTCCTTGGAGAAGTCAATTCCCCGGGTTTCTTTGGATACACAGGGCACCAGACGGTGCTCGACGCGATCGTTGAAGCGGGAGGTTTGACCAGCAAGGCCAACCACCACCAGATCATTGTCGCTCGTCCGTCGTCATGCGGAAGCTGCCGGACTGTGATGAAAGTTTGCTATGACCAAATCGTGCAGCTTGGTGACACGTCCACGAACTACCAGCTGATGCCGGGGGATCGCGTGTTCGTTTCAAATTTGACCTTCATTGACGATCTAAAAAAGGCGTTTTGTTGGAACAAGGACCCCAGCTGTCCGCGTTGTGCTCCATGTCAAAAAGGGTGTGATCTGCCAACTGGCTGCCAGTAATCACTGAAGATGTACTTTGCTGGAAACCGGGAGCTAGGATCCAAGTAGTCTCGCGCGAAGGCGCTAAGACGCAAAGAACAGAACTGTCAGAAAGCGATCTCTTCGTCCCAGACCAAAGAATCTTTCGCGTTTGACAGTCCTTCCTTTCAAGAGAAAACTCTCCGCCCTCGACTAACTATTTCTTTGCGCCTTTGCGTGAGGAATTTACGTGTAAGCCCTTTGCTCTATCGTGCAGCTGGCCGCGTGCGACTGGTGCCTGTGAAAACGAACTTTCCCTGAGTCGTCACGTTCGGAAGATTGTGATCGCGCATCTCTGTGGGTGGAATTCGATCAGCGGTTCGACGGACAGCATTGCCGTAAAAGTGAAACGGGCGGTTGGGACGTTCGGTGATCGGTAATGACCGAATGTAAGCACGCTCCTTGGCGGAGTACGCGAACAGTCCTAACGTTTGTGCCTTGGATTCGCCCACGCAAAATGTCAGTGGGAATAAAACTAAAACGAAACCAGCCAACAGTCGGTAAGGTCGGATAGATTCGATAGACATGGTTTTCTCCTCTCGTTGAGTCAAATTTGTCGCCGCATAAGTCAGACAGGGTTGCTAAAACCTGCGAGCGTTTCAGTTGATCCTCTGATAGCAGGTCACATGCCAGCACCCTGATGTTTTGGCTGCTGCGGAATTTCCGAGGCCGTTAGCCAGCCCGCTGGATTCTGGAAAACCACTTTGATTCCTGACCAACCAGCTGTTCGGCCGGCCCAACCTTAAATCTCTTCAACACGCTTCAAAAACGGGCGTTTTTCAAAGAAATGTCGGGAGCGAATCTAGCTTCGGGGATAGAGATTGCTTTTGGCACGCATATTGCTTTTCCCGGAACTCGCGGCGTGATCGCGTCGAAAATACAACGTGTTGGCCCTCTCAAGGTCAACGACAGAGACATCCAAGCTAGAGAGAAAAACAATGGAAACTCAAAATTTTGCCCCAACACTGAATCCCTCATTCGCTTCACCCGCTAACGACAGCAATCATGAATGGTCCACCAGAAAACAACGCATCCAGTCAACTTGGTGCAGCTCAACCCGACGCGAGCGCCGAAACATTGCGGCGTCAATGCAAGAGTTGATCGGCACGCTTCTGGCGATCGAAAATCAGAATGCGAACAGCTAACACGCATTGCTGACTTCGAGAAACTGGCACATCCATCACTTTACTTCTTGGGATAAGATGAGGCACGCATAAGGTTGAAGCCGTACGTGGATGGCAGGGGAATAACCATCAACCTCTTTTTTGTACGCTTCAACCACGCCCGTCGTCCCTCCGTTGTCCGGATGACCAGAAACGGCGCTACCGCCGTCCATGCAGATATGTTAGCTGCCCGAACTTGGGAAACCAATTTCGTAGGTTTCGAATTCTCTATTCGCGAAATTTGCCAAGACGATGCAGTCATCTCCCGGACCACGTTCATTCCAGCGGTGAAGAAAGATGACCTTTGATTCATTCTTGACGTGGCGAACGTCGACATGCTGACCCGTTAGGCCGCTGGCATTACCAAGCTTGTCGAGCCGGAGCCGAGTAACATCGCGATAGAACTGAATCACTTCGTCATTATCAAAAGCCTTATCCCAGTCGATTGGGTTTGTAACCTCAAACCATCCATCACGAAGAAATTCCTGCCCCTGAAATGGCATCGGAATACCGGGCGATGTGAAAACGATCGCGGCAGCCAACATCGACCGCTTTCTTGCATAAAGGCTGTCCGGATTTCTGGAATCAGTTTCTGAAGGAACCTGGCTCTTACCATTGGCAACTTCATCATTAGATTCGCTGTAGATGGCGCGCTGGAAAACATCATTGTTGTAACGGTGGCAAATCGCGTCAGGCACGACATTCATATCGCGATGATTATCATCCGCTATCAAGATAACTTCCCGGATCGGCTCGCGCCAGAGCAAATGCGATTGTGCACCGTGGCTCACTTATTTCGCCGCCGCAAGTATCGATGGCTTGGATGAATTTTGACCACGTTGATTTCGTAAACGGTAATCGCATTGCAAACACTTACCAGTATCACTTTTTTATCGCCGCTGCATCAAAGAAAAAACAACAATAGACACCGGCCAATACGCCACCTGAACTCTCTATGTCGCCGCTTTCGACTCAATCGGCATGACGATTGCTATACGGAAAATCAGAATTTTGATTCAACTAAAGTTCATCTGCTTGAAGCCATGGCTCAACAAAACTGTCAGCCATGAAGCAGGACACCGTACTTACTGATCTGCTTCAGGTCAGGAATAAAGAATCCCAATCTGTATCCGACGAGGAAAGAACAATGAAGACGTTTATGACTACCCTTTGCTGCGTTGCCTTAATGGCACAAGTTTCATTTGCTCAGACTCAAACTGAAACTTACAACAAGCAAGAGGATAAATTGAAAACGAACTCCACCGAAACAAGGGAGCACGTGCAAAATAACCAAAACACTTATCAAAGCGGCAACGCCCAAGCCAAATACATGGGCAGCAACAAGCTGATTGGGGCTTATATCTACGGTCCCAACGAAGAAACTGTCGGCGATATCAACTCGATCATGCTGGACAAAGACGGCAAGATTGGCTACGCGATCGTCGGAATCGGCGGGGTTGCGGGAGTTGGAGAAACTGAGATCGCAGTTCCATGGCAGGTATTCAATTGCAAATGCGAGGTGAAAGATGGCGAGAAATGCTGTCGCGCCACTCTACCGATGACCGCTGAGCAATTGGAGAAGGCTCCAGCGCTCGAAGCTAGCGAGTATGCCGATCTCGAAAACCAAAGTTGGTTAGAGAGGAACGCGAAATTTTACGGTGTCGACGCCTCCGCTGCGGCTGCCAGTCGCGGATCAATGCTATGTCTCACCGAACTTGACGGTTTGCAACTTACGGGTAACAAAGCGATGGAGACAGCAGCAAGCGATGGTACTCAGAAAACTTACACATCTTCCGACCGCGATGAAGACGCAGATCTCGGCACAATTGAGGAAGTCGTAATCGACGTCCAAGATCACAAAGCGAGCTACGTGGTCGTAGGTGATGACAGTGGCGTCGTATCTGAAAGACACGTGGCAATTCCGTTTTCGAAAATCCAATTCTCGAAAAAAGACGGAGAATATTGTGCGAAAATCGCAGCAACTGCAAGTGATCTCAAGACTGCTACTGAGGTCACGCCCGGTGAGTACAAGGAACTGGACTCGGAATCAGTCCGCAGGCAGATCGACAACGGTTTAACAAGTCGCTAACGAAAGCAATTGACCAACCGTTTCGTGATGCGATGAAAAGCTGCGGTCAGCAAGACCGTAGCTTTTTTTTCTGCTGGTGAAGTCCACTGGTCCTGTAACGCAAGCTAATCTCACCGAAACATGTCAAACCATTAAATTCCGAACTTGATTACGTATACCCAATAGAATTAGATGAAGTAGTTGAGACTTAATCTGACATTCTTTAATCGATTGCGACAGACTGGGCGGCGTTTTATTCAATGAGCGCACGCGAATTGAATAAAACGCCGCCCAGCCACGCGAAACCCAAAGGAGTGTCACGATGACTAAGGATCAGAAGATTATTAAGAACAAACTTGCTGGCTGAGAAACTCGGTAATGTCTCCGAGGCCTGCAAAGTGTTTGGCTATTCAAGAGACAGTTTCTATCGCTTCAAGGAACTATACGATAACGGGGGCGAAGCAGCTCTCAAATAGATCTCGCGCAAGAAGCCAGTGATAAAGAACCGGGTCGATCCCGAGATTGAAAAGCGTGTCGTTGAAATAGCCGTTGAACAACCCGCGTACGGTCAAGTTCGTGCAAGTAACGAGCTGAAGAAGGAAGGGATGTTGATCTCGCCCGGTGGCGTGCGAAGCGTTTGGCTTCGGCATGACCTAGAGACGATGGAGAAACGTCTCAAAGCGCTCGAGGCCAAGAGCGCTCAGGACGGAATCGTCCTCACCGAAGACCAGGTTGCCGCCCTTGAAAAAGCCAAGCTGGAAAAGGAAGCCCATGGCGAAATTGAGACCGAACACCCCGGTTATTTGGGCTCTCAGGACACTTTCTACGTTGGCACCATCAAGGGCGTTGGGCGACTCTATCAGCAGACCTTCATCGACACCTACACTCGCGTGGCCGATGCGAAACTGTACGATCGAAAGAACGCGCTGACGGCCGCAGACATGCTCAACGATCGCGTCGTGCCGTTCTTTGAGGAACAAGAGGTGCCGCTTCTACGCATGCTCACCGACCGCGGAACGGAGTATTGTGGCAACCGCGAACATCACGAATATTAACTCTATCTCGCGCTCGAGGACATCGATCACTCAAAGACTCGAGCCAGAGGACCACAGTCGAACGGAATCTGTGAGCGTTTCCACAAGACGATGTTACAAGAGTTTTATCAAATTGCGTTTCGCAAAAAGATTTACAAAAGCATCGAAGAACTACAAGCCGATCTCGATCAATAGTCGAAGTTCTATAACGAAGAACGGCCGCACAGCGGCCGATATTGTTATGGAAAGACACCCATGCAGACTTTCAACGATTCAAAAGAAATGGCCAAGCAAAAAGTGCTTGACCAACTCGTACACACGAATGTGTGATTTTCGGACGTCTGTCAGATTAAGTAGTGGCTACTACACCCTAGTAAATTTTTCCATGCACTTGCATGATGCGCATAGTCCGTAGCCTTATGTGCCTCCAGACATCAGTATGTTTGCATGGTAAAAAGACGCGATATTCTGGAACGCTTCGGAGCACGAGTCTGTGAGCTTCGTCTAGAAATGGGGTTTCTCAGGAGAAGTTCGCCGCTAAATGCGGACTCGACCGTACCTATCTAGGGTCGGTCGAGCGTGGTGAACGGAATATCGCAATTCGTAATATTGAGCGTATCGCAACAGCGTTGGGAATTTCTATTTCGGTGTTAACGAGCGACCTTTAAAACGGCTTTTTAGATTTTTTTAGTTGAAATCTCCCCTTTGCTAGTCGCGAAAGCACGTAGTTCCCCGTGTGGAAAAAAGTTGCGTTGGGCGTCGGCCAGGGGTGCTGTTTTGCTTTCTCGGGGGGTGCCGCACAACTTTGGCTATTTTTTGACGGCGTTTCAATATCCTGCAAGTTAGCAAATTTCACCGACCTAAGTGCCGCTATTTTGAGCAGCAAATAGCCTCCTCTACTCGTCTGGACTAGAACCAGAGCCGAAACCGCCTGACTTTTTCTTTGCGGCTACTGGGGCTCCCGGATCGGCTTGCGAATTAAGCTGCCAATTATATTCAAAGAATTTGACAGCCACGTCGCCTTCAATGGCTTTGACAGTTGCGTCTTTGACAGCTTGATCAGTGGATAACTCACCGATCCAAGCAAGGTATCCTCCGTCTGGAAATCGTTCGTCCCAGTCACCGCCGTACCAACTCAAGATCTTGCTCAACTTCAACTCTTTTGCCAAAGCATCGTATGCCACATAGGTTGGATTGTTGGCGAACTGGATACTCTGATCTTGCAACTGATCTCGGACACGCGCCCCGACGTAGGCTTCGGCGCGGATCGCAGGGCAACTTCTGGCAGCACAAACCAACGCAACATGTATTCGTGGTTCCTTGAATACAGGCCGTACCATTTCGTGTTCAATATCGTTTAGGCTAACGGTCTTTCCTGCAAAGATGTGCTCTTTCAAATCGAAAAAAGGCGTGCCGCCTATCTCAAATCCATCGACGGTGTCATGAATTTTATGACTAATGACCCCATTAATAACAAACGCATTGTAAGCATTGCACAGCAACGCAAGTTTGTCGTCCTCTGAATTGAGGCTGTTTGGATCGCACCCGCCAAGCTCTCGCACATATTCGCGGAACAAATAGTCCTTCTTCATGCCGGTGTAATCGACCAGCCCATTGGAGACGTAAGACTTCAGCAGATAATCCCAAACGCCATGATCAACGCCGCTGGCATCAAGTTGCGGCGTCGGCTTGGTCGTCGGTTTGAGATTGTCAAACGCTTTCCACCCCACAAACAATGGCACAATAAAAGAAACCAGTGCAACCCAAAAGAAACCGCCGTAGTAATTCGATCCTTTGCTCATTATTTATTACTCACCATGTTTGACGAACCCTGAAGTTGTACTAGTTGCTTTTGTGGCGCTTCGCCAAGATGTAAAATCTGCATCGGACATCTCACGATACATTCTTGACATCCAACACACGGCGTATCAGCCAGCGTGACGGGCTCGCCTCGCAGCGCTCGCCCTTTGATATCAATACCCATCTGGCAAAACTGATTGCAGACATTGCAGTCAATACATTTTCCTTTTTCGGGGGTGATCTTAAAAGTCGACCAGCGTCCCCAGAAGTTCATCCAAAATGCCAGCGGGCACCACATGCGGCACCAAATTCTCTGTCCCAAAAACGGGTAAAGACCAATCGCCATCGCCCCAGCGAGAAACGTCCCGACCCACAGGTCGTACCAGCCAAGTAAATCTAAGCGAAATGGCTGGTCGCCCTTCACCCACAATGTGGGTGTCCAACCCATCAAATCAGCGATCGTAGCGATCGTGGCCAGTAGGATAAAGATGTACCCATATTTTTCAATTTTGCGAGGGAAGTCACCTTTGGGCCCTCGGTGGCGAAATCCGTTTCCAACGGTCTCCGCCAGAGCTCCACAAGAACAAATGTACGAACAGTAAATCTTCCCGTAGCGAATCGTAAACAGCGGGATGATGATGAACGTCAACACAACCGCCCAGACAACGCCGACGATTCCGACCATGTGCCACCAGTCAGGGTCGCCCGGCCCGGCAACCGGATTGACCTTAAACGCACTCATATTCAGCGGCCAAGCATTGATCGACTTCTTTAGTACCGGCGCAATTGCGCTCCTACCGAACAGGGCAACCAAAAATGTAGGAATACCCCACCAAAGCGTCCACTGAGAAGCAATAATGGTCAGGTTACGTTTCCAAATGATTTTGCTGTTGGACTTAATCGCCCAATAAATTCCAAAGACACCGATCAACCCGAAGTAAAACAGGTAGTAAACCCCTGAGAGGTTTGAGAAATAACGAGCACCACGGCCTTGGCTGCCGGTCGCCTCGTTTTTGAATCCGGGCGATAGTGCGTTGTATGCTGTGTCGATCCCCAAGTCGGTGTTGGTAAACGAACGTAGACTTAGATCTAAAAAGTACGGTCCGTCTCCAGCCTGAGTTGGGTCGGAGGTAACTGCTTCGGGCGCGATCATCCCAATGCCAAACAATGCCAAACAAGCCAACAGTATCAATTTGAACGCCGGAACACGAAAGGGTGGACTCTTGCCCGGCCCAGACATCAACGACTGAACAATTTTCGCCCCAATGGCGAGCGCTGCGACCAGTGGGGCCAGCTTCATCAGCACGAATGAAAGCCAAGGCGTATTCGGATTGAGGGTTGCCAACCACGAGGGCCACAAAAATTTTCCGCCGGCATCCTCTGGATGCAGCACAAAATTCTTGGCACCAAAATACAAAAAGATGCCAACCAAGATTCCTAAGATCGACCAAACCACGCGCTGCTTCGTCCAGACTCCGTCAAGCTCCATTCCCGTGTCCATCAGAAACTCGATCGGCGGCAGCGTTCCAATCAAGACGATGACTTTATCATTTTTCAGGGTGCGAATCTCTCCATCGACCTCGAGATCAACTTCTCCGTCACGACTGGCGGCGATATTACTTCTCATCAGCGCGGTGATTTCGCCTTTAGCAATTGCCTCATCCAGTAATCGTCGATTCTCTTCTTTGGCTCGAAAAAAATCATCGCCGCGATAGGAGATCGACACGCGATTATGATCCTTGAGCATCAGTGCCGCTTCGATGGCCGAATTCCCGCCGCCGACGATCAGAACGTCTTCGTTGTCATAGTCCTCACGCGTGTGGAGGCGGTAGGTGACCTTCTTGCAATCATCACAGCCGGGAATTTTCAGCTTACGAGGTTGTCCTTGGCGTCCGATTGACACGATGACCTGCCGCGCGGGGAAAACGGCTCCGTCTTTTGTGTGCACTTCAAACTGTAGATCCTGCAGCTTACGAATGCTGCCAACTTCTACGCCTTCTTTGTACTTTAGCTTCCGATCGGCGACTGCTTTTTCGATGATGTCTAAAAAATCATCTCGGTCTAAATCGCGATCTACGTCCAGTTCGCTGATGTTCTTGATCGTTTGCGGTTCGGCATAAACTTTTTTCCCAAGCGGAAAAGTGCGAACGGTGTTGGCCAACTGCGTCCGTTCGAGAAGCACATACTTTAGATTTCGTTTTTCGCATTCGATCGCCGCTGAAATCCCAGCCGGCCCGCCTCCAACGATGACCAAATCGAGGCCGTCTTGTTCAGCACTTGAAGTGAACAAGCCCGATTTTTCCATCCGCTCAACGACCTCACGCCCTTGATTGGCAGCGACTTTAACCAGCGGCAGCCCGGTCACATCACCAATGACGAATAGGCCTTTTACCGACGACTCATACCGACCGTCAATGATCGGAAGAATCTCTTGCGGCGGCACTGTTGCAAAGTATTGCTTCTTTTTTGTTTTCTTTTTTTCGCTCACTTTTGCTTCCGAGAATAGCATCTAGAACTGAACATTCTTCGTCGCACGAACCTAAGCACTTCAAGCACCGTTCTGCTTCAAGTGTCCTCTGTCTTAGGCGTTACATGGGCCATCAAACCTACCCCAAAATTGATTGAGCTTTTAGAAATACGAGAGAAGCAAGAATTTTTGCAGATTTGGTGAAAAACTTCTACCTCCATCTCTATGGTAAAACAGTAAATGTGGTTGACGCTGACTTGGTCTGGATTGTTCAACATCGCTGCTAGACTAATGTTGGTTTCTGGTCAACTCTTTGTAAGTTACAGCGGCCAAATACGTCGTAGCTGAGCGGAAGACTTTCAGACTGCACAAAATCTCCAACATGGTTTTAGGATACAATGTCTAAATTCGACAAGCAAAGCACTAGCATCCACCGCCATCTGCGAGGGAAGCTCTCCATTGTAAGCAAACTGCCGGTTCAAAGTCGGGAAGATCTTTCGGTCGCTTACACTCCCGGCGTTGCCGGACCTTGTCAGTTGATTGCGGCCGATCCCGAGGAAGCCAATGAATTGACCATCAAACGTAATACCGTTGGTGTCGTTAGTGATGGTTCGGCAGTTTTGGGTTTAGGAAACATCGGGGCGCTGGCGGCGATCCCGGTGATGGAAGGCAAAGCGCTGCTGTTCAAGCAGTTCGCCGACATTGATGCTTGGCCGATCTGCCTCGATACTCAAGATTCACAAGAGGTTATCGAAACCGTTCGCCGAATCGCGCCGGTATTTGGCGGGATTAATCTTGAAGACATCTCTGCTCCACGCTGTTTCGAAATCGAAGAAAGCCTCCAAGACCTTGGAATCCCAGTTTTTCACGACGACCAACATGGAACCGCAATCGTATTGCTGGCAGCACTGATTAACGCGTGCCGTGTCGTCGGCAAACCACTCGAACAGCTAAAAGTTGTCATCAACGGTGCCGGCGCAGCTGGAACTGCGATCGCAAAACTGCTCCGCTGTATCAGTACAGACTCCAGCGTCTGCGTACCGGTGGCTGACGTTATTGTGTGTGATTCCAAAGGTGCAATTCACGCAGACCGCAAAGATCTGGTTCAATACAAGAAAAACATTCTTGAATTCTCCAACCGAGACAATTCCCAAGGCAGCCTGCGCGATGTTCTAGCGGGAAGCGATGTCTTTATCGGTGTCAGCAAGGGTGGTTTGCTAACCAAAGAAGATATAGCCACGATGGCAGACGATGCGGTTGTATTTGCGATGGCCAATCCAACGCCGGAGATCATGCCCGACGAAGCCAAAGCAGGAGGGGCCGCGATCGTGGGCACAGGACGCAGTGACTTTCCGAATCAAGTTAACAATCTATTGGCATTTCCGGGCATTTTCCGTGGTGCATTGGATGCTCGCGCCACAAGGATCACTCCAAAAATGAAAATGGCAGCTGCTCAAGCGCTGGCCGATAGTCTGCCCAATCCGTCGGCCAATATGATACTTCCGGAACCGCTTGATCGAACAGTCGCACCAATAGTGGCGGCAGCTGTAAGTGCCGCTTGGCGGGAATAATAGTGAGACTTAAGGAAATTCAGACTAAATGGAATTCAGACTTGCTTCTACCGACCCAATTCTAATCCATTAGCGGGCTGACGTTTTCGGTTTGAAAAGTAAAACCAGACAACGACCGCAACAATGCAGGCAAACTCAATCCAAGCCAAACCATGGTCGAACAAACGCTCTCCTGAATAGTCCGTTCCGGCGAAGTGATAGGTTCCTTCAATTGTTTTAAACCAAAATCGGCAGTAGTAGGTCAATAAACAACCGGCAACCAATAACCAGCGTGCATCACGCGCGAGACAGGCCAACGGCGCGACCCAGATCCAGTACCAAGGATTCACCGTTGGTTGCAGGAAAAGGAACACTACTGCGATCCAAGTCAGTCGCTTAAAATTGACGCCGGTTTCAAATTCTCGTTCCCAGTAGATGCCAATCAACTGCCAAACATAGAAAAGTGCAAACAAAATCATCGTCACGATTCTGGTCAGCATGAACGCTGGACGCGTGCCGCCGAAGCCAATTGATTGCCACCAACGGGTCGCCTGCTTTCGAAACTCGTTTGAAGAAACGACGAACCACGGGGAGCCGGTTCGGTTATCCACTTCGTCAGGGTTGTCTGGCTTTAGATTGAAGTAGATCCCTGAAAAGATCACGTCGTTCATTCGCCACTGCGTTAGGAAACTTGAAAGCCCCTCCTTACCGTCAGCCACAGCCTGCTTACTTACCGTTGATACGCTGCTTGCTTCATGACCAACGTTTGATATCGCTTGGTACATTGGCCACAGGCAGAGGAAACTGGTGGCAACAAACGACAATGCGAACCATGCGGCCATCGACCATCGACTACGGGCAATCGTGCAGAACAAAGCGGGAAACAACACGATCGGAAAGAGCTTTGCCCCAACACCCAAACCGAGTGCGACTCCGCTCAACAGTGACAACCCCAGCTTCCGCCGAGATTTCTCTTGGATGGTCCATTGCGTTACGAGGTAGACCGAGGCCAAGATAAAAAATGAAACAATCGAGTCGAGATGCCCGCTATTGGCAATCTCTTTGATCACCAGCGGATTCCACGCATAAGTGATCAACCAGCCTAGATGAAAATCCAATCGTTTGAGCAACAGAAAAACCAGCCACATCGTCAGCAGGTCAAACAAAACCATGACTGCTTTAATCAAAACAATGTGAGCTTGGACACTTGCCGTATGCGGAAACCATTTCATCGCCGCTGCAAAAACAATCTGACTGACTGGCGGATAAATGGTTCGGTAGTCGGCAAAGTGCACACGCTGAAGGATCGTAAAATTGCTCTCGGATTTCGTCGATAGAGCCACCGCATGTCGATACGATAACTCTGAGCTCGGCTCGTTTTCTAAAATCCGTGCCGGCGAGTAAGAGTAGGGGGAGAGACCTTCGGCGGAGACCTTGCCGTCCCAAATGTATCGGTAATAGTCGATTTCCAAGATCGGTGTTGTGAACAGCCCAATAGCGCGTAAGCTAATGCCGACGCAGACGACCAAGCACAACAATGGCTTTTGAGACTTCTTGATTCTTAGTGCGAAACGGAGCGCTAAAAACGCTAGGGCAGTTCCAGCGATCAACAACAAAGGTACAATAATGCTAGGTCGTCCGAACTGGGAGCCGTCTTCAGACGAACTATGGATGCATGAAATGATGGCCAGCAACACGATCTGCCCTACGCCCGCGAAACCAACCCTGGACCATAATTTGAGATCTTGATCGATGCTTCTCATGTTGAATTTTGCTCTGGTCCAATCCTTCAGAAACGATTTCCATTTCGGTTGTTGATACTATAGCCGCACAGTGAAGGAGAATACGCCGTTGCGTCTACCAAAATGACTGAGAATCTCACTGAAAACACAACGAAACAAAAACAAACGTAATCTTCGAAAATCGCGATTGCAACGATTATCTGATTAGGATGATGGTTTGATCGCGCGATTGCTCCGATTTCTTGGTCCATGGAATTGCCGACTTGTAAGACAGACCAAGAGCAAGTTAAATTAGTTATTCACCAAGTCACAAACCATTCATTCGAAAGTAAAAAATGAAATCATTTATTAAACTATCTGGCGTAGCCCTATTGGCCGTTTCCTGTTTGTCTTACACCGGATGTTCAGAGGCAATGGACAAAGCCAAAGAAGCTGGTGGGGGAATGGTAGATGCCGCGAAAGAAGCCGGCGGCGAAATGCTAGACAAAGCCAAGGAAGCCGGTGGCGAAATGATGGACAAGGCCAAAGAAGCTGGAAGCAGCATGCTTGATGGTGCTAAAGAAGCAGGTGGCAACATGCTTGATGGTGCTAAGGCAGCTGGAAGCGAAGCCAAGGAAGCAGCCGAAGGCGCTGTTGATGCTGCTGCCGGTGGAAGTGGCGACAAGTAAACGGTAAATCAATACACGGCAGCGCAGCTGGTGTAGCAAGAATTCGAGATTCTTAATTTTAGAATCTTAAGAATTGTCTCTTCAGCAGCGCGCCGTTTTTTTATTCCGATCATCTGACAGTGGTCGCTGAATCACAATCAACTTTGATTTGTGGCCTTTGGCGGATCTTCCCGAGACGCACCAACATCGCTCTAGTTGTGTGCACAACCGAGACAATGGTCGATAGATTTGTGGTAGCAAGCGCGCCACCGACCGCGGACGAAACATGGATCAAGTAGATCTGTCCTCCCCGACGACCTGCCTTTGCGCGAGTCCACCGTATCGCCGCCAGCCCGCCGCTTGAAATTGCTCCAAGCTCTTCGCAATCGGCAATGATTGTATGAACACCATCAGGCATCTAGCCGCAGACGTCTTCTTTTTTCTTTGAGCTGGTCCAACCTCGCAGTATTCAGACTGCGTGAAATACAAATGACCGCTACTCCATCGGGAGATGGGTGACTTTCCAAAGGCACGACAATCTCCCATTTAGCTAAAGCAACTTGTAAACATCAAACGCTGGTCTTTGTGATTTTCAAACAGCGAACAAAGACAGTTTTATAGTGTAAACATCAAGAGCGCCCGCTCAGCGAGTCTTACGTATGTTTGGAGACTATTTTCGCCAGCTGCAAAAACTGCTCGTAACAAACTACTGTAGCTTAACGGGCCAGCCCGCAGAATGATTCATCTTCGTTGCTGGCGTTACACTGGGCGTCGTTCCAATTTGGAAGCTATCGTGCAGACACGTCGAACTTCAAAATTCGGCTCACACGGTAGCGAAACTCTCGATTCCCGCCTGCTCCAGCTTGGGTGAAATCAATGAAAAACGGGGAAGAACCAATCGCGTTGAAACTGGAAAAAGTGCACTCCAAAAGACGCCTATTCTTGTCCAGCGCCCCTCAATGCACAAAGCAAAAACCCTGCGATTACAATACAATAGAACTTTGCAAAACTTCCGCTACCACGATAAACAAAAGTATTGGATGGTTGATCGATGTTGAAATTCTCGCCCCCCCTAATAGCAGCACTGGCCACTTTGGCTGCTGTTGAGCTCTTGACACTAGTTTCGCCGGCATCCGTTGCTCAAGCAGAGCAACCAAATTTCTTGTTCATTTTAGTAGACGACCTTGGCTCTGAAGACTTGGGGTATACCGGCAGCACGTTCTATGAAAGCCCAAATATTGACGCTCTCGCCGCACGCAGCATGCGGTTTAATCAAGGCTACGCCGCCTGCAGAGTATGCAGTCCGTCTCGAGCCAGCATCATGACAGGCAAAACCCCGGCACGCCATGGAATCACCGATTGGATCGGAGCCCAAACAGGCATGATGTGGAACCGGGATGACATGGTGCTACCGGCCGAATACGTCAAGCACCTACCGCATGAAGACACCACGATCGCCGAAGCGATGCGCGAGGCAGGATATAAAACATTCTTTGCAGGGAAATGGCATCTGGGTAGCGACGGCTCAATGCCAACCGATCACGGTTTTGATATCAACATAGGCGGAAACTCAACGGGTACACCCAAGGGAGGTTATTTCTCGCCTTTCAACAATCCAAACATCGAGGACGGTCCGCCGGGCCAATCGCTGACAATGCGGCTCGCCGAAGAAACGGCATCCTTTGTCGAACAAAATCAGAACCAGCCGTTCTTCGCGTTCCTATCGTTTTATACCGTTCACGGACCGATTCAGACCACAGAGAAACTGTGCCGTAAGTATCAGGATAAAGCCGCAGCCATAGGGCTGGCCGATGCCAAACAACGATTCAAGTTTGATCGTCGACTCCCGGTTCGCCAAGTGCAAGACAACCCAATCTATGCGGGCATGATTGAAACCATGGACAATGCTGTCGGACTTGTACTGAACAAGTTAAAAAAAACTGGACTGGAAAAAAACACTGTTGTAATCTTCACCAGCGACAATGGCGGCGTGACCGCAGGTGACAGTTTCTCGACCAGTTCGCTTCCCTTACGAGGAGGCAAAGGTCGCCAATGGGAAGGTGGAACGCGCGAACCTTTGATCATTTATGCCCCCGGGATAACATCGACCGATTCACAATCGGAAGTTCCGGTAATTGGAATGGACTTTTATCCGACGATTCTTGAGCTGGCAGGTTTACCTCTGAAACCAAACCAGCACGTCGATGGTGTCAGCCTAGTTCCAGCGCTCAAAGGTGAATCAATCGCTGAACGTGATCTGTTTTGGCACTATCCGCATTATGGAAATCAAGGTGGCGAACCGTCTTCGGTCATTCGATCCGGACAATGGAAGCTGATCTACTACCACGAGGACGGGCGTTATGAACTGTATAACTTGATGTCTGATGAAAGCGAGCAGAAAAACATAGCTGAAATGGAGCCAGAAAGAGTGACCAAGATGCAGCAGAAGTTGGTCGCTTGGCTGGCCGAGTCTCAAGCAAAATTGCCGGCTCTTGATCCGCGTTTTACACAGGAAAAGTTCGATAACAAAATTGAAAGGGTTCGAACCAAATTAGCAGAGAAACTCGAACGTCAGCACGCGACGTATCTCAAACCTGATTTCGCTCCTGAATCCAAACAGAAAGTGGCTTGGTGGGGAAGCGCAGCAGAACAATCTCATCGGGAAGAATCACCATGAAAATACTTATCAGGTTTCAGTGTTATCGAATAAGGGTCGCTACCGCGATTGCTCTACTGGCCGTTACTGCTCTCTGCGCGACCGACGCAGCGAATGCTCAAGCTGTGTTGGATTCCAAAGTCGCCAAGATCAGCAAGCCTTCTTTACCACTGGTTGGTGGGTTTGAAGGCGAGTACGACTTGGTTTGGAGTGATGAGTTCGACGGCACCAAAGTCGACAAAAACAAATGGCATTTCCAGACAGGTGCTACGGGCTGGGGCAATTCAGAATGGCAAAACTATACCGACGGCGCCAACTCCTCGGTCTGCAATGGTACTCTGAAGATCACCGCCGAGAAATCTGGCTCGGGCCAAAAGGTAGGCGACTACACCTCGAGCCGCATGAACAGCAAGCAGTCATTCACCTACGGCAAAATGGAAATCCGCGCCAAGATGCCCCACAATCAAGGCAAAGGGCTTTGGCCTGCAATTTGGATGCTGGGCGATTCAATCAAAACCGCTGGATGGCCCGACTGTGGAGAAATCGACATTCTTGAATACGTAAGTTTTCAAGAGAACACGATCCATTGTGCTGTCCACTGCAACGCACACAACCACGTCGATAAAACCCAACTAATTAGTCACGTTCAACTTGATTCTGTGGATGAGAAGTTTCACGTCTATGGTCTTGAGTGGACAGAAAACAAAATCGTCTTCTATACTGACGACGTTGCCAACGTCAAACTGACATACGATCGTCCGCATAAATCCAACGCAGACAATTGGCCGTTTGACAAGCCTCAACACTTTCTATTAAACATCGCCGTAGGCGGAACATGGGGAGGCCGTGAAGGGGTAGATGACGACACAATCTTTCCAGCGGTGATGGAAATTGACTATGTGCGTGTCTATCAGAAGAAGCGTAACACCGTAGACAAGTAAACCGACCCAATTCCATGCGCTTCGGATAATCTCCGCGGAGGAAGACCAACACACGGCAATAACTTGGATTCGTTCGCTAGTGCTTCGTCCAGGTTTAATTGTTGGATTGCCGGTTCGCACTTGAAGCCTAACGGCGCAAGCCGTTAGGTGTGAATACTAATTGATTAGGGATTGGGACCGGAGGACTCGCGCCCTGTCGCTTTCATATTCGAAATCCTAATTCCAAATCTCGACGAAACACTAGTTCACCGCAATTCAATTTTGGTGTAACGACTCTTTAGCTTCTGTCGAGCTAGGGGCCATGTTTACGCATTCTCCGATGCTTGATTTAAGCGCAACACCGGAAACCTACTCACGCCAGCCACGCCAGCTTAACCACTGCCCAATCTTATCGCGTAAGCATGCCTGTAATTGCTCGCCGCATTTCTCGGTAAGACGTAAAGCAGGGCAACCCGAAATTAAGTTGCAAGGCTAAACTAACCGGTCAGCAAACTGATGAAGGCGGCGATGTCTAAGAAATTAACGACATTGTCTTCATTGCAGTCAGCTTCAACTTGATAGCTGCCACTGGTCAGAAGATCAATAAACGGGCTGATATCCAGAAAGTCGACAGATCCATTTTTGTCGACATCGCCCAGCAAATGAGTGAAAATCTTAAAGTCATCGAAGTACGCAATTTCATCTTTGGAGGTGTTCCACTGATCACCCGACCCACCGAAGAACGTGCTGAAGTACAACCCGTCGATTTGCAGTGACTCTACATCACGAAAACGAATGTTGTTTAAGTCCAGTACCATCTGACCATCAAGCCAGGCTTGAACAATGCCATCGTGTTGACCTTGGCCATTGACCACTGAATTCATCACCACGCGATGCCGCAAGTGATACCACTGGTCGGAATCGAAGAACGCCCAATCGCCTGCCGGCGAATCGTCCCAGCGGAAATCTTCGCCAAACGTGTTGGGCTGATCGGGGTGGTACAAATACTGAGTGATGCTGGCTTGATCGGTGTCTAAAGGAGAGCCTGAAGAACCATCAGTCCGCCAGTGCATTCGCGCACTAAAACCGTCTGTTCCATCGGGTCTATCTCCACCGGTGTTGGCCGCCCCCCCGATTAGCCCGGGTAGTTTTCCACCACGAACAAAATCGAAGCCGTCACGAAATTTCACTCGATATTCGACGAACAGTTCCTCATAGCCTTGATCAAAAAGCAGTTGCCACTGCGCGCCAGTATTAGCGGAGCGGTGCTGGCCTTCAGGATACAAAACGGCCAGCGACTTTCCGGAGAACACTTCATCATCGTCAACGATTGAAGCGCGACCTTCCTCGACGCCAGTGTCAAAAGGCGGCGTATCCCAGTCCGCATTGAGATTAGCAATCGAGTAAATTCCTGTCGGGTCGTCATCAAAGTTGTTTTCATAGATCACAGTTTGTGACCAAGCCACTGAAGCAACAGAAACAAAAAGAATGAGAACCGCAGGAAACGTTAGCCGGCCGAGAGGCAGCCTTAGAAAATGGTTGAACATGCTTTGAACTTGGGTGGAGTGACAATGAGTCGGCGGGATACTTAAGTTTAGTTCTGAAACCATGCAGCGGCAAGTTTAAACCTAAAACCGCGTGATTTACGGGTTTTGGGTGTTAGTTTTTCCACCAAGACCTGCCCGAAGCCCTACAGATTTAACCATTGGTTGGCAAACTATCTTTTTGCACCAACGCGCAGATTTTGAAGTCGCACATTTGAGAGCGAATTTCACATTCTATTTGATAAAACGTACGTAAATCTGAACTCGCGAAGGGTTTCAATACAAGCCCGACGCGCCAGCGAGGAATCCGGAAATTCTCAGAAATATCCGCTCGTTCGCGCTTCGGGCTTGTAGAAGTGCAACTTCAAAACGCCCACGAGGGAGGAGACCACCGGTAAGAACATCAGCCGCACGGCGCCTTCGGACAATGCAAGGAATGCAAACTGTTCAATCCAGTTCCTCGCAAAGCAACCGCGGTTGAGAATGTTTTGGTATAATTCCTGCGCGATTCTGATAACGCATCGCTAGTAGAAAGCGATCTACGCTGCAAAAATTATTCCCGTTTTACACTTCGCTATGCAGACCAACGATCTTTTCCGGGTCAGATTTTTGTGGCTTGTAGTATGATGTTGGTTTGCGGCATTTCAAATACTGTTTAATTACCATCCAGACAATCTGGATCGAGGAACAACCTATGACACTTGACTATAACCCTCAATTCCCAGGCATCGACGATCTGAGAGAGGGTGCGCGAAAACGCATTCCGCGTTTCGCTTTTGAGTACCTCGATGGGGGCTGCAACGAAGACGTAAACTTACATCGCAACACGTCTGACATTCGCGACGTTGAACTGATTCCGCAATACCTTTCAAAACATGTCAAATCCGACATGAGCACCGAGCTGTTCGGGCATACCTACGACGCTCCGTTTGGAATTTCGCCCATTGGCTTGCAAGGTTTGATGTGGCCTCGAACACCAGAGATTCTTGCTGAGGCGGCTTTCAAGCACAACATTCCCTTTTGCCTCAGTACCGTTTCGACCAGCAGCATCGAGACCATCGCCAAAATCACCGAGGGTCGAGCTTGGTTCCAGCTTTATCATCCTACCGAAGACCACGTGCGAGACGACATTATCAAACGCGCCAAAGATGCCGAAATGCCGGTTCTGGTGATTCTTGCCGATGTGCCGACGTTTGGCTATCGCCCGCGCGACATTCGCAATGGATTGGCGATGCCGCCCAGCATGTCATTGCGAAACATTATGCAGATTATCGGTCGTCCCACGTGGGCATTAAACACGCTAAAGCACGGCAAACCTGAATTTGAAACGCTCAAGCCTTACATGCCTCCCGGCCTTGATATGAAGCAACTTGGAATGTTCATGGATAGAACTTTTTCGGGACGACTTAACGAAGAGAAGATTAAACCTATCCGCGACATGTGGCCGGGCAAGTTGGTGATCAAGGGCGTTGCCTGTGAAGCAGATGCTGAACGGGCGGTCCGGTTGGGCGTTGATGGATTGTGGGTATCCAACCACGGTGGACGGCAGCTTGACGCTGGCCAATCAGCGATCGCCGCGATGCGTACAATTGCAGAAAAATTTAAAGGGCAGGCCACCATCATGATGGACTCCGGCATTCGCAGCGGTCCCGACATCGCGCGAACCATGGCCTCAGGTGCAGAATTCACCATGTTAGGGAGAACTTTCATGTACGGTACTGCAGCATTGGGAGAGCAGGGCGGCAATCATACGATCGCCATTCTCAAACGCCAGCTTCAGCAAGTCATGGAACAGCTCTGTTGCCAATCCACGGCCGACTTCGCTAACCATCTTCACCAATAGACTTGTGTTGAAGCCCAAATTAGCTGGACGAAGCCAACCTGAAAACCTTTTCTAGAATCGCGTGAACTTTCTGTCTGCATGCACGTCTATCTGGGCAGTGAAGTAAGGTCTATCCAGCACTGAAACACAGTTAAGCACTACAATTAAGAAACAACTAGAGACGGAAATATGAATTCACCTAAGCCAAGTTCAACCTGCAAAACTGCCTGCCGCAGAATCATCATCGGTAATCGCATGCCGATTATGTTCGCGCATGTTTTTTGCTCGCAGTACTTGGCCTGTTGATTCGTAGAAAGATCTTTGAATCGTTGAAAGCCCGGTGCTGCCGCAGCACTGGGCTTTTTTCGTGGACTCTCTGAAGCTCGCGCGATGCCAAGTCGCTTCATTACTCGGGTAAAGGTGCAGTTGGAAGCACGCTCGTTTTGGGTGCCAAAGGTTCTCGATTCGACTCCCTCTGATCCTACTGAGATTTCCGGTAGCAATAAGCGCTCATGGTGTAATGGTAACCCCTCTGCTTGCCATGTAGAAGACGCGCGTTCGATTCGCGCTGGGCGCACTTGCGGGCTTGAGCAGTAGCAGCTTGCGAGGTTCATATCCTCGAGGTCGATGGTTCGAGTCCATCTCCCGCAACTTACTTTTTTTTCAGTCCCGTGGCCCAGTGACGAAGGCAACCGACGTCAAAGTCACCTTTGGCTCCGCGAAAGCAGCACTCCCTACGTTCTTTCGCGGAGCGAAAAGCGACTTTGTTTTTTAGAGAGAAACCTACAGGAGTAACCCATGACAGAGAAACGATTTTCAATTCGATTGGCCAACGGAAGTACGCAAACGTTTGATTGCGCTAGCCAACTCGCATCATGGACCCAGTCACAACGTGAACTGAATAAGGTTCCTGCTCCAACAAAGAGGCGTACTGATCGTCGCCAAAACCAACGACCGAGGCCCACAGTTCAAGCGGTTGATGGCAGGTTGCCTTTGGCCAGATTCAATCGCCACCACAGCTTTGTTGACAGCATGAGTGAATAAGAACGAGGTGCAAGCCGGCTGGTGCCGATTCGACTTTCATAAGGTCGAACGTCCGGTTCAATTCCGGAGCTTGCAACTTGCGGGGCTTGAAAACGGAAGAAAGAAGAAACGACGGGCTGCTGGTCCAATGGTACGACTTTTGATTTGCAATCAGAAAACCGGGGTTCGATTCCCCGGCAGTCCATTACGGTGTTCGTAGTGTAGCGGTTTGCATGCGACCCTGTGAAGGTCGAGGAGACGAGTTCGATTCTCGCCGGACACCCTTATTTTGCTTTTGTTTAAACGACAAACTGCTGACGTGGCTCGACACAGAAAGGCGCCGGTCTTGTAACCCGGATCATGCGTAAACCGTATCATGCTGCTGCGAGACCAGTCGTCAGCTTTTTATCTCAAATTCGACGCTGGAGCCAGATGGTAAGGCGGCTGCCTGCAAAGCAGTTTTCAGTGGGTTCGATTCCCACCGGCGTCTCTCACGTAGATGCGGTTTTCAACCGTGTTGTTCTTACCCGTATCGCTAAAAGAGTTCGGTTATAAACCGAACCTACGCGTACCGGCCAATGATCACCGCACTAGCTTGCCCTTGCGGAGTAACATTGAGATTAATAAAACTGTCGCCGGGTGACTCACCCGAAACAGCTGCACGAATTTTGCAATCAGGATCAAGCGAATCGCAATTCAAAATCGGTAGCAGATGGTCATTCTGTAACGACAACACGCTGGCGATTGATTCAACCATGCCGCTGCCAGCGCCAAGATTCCCCATGTAGCTTTTGGCAGCCGTCACAGGCGTCTCCGGCAAGTGCTCGGCAATCGCCTGAGCCTCTTCGACATCGCATCGGAGGCATCCGCTGCCATGGGCTTGCACGTGACCGATTGAATCGGCAGAAACGCCGGCCACATTGAGCGCCATCTGGATTGCGTTGGACAGTGATGTTCGGAAATCTGCCCCTCCGTCGCTGCGGGTAACGGCAGAAGACCCGTAACCCAAAACTTCGCCGTAGATTTTAGCAGAACGTGCTTCGGCCGATTCAAGCGATTCGAGAATCATTACGCCAGCCCCTTCACCCATCACCATGCCGTTTCTGTCTTTGTCAAACGGACGGCAAGCTTTACTGGCATCACCACCAGCAACCGCTGAATTCCGATCGGCAAGTTGCTCTTGAAGACACACATGAATCGTCCGCAGAGGATGAATTCGTGAACCGGTCGATCCAGTCACAAACGCGTCGGCAGAACCACGCCGGATAATCGTGACGGCTTCCCCGATGGCAACGTTCGAGGATGATTCTCGCACGGTTAATGAATTGCTAGGGCCCTGCAAGTCATTGAAGATCGCCACGTGGCTTGCCGGCATGTTGGGCAAGTATTTCAGCAGCCATGTCGGTTCTACATTGACCAATCCATTTTCAGCCCATTGTTCAAAAACGAATTGGCCTTCTTGGTCGATGCATTGCCCAATCCCCTTTTTGAATTCGGCAGGGTTGGTAATGATATAGTCACTGCCAAACATGGTACCGATTCGAGTAGGATCCATCGGCGCATCGGCAAGGCCCGAATGAGCCATGGCTAGTTGAGCTGCTGCGACGCCCATTTGAATCTCGCGGCACATCAATTTGAGACCTTTTTTGACGTTGCGTTTGAGCTTTTTCTCTAGTTCGCCAAAATCATCGATCTTCCCCTCGAACTCATTGCACTCGCCACCAATGTCCACGGGGAAGTTATCGACAGGGATTGATCGCAGAAGATCTACACCACTGGTACCGTTGCTGAGACGCTCCCAGAGAGATTCAATAGAATTCCCCAAAGGACTGATTGCGCCCATTCCTGTAATAACAATGCGACGTTTTTGTTGGGCCATTTTCTGTGTGTTTACCAATTTCATGCAGCCGAGATACGGCGTAATTCAAAACGCATTCTAGGTCAAATTTTACCACCGTCGAGACGGGCGAGGGAATTTCTGATCTAGGAAGGACCGATTCTCCAAAGTGAGACCGCCCAAGGAGAGGCCGCCCAGAAATAGATCACTCTAACGATTGGTCAAGGGTTGCATTCGGGAGCGTCCGGCCGAACGAGGCATGCTGGCGCTGTTGGTAGGGCCACGATACTCGATCATCAAAAGGGCATCTGAGCGACCGGACTTCTGCTTCGCGGCCCCCAATCCAATCGACCGCAATGGACCAAAACTATTACCCGATTCCGGCTGGGGACTGGCAACAACGCCGCTGCTGATTAGCAACACTTGATCAGCAGGCCAGCGAAAACGTTCGTGCAATCGCCAGCTGATGACTTTGGGCACGTTTAGATCGACGCTGTTGCCGCCAACGGGCACTTTTACTGGCGTCAAAGTTTCCACCTGATCGACATCGGCTTTAATGGCAACTTCGACCGACTGATTATCGAGTGACATCAGAGGGCTGATTCCGACCGAGTAGCCTTCGTTGATCGTTGTCATTTGTGGCTCGTATCCGGGAAACTGACCGGGCATCCAGCGAATGGATCTTACAAAGAGAACGGGCTTGGTTTTTTCTAGGACAAATGATTGACCGTCATGCGAATTGACCGTGCCGCCACTGTGCTCTTTAAAATCAGTTCGGTTCTTCAATTGGTTGAACAGAATTGCCGCATTTTCTTTGGAGACCAGCCAAGCCTCTACACCCGGCGATTCCACATCAACGGTCTGCAGCAAAGGATAGGCTTGGGATCGCCAATTGGGATTGCCAACGGTGACTAGATTAATGTTAAAGCTTTGCAACTGCCCGCGCGTGCGTACGAATCGATCGACAATATTCTTCACCGCTGATTGAATCTCTGGAGTGTGATAAACGATCAATCTTGATTTTGTGGCGTGCAGAATTCCCAGCGGCTCGTTAAACCACATCTCATTTCCTGTCTCACGAAGGATCCAGTCCAGCAGCGCCTGTTGTGGATTATCAACCGAGGTAACTTTTGAAGTGTAGGAAGAAATGTCATACTCGCGCCATACCTGTCCGGCTTCATTGGGGAGTGCATCCATCGATCTAGATATCGCAGCGCCGGCAATCGGTTTACTCTTGGGGCGCGAACTTGCAGCGGCGTTAGAGGCATTGGCGGTCCGAATCTTGAGATCGGGAACTTGATTGGCGGGCAGGGTAGGGGTGGTGGCTGCGTTGGCGGAACCCGAATCCTCCGAGCGCGATTGAGCAGGCTGCCAACTTTCGGCTAGTGCTTGTTGTTCGCGCGCTTGATTGGCTGCCGCGTCATGATTGATTTCGTTGAAAGAAGCACGCCACGGACTGCGCTGCTGCCGTCGGCCCGCCGTTTCGGGCTGCTGGGCAGTCACATCAGCAAAACACGTGCAAAAAAAGACTAGCCCAAAAAAGAAAACAGCGGAAGCTAGCCACATGCGACCTTGGCAAACTAGACGTTGTGTGTTCATTGGTATCTCGACGAATGGGAAATTTCCCGCAGTATAGGCAGATCCGCAATTCGTCGAAACATGAATCCAATGGTGCTGTCTTGTGGCCTAATTTGCCGGATATCTTAATACCAAAACACCGTTTTGTAGATCTGGAACCTCCAACTTCGACTCCACACCATCAGGCCAATGAACCTCTATCGAAACGGCCTTTTCCAGCGTGGAAACCGCAATCGACGGCTGAGCAGATGATTGAGCGAGGTAGCTGCCGCCAGCGGATATCTCGAACGCCTGGCGAAATGGCGCGTCTTGGCCTTCGTCTCCAATTAGAACCAACCGTGTGCCGATTCCGCTCTCGTTTCCGGGAACGCCATTGACGACGACACGCACGTTCGATGCATCCGAACGGTTTTCCAACATGCGAAAGGCCTGATTGTTGACTGCAAAAATAGCATCTTGGTCGCCGTCGTTGTCAACATCGGCAAGTGCCAGTCCATTTCCATCACCGTCAACAATAACACCACTTTCGTTGGGCCAACAAGGTTTGAACTGCCGGTCCTCTCCACCCTTTAACAACCATCCAAGGCCACCATCCATGTATCCCGTCTCCGGTTGGGAGCCGAAAAAATTCGTCGCCATCAAAATGTCTTGATATCCATCGCTATCAAAGTCGGACACGCAAACTCCATAGCCGGGACTAATCTGTGCCAACTTCGGTAGAGCTTCCATCTGAAATCCAGATTCTCCGTCGTTCCACAAGACGACAGAATCAAGCACTCGCAGTTCCTTTACAGGGCGCGGTTTATCTTGAACCTGATAGATGTCAAAAATTGATGCCAACGAATAATCGTGGAACGTTTTAAATTTGTCTGCGATGAACGGCATGCAACGAGAACTACAACTGCGACCTCTCACGGGATACTCGGTCTCCCCCTCGTATTCAGACTCGACAAGATCCAAAGTTCCGTTGCCATCAAAATCGTCATAGTAAAGACGATGAGGGTGCTCTGGTGTGGCGTGATACTTTGTGTTTCGACCTTGATTGGTTACGACGTAATCCATATCGCCATCAGCGTCCAAATCAGCAGCCGCAATTCCGTGCCACCAGCCAAACTGATCGCCAATCCCGATTGATTCAGTGACGTTCACCAGCGTACCCTGATCGTTTTTGAAAACGGTGATCGGGCCCCATTCCACGGCAACCAATAAATCTGGCCAACCGTCGGAATCGAAGTCAGACCAAACGGCAGAGTTAACAAGGCCAACATCTTCTACACCTCCTGATACCTGATCGTCGGCGACTTGGAACACGCCATCGTCGTTAATCAACAAATGGCTCTTTGGGGTTAGTGGATACTTACCCGGTACGCTTCGAGATCCGACAAACAGATCCAGATCTCCGTCACGATCGAAGTCAACCGACGTCACGCAATGGCTGCTGGTTAGCATTTCAGGAAGCGATGTCTCGGTGACATCTTCGAACTTGCCTTCACCAAGGTTCCGGTACAGATGATCCTGATATTCAGAAGCGTCTGTATCGAACTCATTACTACCACTGGCCACGTAAAGATCTGTTTTGCCGTCGCCGTCTGCGTCGAAAAACAGAGCACTCATATCCTCGCGATTCAAATCTCGTTTCCAAGGACCGGACAGAGGCTCAAACTGCCCATCACCATTGACCAGCAATTCTCCGGACTGACCGGCAGCACCGCCGCAATACACGTCAATAAAGCCATCGCCGTTGATGTCGCCGCAAGCCACACTTCCACCAAGTCGCGACAACTGGAATGGCAGCAACGGTTCCCGACTAAAATCATCGAATTGAGACTCCTGATGAGCAAATTTGAATCCCGATTCTTCTGTTTGGTCCGCGAACAATGCTGGCGATGAAGGAGTTTCAGCAATGGCTTTGGCATCTCCCGAATCAATCACGCGGTAGAGACAGTTTGATTTCAGATCGGTAAATTCCTGCACTCGTTCATCAGGCCAAGTCACTCTCAACCGATCGATGTTTTGGTCTTCCTTGATTCCAAAGTGAACCATCATTGGGTCAGACGCGAGATAACCACGTCCGGGCAATAAATCACGCCGCTGGTAGTCGGTGCCTTGCCAGATTTCAATCTTACTGCCGATCCCAAAGACGTTCGTTTGCGAACTGCGCAGTTCTACCAATAGACGCCCCCCATCCTTGGTGGTGTTCTCGTACACCAGTGAGGGTTTGTAATAGTTGTTAACCACACAATCCAAGTCACCATCGAGATCGAGATCTGCGAAACCTGCTGCGTGACTTACACCATGAAAATCCAACCCCCACTCCTTGCCCACGGATTCGAATTCTAGGTCACCTCGGTTTGCGTAAGCCAAATTCGTTTCATTGCGAGGCGGGATGCTGCGGTTAAATTCAATACGCTTTTCAATTGAAAGTTCTTTATCCTCGATTGTTTTTAGTTTTCTGTCCTCGGCAATCCGGTCACTATTCATCAGGTCACGCGCATGACCGTTTGTGAAGAAAACGTCTTGATTGCCGTCTAAATCCAAATCAGCAAACCGAACGCTCCAAGTCCAGTCAGTTTTTGCCAACTTTGCCTGTCGCGCGAGTTCGAGCAATCGCGTTGTGCCCGTGTTCAAATAGAAGCAGTTCGCCATAAACTGACGGGGTCGGCCGTAACTTAAAAACCAACTTGAATCACCCATGTCTCCCATGTTTATTTTTTGACCGTAATGAGTGCGGTCCGCCATATCGGCAACCAGCAAATCGAGGCGGCCATCATTGTTCAAGTCTCCAACGTCCACACCCATCGAAAACCACGGCGTACGACTGACCGTATCCGGCAGAACATCCGTAAAGGTTCCATCCTGATTGTTGCGATAAAGATGATCTGGCTGCTTAAAGTCGCTACCGACGTAAATGTCTTGCCAGCCATCGTCGTCATAGTCGAACCACACACTGCCGTTGCCACAGTCGTAACCTGAAATCCCTCGAGAAGCTGCAACCTCTGAGAAATGCCCTGTGCCGTCGTTGATATAAAGTAAATCGCGTTCACCAACCTTGTATTCTTCGCGCCCATCAATGATCGCTGCGTATTCCTCGTTTCCTTGGATGACGCGTTTCTTTCCGTCGACTTCTTCGATCAACTTACCGCCTATTTTTTGTTTGTCTTGATAAGTGACCAAGTAAAAGTCGAGGTCTCCGTCCCTATCGAAATCGCAGAAATTTGCTTGTTTACTGGCACCGGAGTAGCTTACAGCTCGCTGGTAAGTCTGCTCGGTAAACGTACCGTCGCCTTGGTTAACATACAGCAAGTTTGGCGCCGCCATGTTGCAAACAAACAGATCCAAATCGCCGTCGTTGTCAATATCGGCAAACGAGGCTCCTGAAGAAAGAACCACCGTGTCGTTGATTCGACCGTCTACACCGGCGGCATCGGTGACATCCTCAAATTTCAGATCCCCAAGGTTCCTGTACAATTTGTTTGCGACATCGGAGCCAGTCAGATAAACATCGATCAGACCGTCGCCATCGTAATCAGCCAGCGCAACGCCTGCACCTGTTTCGATATAGAGATTCGTTCGGTGTCGGAATAAGAAGTTCCTGAAATCAATACCAGAGTCGGACAGAACTTCAAAGCGCGTCGGTGGATCAACTCTATCGGTGGAATCCACGCTCAACGGCAACGTATAAATGCCTTGGCCGCAAAGTTCGTATCCGTCCTTTGTCGGCTCCAAGTGGGAAATGGTTGTTAGCGGACTGTCTTCTTTTGAGCAACCAAGAAACAACCCCAGCAATAAACAAATAAAGTAAACACTACCTGTCTGAATAGTTCTAACCATTTCTCGGCCACTCACTCGATGCAGAATCACGAGGAAGAAAAAAACTGGCCGCGGTGAAGCGGCCAGTTTATAGGTCAAAAAAGATGTGGTGCAGGGTTGGAGATCAGTTATTCTGATTTCGTACCCGGTTTGTATCTTTCACCAGCCCGATACTTACCTTTCTTCAGCTCCTCGTACTCGTCATCGTCTTCGACATCGAGCACTTTGCTTCCCGAAAGACCAACTTGTCGGACTCCATCGACGCCAACTGTCTCGAAGCAGATAGGATAAGCAGGTGCGAGAGGTCCCGATCTGATTGACCACCTAAATTCAAGCGGCTCTCCATCGCGGCCGACAAAACAATCGTCTAGGTTACTCAACTCGATTCCGGGAACACTTTTGAGTCGCTTTTGTGCGTTTTGGTTTGACTCGAAAAACTCTTTCAACTCCTCCAAGCTACTTGGCCCTTTGTAGCCATTCATCCCGCTGTACATGGTGTAGAGCATCGAGGCTTTCTGAACATTGTGTTCTGAATACTTAGCCAACTTCTTTTGAATCCCATCCCCACCGCAGCCGAGAAAAAAACAACACAAAACTAAAAGAATCAAGTTTCTCATTTTACTTTTTGGAAAATTAGAGAATCAAATTAAAAAATTCTGCCGACAAAATTGCCGGCAGAAACAAGAAAAAACAATTGTCAGCTCGAGCGCGGTTTATAGATCTTTAATGTTAAACACAGTTCCGTCGGAACGGTGGCCGCCCTGATAGATCGTGTCCACATTCACATTAGTGCTGACCGCGTGAGTCGAGCCATCACCGAGAGCGAAGTTAACTGTCCCGGGATGAGCCGAGCCAAATCCGATGTTCACGCGGTGAGGAACTCCATCGATATCAAAGGTCGGCACAGTGTCATCAAACCGATTGTCGGCGATAAATCCACCGACGCCAATATTAGGCGATCGCATGGTCGGCCAACCGTTGTGGATAAAACCTGAATTTTCCCACCAAGCGTTCCAACCCATTGGAGAAATCGTGGTGTACTGACTGGCGGTCGCAGCTTTCTCGCCGTACATGAAAGTATTGGAGGAACCATCTGCAACGGCACCAAAACCAATCAGAGGAAATTCAGTCAGATCGAAAGTACCACTGCTGAACTGAACGTGGCCGGCACTTGCAATCATTCCGACCCAAATGTTGGTTTGCTCACCAGGGATCTGAGGTTGTGTAGTGTCGAACTGGAAACCCTGACCGCCCACCACGTTGACCGGAAGCCCACGCTCGGTTAGGTACTCATGATCAACTAAGAAACCTGCATAATCTGTACACGGACGCATCTCGTTTCCGTCAGGCACGGCAATGTTGAAACGCTCGCCACGCGACGGACATGTGTAAAACGGAATGCCTTGCCCCAAACCCACAATAGCACGTATTCCTCCCCAACCCGGGGCAGATTGCCGTAGCCGTTGCGTATTTTCGGCTTCAATGAACGGAAGAACTTGGAAAGCCCAAGACATATTCTCGCGGCCAAATTCCGAACGATTCGCGCCACCCCATGGGTCGGTGGCAGAAGAACCGTAAGAGTCAGGAGTCAATCCAGACGTAGGGAAATGCATGTTAGCAGATTCAAAATTCAAAGACGCAAGAGCAATCTGCCGCATGTTGTTCAAGCATTCTGTTCGACGGGCAGCTTCGCGCACCTGCTGAACCGCAGGAAGGAGCATGCCAATCAGGATACCGATGATTGCGATGACAACCAGCAGTTCCACAAGGGTAAAACCCTTTTTGTTCATTTGAAGTTTCACGTGAGTACCTCTAAAAATAAAGGAAGGAAAATAACGTTAGTGAGAGACAGTGTGGAAATGGCGAGCAAATAACAAATGAGATGCCACGTCCAAAGATCTTGAAATCGGTTGCAAAGCTGATGCTGTGAAACCAATTTCATTACACTTACTCGTCTAAAATATACCGTGTAAACGGTCAAAATTCAACAAGAAAAAGCAAACAAAGGTAAGCAAGCTGTCAAAATCGGCCGTTTATGGGAATTTGGCCACTCTCAAACAGAAATCGGTTAAGAAGCTTACCTCTGCTCAACCTGCAAAACTCGCAATGACCGACAAAGCAGCAGATCTGAGCAGCCAATCTGAACAGCCAGTCCGGCTGCTTTTTGCAGGTACTTCTTCCAACTCCGCCAAAAGAACGTCCGCCCCCTTTGTTTTTTAGCGGCACACGTCAGGCTTCCCAGATTTAATTGATTAGTGGTCTGGAAGACCCTAGTAGTCTGTCAACATTTAATTTTAGGGTAGCTGGATTCGCCAGAATTCAGTTCAGCAGTATAAAACCGAAGTCTGGCGACTCCGGCTACGATGACACACTCTAACTTCCATCCCTGACAAACCACTAAATCTCGTGCTCAAAAGCTG
>CALHPU010000102.1 GCA_938036435.1 uncultured Pirellulaceae bacterium | reverse complement strand
ACAAAACGAGCCACATTTTCGGCTCGTTCGACATAGCGACTCATCCAGCAAACTGACTCTGCAACGCGGCTAAGCATGTGGTTCCTCGCTGTTTTTCGAAATCGGCTTGGTCGCAAGGTTGGGCTTATGATCCGAGGACGGCATCGATTCTGGCTTAATCACCCACGTATCCTTGCTGCCTCCGCCTTGCGAAGAATTAACGATCATCGACCCTTCACGGAGAGCGACTCGCGTCAGTCCACCCGGCATCACGTAGATCTCTTTGCCACAGAGCACAAACGGCCGCAGGTCGACATGTCGCGGCTGTAGTTCGCCGTTGACCAACGTCGGAACGGTCGACAACTGCAGCATCGGCTGAGCGATGTAGTTGCGCGGATTGTCTTTGATCAGTTCAGCCGCTTCGGCCAGCTCACTTTTGGAGGCTTGCGGCCCCATCACGATTCCGTAGCCGCCCGACTCGTTGACGGGTTTCACAACCAGTTTGTCCAGATTCTTCAGAACATGGTCGCGTTCTTTCGGATCAGAACATTTGTAGGTTGGCACGTTGGACAAAATCGCATCTTCACCAAGGTAATACTTGATGATTTCCGGCACAAACGTGTAAACCGCTTTGTCGTCGGCAACTCCGGTTCCGGGAGCATTGGCCAGCGTCACATTTCCGGCTCGATAGACATCCATGATGCCCTTGACGCCTAATACCGAATCTTTGTTAAAGTATTTTGGATCTAGAAAATCGTCATCGATGCGACGGTAGATCACATCGACTTGCTTTAGCCCTTTGGTGGTGCACATGTAAACTCGGTCGTCGCGCACGGTCAGATCAGAACCTTGAACGAGCTTGATGCCCATCTTCTGTGCCAAAAAGGTATGTTCAAAATAGGCCGAGTTGTAAATCCCCGGCGTCAGCAAAACGGCCGTCGGGTTTTCAACATCCTCCGGCGCGCAGCTTAACAGCGTATCAAGCAATCGCTCTGGATAGTCATCGATCGGCGCAACATCCATACCGGCAAAAACCCCGGACAATGTACGTTTCAGGACTTCTCTATTTTCCAAAACGTACGATACACCCGACGGACATCGGAGGTTGTCTTCCAAGACATAGAATTTGCCATCACCGCCACGAACAAGGTCCATCCCCGAAATATGACACCACGCACCTTGAGGAGCTTTGAAACCCTTCATCTGCTCACGATACGTGGCCGAGCCCATTAGCAAATCGGCGGGAACGATGCCGTCTTTGATAATCTTCTGATCGTTATAGACGTCTTCGACGAATAGATTAAGCGCTTCGATACGCTGCTTAAGCCCGGCTTCAATCGGCCCCCACTCGTTTCCGTCAACCACGCGCGGCAAAAGATCGAAAGGCCAAATTTTCTCTGTACCGGCCTCGTGCCCGTAAACGGTGAACGTTATCCCAAGATCCCGCAGGAGAATTTCAGCAGCTTCTTGCCTTGACGATAAATCAGCATCGGAAAAGCTTTCAAGCCGACGCGTGAACGCGGCGCAGCTATCCCTAGGCTCGCCGGGGGCCTTAAAGTTTTCGTCAAAACAGTTATCGCGAATCAGGTAGCCATTAAATTTCATCGGGAAACCTGACGAGGATTTGTCAAAAAAGAGGTTGAAAGTGTTCCGAGCCTAAAACTTTGCTGCAAATGTTAAGCCAACTTTCTCCGAAGACCTCTTATTTTTGAGAACCCGCTCTACTTTTTCGCGACAACTCTAACAATCAACCCTCTATCCTAGCGATAACGGACTTTAGGCAACTTGGCCCCGAAAAATCTGCTGGCCGAACCAGTGACCGCTTGCTCGTTTATTGACCGCCGATGACGCTATTTGTGGCAAACTGCATTGAGTCCTAAATCCCGATAAACGTGTCGAGGCTTGCAAGATCTTCGGGAATCAGCGCGCAGCGGCGCTCCATAACATCACCATCATCAAGACTGATTTCTAACGGATTCGAATCGTCGTACCGTAGTGGATACCGCGGGCGTGATGTGGCGGGCGCGGACGATGATGGTGGCCGTGAAACCCGTAGCCTGAGGACTCGAAACCAATAACGGGTCTGGTTACAACGACCGGACGTTGATCAACCACCACGGGGCGACGATCGACGACAACAGGGCGGCGATCAACAACGACAGGAGTCTCGTCAATCACAACCGGTGCCGCGTTTCCGACGCTGGCCTTCTGCATCGCGTCGATCACAACCTCGCTGACTCCGTTTTGCGAAAGCAGGATGATCTCCGAGACGCCAATTTCTTGTTGAACGCCGTTGGCCTGAATCTGATTGAGAATCAATTGTGAGCCCACTCCATTTTGGGAAAGCGAAATGGCATCGTCAATTGAGATCGCTCGTTGGAATTGCTGCTCCTGTAACTGCTGTTGGGCAAGCTGGATTTGTTGTTGCTGCCGATAGGCCGCTTGCTGATACTGGTACTGCTGCTGAGTTTGGCGATCTTGCGCTTTGCCCAGAAGGTTACCTGCGATTGCTCCAACCACGCCGCCGATGGCCACGCCTTCGGCCGTTTCGTCATTCTGATGACCAACGATGCCGCCGATGATAGCGCCAGCAACACCACCGGCGACTGACTCTTGCTTGTTGCTGATCTGGGCAACCGCTTCGCCGGTTGGATCCGCGATGACAAAACTAAATAGGCTTGCCGCAACAATCAACGACGTACGAATATTCATCTGCTCAACTCCAGAAATGCGATTTGACATCTTTGCCGGAGATTATCGAAATCGTGAGAGTCCCGCATGAGCAATTGTGTAACTTTGATCGCGCGCGTGCTGGCGAGATGCTTGCGTGAAAATGGGCAAACGGCTCAAAGAATGGAAAAAAACAAGCGTCTGTTACTTAATGTTTGCATCGCCGCTTTTAATACTAGCATCACCGCCCTGATCTTTTTCGCCGCTGGCAAGACGAAAGATCATGCGAAAAACGCCCACTGACCACGCTGGAATGTGTTTGCGAAACAAAAAGAGAAATCCACCGAGCGCCAGCAATCCGATCACAATCGTTCCCGTCGACGGCAACATCGAGGTGAGAATCCAAAACGTAAGAACAAGCGCCTGAATCGCCGAAATCAGGATCAGGAAATTGATCTTTAATTCAAGCCGTTCTATGTCGTCGTTTTCGGAGTCTGTCACAGCAAATAACTTGAATAAATATTTCATCATGGAAGACCTCATTTTTTGTCACCCTTTGTTTACCAACAACCTCTATTCGGTTTTCGTGAAAGAATATTGGTAAACATTCGTAACACTTATCAGCTGCGGCAAGTGGCAGTGGTGCCTATGTAGCAGAGGGATTCGCCGGAGTTCCTTTTAGCAAGGCAATTCCGGCGAATCCCACTACCGCTGGTAAGTTTATCGTGTTCCTCGTTGTAGCGCATCGTCGAGGAATTTTGCAACATCATCGAGCATCGCTTGCATCGACGGGTACCGATCGGCGGGTAGTTTCCGCATCGCTCTAAGGCAGATCTTTTCGATAGCCGCCGGAATGTTCCGATGCGGCGCGGCTTCACTGGGCGGCACCGGCTCTTCATTAACAATATTGTCGAATGTGTCGCGTACCTTGCTGCCGCGAAACGGTTCACGCTGCGCCAACATTTCATACAGGACGACGCCCATGCTGAAAATGTCCGAGCGCTCATCGACGCTGCGGTTGCCCAAAACTTGTTCAGGAGACATATACAGCGGCGTTCCACCTCGCAAGTGAGCGCGGTCTTCGTCGCCATCGTCGTACGGCATCCCCCATACCTTGGCCGCTCCCCAATCGATCAAGTTCACTTCGCCAAACATCCCAATGATGACATTCTCTGGCTTGATATCGCGATGGATGATGCCCCGCATGTGCGCGTAATGAATCGCCTCGCCGACTTGCGTGAAAATCGCCAACAGCCGGTTGAGTGTGAAATGAGATTCGGCCTCCTTCTCCCGCCGCGCAAGCGCACAGATAATCTCAAAGAGGGTATGCCCCACGATATTTTTCATCGCAAAATAGAAATCGCCTCGGTCATCAATGCCCAACTCGTAGAGCGGCACCGTCGCGGGATGCTGCAACTGCGCTGTGATCTTCGCCTCGCGCACCAAGCGTCCCAATTCAATTTTGTCGTCGCGAAATTCAGGTCGTAACCGTTTTAGAACCACGTCGCGTCCGAGATTCGTATCGCGGCAAAGCGTCAAGACTGCCTTTCCGCCGGAGTTCAGGTCTCGAAAGTGCGCATATTTTTCGAAGCTATTGGAAATCGAATCCGGAGCCGGCGCCTCGACGTCGGCAACGAACATCATCGATAGCCTGTCTTCTTTCATCCCAGCCCTCGTTCGTCAGAATTTGCATCGAATCATTCCCAGCGTCCGGACCGCCAAAGGGGGAGTGGGTAGAGAACATAACGTGATGGGCTTCACCAGAATTCGCCTTATCGAAGGAAATCCCGTGCCCCACGGAATTCACCTCATCGAAGGAATTCTGGCGAATCCCACTACGACAGATAAATTCCATCTACCGCTCACTTAAACTACCAATCAATCGATGCAAATACTAGCTTGGTGATAGTGGCGGCTTTTTGATTGCAACCTCCAGTTCCGAGTGCCCGTCTACGCTTATCTCTTCGCTGGAGGCCCCACTTGGACGAAGCTCCTTGAAGATACGCTCCACGCGCTTCCATTTTGGCCAATCCGCCCGCAACAGCCGCATCCCAAAATCAATTCGCCCTTCTTCAATCCAGTGATTGAGGATTTCCCGTTTCACGGGACCATACTCGGTTTTGTCTAACGTCCGCAGAATCCAACAGTTGAATGGCTTCTCCACTCGCCAGTCTCTATCAGAGGTCGTCATCACAACAGGTGCCCTAACCACAGGCGGACGAATCGGCTTCTTCTTCGCTGGTGGCTTTTCCAAAAACGGTGGCAACTCAACGCTAGGATTCTTCAACCATTTAATCGCAACTTGCGCCGGGACATTGTTGGAATCAAGTTTGAGAACGGTTTTGAAATCTTTGTACGCTAACTCTAGCTGATCCACCTGCACTCGTGCAATCGCACGAGCGTACTTGGCAGCGGCGACAAACTGATCGTCTTGGCTCATTAGTCTCGCCACGGCGGTGAAATCTGTAATTGCCAGAGTGAATCGACTAGCCCCATAAAATATTTTTCCACGGGCAAACAATAACTCGCAAAGATCGCGCGGTTTGGTAAAGCGATGGAAAGCCTTGGTCAGCCAGATCAATGCGTAGTCATGTTCATCGATCGTCGCCAGACAACCCGCGCGACCCGACCAAGCCTTGGCCAGCAACGGATTGCGAGTAAGAATCAGTTCATAGTCCGTGATCGCTGATTTTGGTTTGTCGGCTCGTGCGTAAGCGTTTGCCCGGGACAATAGTAAATCCGCCTGACTCGGATCCAGCTCCATCGCGCGCGTGTAATCGTTGACGCCATCGAGCCAGTTTTTCTGCGATACCTGAGCATCGCCGCGAGCGCGAAAACTCGACGCGTCAGTCGAATCAAGCAGCGTCGCGCGGTTGAGACATCGGACGACCTGATCCGGCTGACCTAAATCAGCAAGGATCGTCGCGAGGAATTTGTGATACTGCGGAAACATTGCACAAATGCGGATGGCCTTCTGCACATCGCGTCTGGCTTTTTCGTGCTCGCCAATGGCATAACGCGATTGCGCTCGGCAAAATCGCGCCCAGTGATTTCGCCTGTCGAGCCTGATCGCTTTTCCAAAATCGTTCTGTGCCCCGTAGTGGTCGTCGGTGACGGCGTAAACTTGACCACGTCTCACCAACAGGTCGGCATCATTGGGCTCGCGTTGCAACGCAGTCGTCAAATCCTCAATCGCTGAGGCGTACATCTGCAGAAACTGATAGGCCACGGCGCGGTCACGGTAGGCCCGACGACCGTCATTGCCTCGCAGGATTTGCTTGCTGAAGTGTTTGATGGCTTTTTTAGCGATCCCCTGTCCCAATTGGCGATACTGTGAAGCCGCTTCTGGGCGTATTGCCATGGCTTGAGCAAGACTTTCGTTGGCGTCAGACCAGCGTTCCAGACGTGAGCTGGCGGCGGCTTTCCAGACCAAAGCACCCGCGTGATTGGGCCGCAACCGACTGGAGCGCCGAAAATCCTTGAGAGCCAAATCGAACTTCGCCATCTCGTAATAGACAGCACCACGCAAATACAAGTAACGCGATTTAGATTCACTATCAGAGGCGATCCTCACTGCGCGACTGTACGCATCAACCGCGCGAGCAAAATCACATAGCTTCAGGTAAATTTGTGCGCGAACCGCAAATGCTTCCGGCCGCCGGCTATCAATCGCGATCGCTTTGTCACACTCGGAGATGGCAATATCCAAGCGGTCTTTTTCCAGAAAAATCTTACTCAAACCTAAGTAAGCTTCAAAACTGGTTTGGTTGTCTCTGATGACTTTTTCGAATTCTATCGACGCTCGGTCAATCCGGTGAGTCACCAAAAACACCTTCGCCAATTCCGCACGCGCCAAAGAATCCACTGAGTTCAAACGCAAGTACGCTTCAAGATCGTCGATCGCCAAGGGGTAGTTCCTGACCTTTGCGTAACACTTGCCTCGCAGCAACAAAGCGCGTTGATAAGACGGATCATCTTTCAGAACAGCTGTTAACTCAGTCACTGCCGCCATGTAGTCGGCGAGCTCAAAACGTAGCTGGCAACATTCAACGATCTTCTCGGGATCACCGGCCGCGCGCCTCATCAGCCGCCTTAGGTCACGATTTGCCCGATGAGGTTTTCCCATGTGGTGATACAGCCTCGCACGAATCGTCAACGCCTCACGCTGGCAGGGGAGCACTGCCGTTTTTGCAGCCCCCAACGAGCACAACATGATCGCCTCACCAGAGAGATCGTCCAGTTTTCCACCATCGCGTTGCAGTTTCCTTCGTCGGGAGGCACGCCGCAACCGAGACAACAGTCGACTGTCCTTGAGCAATAATTTGGCCATCCCCGTGGAGGCCCAAGCATGAAGTGGATCTATCTCGAGCGCTTCGCGAAAATCCTCACGGGCCTTATCGTATTTGTTGATTCTCAGATTGATCCAGCCGCGTTCAAAAAACAGATCCGCCGACTTCTTGCCAGCGTCGATTAATTTCTGGAAGTATTCCGATGCAGTGGAGGCGTAGGAATCGGTCAGCTCGACGAACGCATCTCGATCATCTCCAGCAACCATGCAGGCGCTGTCCAGATCGTCGAATGCTTCTTTCCATTTGTTCTGTTCACCGCGAGCCGCTGCGCGCCACGCGTAGGTCTGTGCATCCTGGCAGTTGAGGCTAATGGCCTCGGAACAATCTTCTTCGGCGCGTTTGAAGTCGTTCTTCTTCAAATGGCAATAACCGCGCAGTGAATAGCACTCCCCAAGACGATTGACCGGCGCGACATCAATACTTATGTTCAGTTCGTTTAACGCAGTTGCGAAATCACCATCATCCAGATTCGACATCGCTGATCGAAACACAGCATCCAAAGCAACTCGGGGAGGTTTCCGCGAAGCGCTTTTAGCGTCGGTGCTGGGCTTCGAATTAGGGGAAGTCGAATCAGGGGAGCCGGAATTGAGTGAGCTCGTTTCTCCGGCCGAAAAGTGCTGAGCAACCACGCTCCAACCACAGTCATCACAGGAGACCGCGAAGTCTTCCAGTTTCTGGTTGCATTTGGGGCAGAGGCTGAGCATTGTCAAAATTTCATTTTAGACCAACCGTGATGGCATTTTGACGAACCTTAAATTTCAAAACGCGCGATTTGGATTGGGATGAGGTAAATTAGTGGCGGGAACGCATCAGCCAATTATCAGCACAATATTTGCCACCGTCAAATAAATTAACCACATTGGTGGTCCCCAAATGTCCATTGTGGCGTGATCAAAAGTAAATAGGGGCAAGATTGACAGTTAGAGCGTATTTGGTGCCTCTCAACCCGATCAACCGGTTTGACGCGGGGCTGACAACTCAATCCTTGGTACCTCTGGGGAGGGAATTCTAAATCCAGCGGATTTGAGTGCTACAATCAATTGTGCGATGAGGCGAATCGATGATCCTAATCGTATCGCAATTTCAACATTGAACTAACATTTCACCAATCAACACCTGTGGCTCATCTGTTTCGGAAGAGACTGCTATGAAATATTCCATTTCAATTTGCATAACTGCTGCCATCGTGATCGCGATGCAAATTTTCTCCACCAGCAATCTCAACGCTCAAGAAAGAGATCGAGAAGATCGCGATCACGAGAGGCGATTGCGTGATGACTATCGAACAGAGCAATGGCGAAGGCAATTTAACGCCGCAGAATATTTGAAAGGGCAAGACGACAACAAAGACGGTTCGTTGTCTCCCGAGGAGATGGATGGTCGGCGCACCAAAAAATTCTTAGAGAGCATGGGGATCCCGACGGGCAGGACTTCTAAGATCGAAGACTTGGTCAAAGGCTACAACGCGCGACTTGCCAACGAGGCCCAAAAGAAAAGGAAAGAGTTTGAAAGTCGATTGAGTAACCTTGCGGAGTTTGGTGCAGAGCCAGAGAGTTTTGGAGTTGGTGCATTTGGCACAGAGAACAAAGCTGAGGGACTGCGGAGCTTCGACGAAACGGCCAGTGGGATGAAGCCATCGGATTTTCCTCCTGAAATGCTCAAGAAGGCAGAAAAAATCTTCGACACGTTTGACCGGGATGAAAGTGGTTTCTTGGATGGCGATGAAATTTCACGATTGAGCTGGAAGTCGCCGCCACCTGAGACCAGCGACTTAAACCGCGACGGCCGGCTTTCGAAATTAGAATTGGCCAAACGCTTCACCGCGGCCGAAGAAACAAGTCAAAGAAGCAGATCCAGTCGCGACCGAGACAATTCAGTTGCCAGAGGTGCTGGTTCGATATCTCGGGAGTCTTCTAAGAGTGACTACAGATCACGGCGCGGCGACTATGATTCGAGAGGGCGTAGTGGTGATCGTGATGATCGTCGTTATGAGAAACGAGACGTCCCCCAGCCGACAAGCAGCGCTGTCGCCAAAGCGAAAGCAAACGCAAGAAGTGCTGCAGGCTACGCCAAATATGTTGACAAATCGTTTAAGAAATACGACGCCAATTCAGACGGCAAATTAGACAAGAAAGAGATAGCGGCGTCCTCATTATTAAAGAAGGCCAAAGACAGCGATGGTGATGGCTTGATCAGCAAACAAGAGGCGATCGCTTTGGTTTCAGGCGGCAAGATCAAGGCACCCTCGGCCACTCCCGGCAGCACCAAGAACTCTGCAAGCAAGCCCAAAGGCCGGCGCACGTTGGCTACAGCATCTAAGTCATCGTCGGCCAATCGCTCGTCGTCGGCCAATCGCTCATCGTCGGCCAATCGCTCATCTCTCTCCGACAAAGACACCAACGCCGACGGGCAGATTCAGATGCACGAATACGCGGATTCTTGGACGGCTGAGAAACTGGAGGAATTTCGCGTAAAAGATAAAAATGGAGACGGAATACTCTCTGCTACCGAATGGCGCGGCAGCAAAAATTAGCGAGGGAGAACATTAATGGGAAACGAAAGCGGCAATAAGCAGGCGACCAATCTTCTCTTATTTCGGTCGCGCGACCTGCCGTTTGCCTACGCGACGTTGTTGCTTTTGACCACCGTCACCGTTTGTGCAGCCGCATGGCTTTGGCTGGCCAACGACGGACTTGTCACTACCCACCGGTCGACTCCCCAGCAGATCTCACCAAAGTTTAAGGTGGACATCAATCGAGCGACGTCACCGGAAATTGCCAACCTTCCCAAAGTGGGCCCTTCTCTGGCCCAGGCCATCGTTGCGTATCGCGAAATGCACGGCCCATTCGCCTGCGCTGAACAACTTACAAGAGTCTCTGGCATCGGCGAAAAGAAGTTAGCCGCCATCGCCCCATTTTTGTTGCCGCTGCCACGAAATGCATCAAATGATCATCACGCTTCCACCAAAAGATGAGGATGATCGCGAGCTGGAATCTAACGCCACGTGGGGCAAGCTTCCAGCTTGCCAATCGCTGATGTAAATCGCTGTTCTAGTTCCCGAACCCTGAGCTACCCCCGCCTCGTGCACTTTCTCCCGAGAACGCGTTGCTGTTCGCGCTTCCACCTGCTTCAAACGACGATCTTGGCTTTACCGGCGGTTTGCCTGCCGGTTGGTTTGCAGACGATCGGCTTGCAAATGGATCTTCCGATGGTCCACTTGCTACATTATTAGCGGTTCTGCCAAAACCATTTGAGGATCGATTTGCTTGAGCATTAAATCCACCACGATCTTTTTTTATGCCGCCCTCAAAACCAGAGTTCCCTGACGAAATAGCCGAACGCGTAGCCGGTTGAGTACTTGGCTGAGTCGCCGGCGTCGATGTTTTTCTTCTACCGAATGGAGATTCGTCGACGCCAGTACTTTCATTGCCACGCGCCCCTGCCGGTGTGGTTGAATCCGTCGAACCTCCTCCCAAAGAAGCCGAAGCCGATCGAGCGTTCCGGCGGGAAGTCGCGTCTGCTGTTTGCGAGGCCGTCGAATCGGCGCGGAACACTGGTGTTTGGGGCGACGCAAAAGAAGCGGCGGCTGAAGACACATCAGAGGATTGAGAAAAATCAGGCATCGGTCGCGTCTGACGTGATCGAGCCTCGCTCGATCGACCAAATTCGTTTGATGCAGACGCCGCACGAATTCTTGAATCCTGTCCTGCCGCCCGCGAATTGCCCGACCGCCCTTGCGGTGCAGAACGGCTAGAGGAAGCAGGCTGCGCCGGCGTTGTTGAGCCTTGAGCGCGTTGGGCGCTTCCTCCAGCATATTGGGCGGCTACAGTTGGAGCAACTTTAACAGGGACCACTAGCATTGCGACCACCTGTTCGACCGGTGCCTGACCGTAAGGCAATGACATTGCGTAATCGGCATACACTTTATTGTATTGAATCGTTGAGGCAAGGAAGTCCGCTTCTGCCGATCGCCAGTCGCGACCGGCTCCAAGCAGTTGCTCAATCGTTGCTCGGTTCGATTTGTAGTATCCCTCGACCTGTTCGGCCGTGCGTTCAGCCAACAATACGGTATCGGCGCGCGAAAGTACAAGATCATGCAGATCCTTCAGCGTCTGGTCAATGGTCTCCAACCTCGCCGGAATCAACCCGCGTTCCTTGAACGCTTGAAAGTTTGTTTTTACCATCGTCACCGTTGGCAGGTCCGAAGGGACGATGGAAGCTCTGGTTCCCAAAATGGACATCAGTTTTGATTGTGATTTACCAAATTCAATGCGGGTGGACGTCACTTCGTTTTGGGCATTTGACTTGGCAACACCGATAGTTGATTGCTCGGTAGATTTTGAAACTCGCAATCCGTTGAGCCAATCTCTGTGCTGCTTAGCGCTGACCGATTGTGCCCAAGCGTCGAACGTCTCCCAATAATGGTCAATCAATTGTCGGCGATTGCCGCGCATTTGTCCTTGATTGAGAACGTCCACCAAACGCAGCGGTACCAAATTATCCGATGGACCTTCGGTCTCTTTAAGACCGAACCTTGAGATCAATACTTTGGCACTGCTAGATGTCTTCTTTTTCCCGCTACGATTTTCCTGACGATTCTGGGGTGCTAGTGCGGCTTGGCTGTCTCGATTCTGGTAACGATTGGCCTGTCCTACATTTTGACGACGTTGAAGTGACTGCAGCGACCGGCGCGGTTCGTTTTGGAAGCCCTGAACAGGCGCCGAATAACTTGCCGGCGCTACCGAGCGATCAATAATCGTGTCGCTAGATGAGTTCGATTGTTGGGTCACAGCAGATCGATTTTTAATATGAGGAAGACCACCAACCGCTTGCTCGTCTCGCGACGGAGAAGATTGTCGCGCTGTAAACGCTGGTGTCTTTCGCTCGGTAAATGCAGGAGCTTGACCGGCCGAGAAACTGCCGGGGCGTAAGTTTTCGGACGACCTACGGCGCGGATTGTTGCGAAGCTGGGGTGAGGCTTGGTTTTGTTGCGGACTAACTTCTTCTGGCTGGTTGCTGGAGGAAACAAATCCACCACCTGCGTCATCACCCGCGTCATCACCTGCGTCATCACCGGTCGCAGCATGTTTGCCAATTGATTGAGTACTCTTTATATCTACAATCGATCGCGATTGATGTGCGCCATACGGCATGGGCGTGGATCCGCTTTGACGAGGTTCCACAGTATCAATTGGCTCACCTTCACGCATAAGAATGGAGTGGCCTTCATCGGGCGTGGCACGATCAACCTCGGTAAACTGCCCGAAACAATTCGAAGCCATTAGAGTAAGCAGGGCAAACATCGTGAGTCCAAATAGCGCTGACTGCAACGATTTCGCACGTGCAAACTGTGTCAGTGTTTTGGAGGGTGGCCAAACCTTCATTTCAAG
Organism: uncultured Pirellulaceae bacterium; assembly: GCA_938036435.1. Lineage (GTDB taxonomy): Bacteria > Planctomycetota > Planctomycetia > Pirellulales > Pirellulaceae > Mariniblastus. The sequence continues at coordinate 13,965 of CALHPU010000102.1, read as the reverse complement.
CATCCTTGCGTTGAATAGTGTTGTTTGCCGTCAGCGTTGACGACCAGCAATCCTTGCCGAGGGAGCAATTTGTTCCGAATCAGCGTTTGGGTCAATGCTGATTTCTGCCGATGATGTCAGAACATATTCTCTAGTGAAAAGGCGGCACGCCCCTCCACGCCCCTCCAAGGCGTGAAAATTCGACTCGTTGAGCCGGAGATTCGCGCTACGCACCTTGTGAGCGTCATGCTTAGCTGGCACCCCGCAATAGCAACCCAATCGCATTGAGAAGTCGCGCAACCCTCGAAATACAAGCACCAGGCACGAGTTTTGAAGTTGCATATTTGAAAGCGAATTTCATTTTCTGTTCGACAAAACGCAAGTAAATCTGAATCCGCGGAGCGTTTCAGTACAAGCCCGACGCGCAAGCGAGGAATCCGGAAATCCTCCGAAATATCCGCTCGCTTGCGGTTCGGGATCGTATTGGTGCAACTTCAAAAAGCGCGTCCCACCCCCATGATAACCTGATACACTATTTTCCTTCCCGCCGCAGAATCAACTCGACGCCACAACAATTTGCTAGCGGAAACTAATATGCACTCTTCTACCACATCGAGCCCTAGAAAGATGGCGACCACCTTTCTCAACAGCCTACTTCTGGTTCTAGCAACAGCATCCACTTGCGCGTTAGCGCAAAAGCCGTCGGTCAACGTTCAGGATGTTATCGCTTCTTCATTCAGAACGATTCACGATGGGTGGAGTGCCGACGAAGTCATACTCAACGACGATCTCAACGACGCGTTTGTTAAAGCGTGTCAGACCAAGCTGCCGGAAGTTTCAGCGGCCGATCTGAATTGGCGATTGCTCAACCTGCGAAAGGCCGGGAAGCTAAAAACGAAAACGACACGCTCGGGTAAGAAACCGTCTCAGCAACACGTTGCCATTGCCGAAATGGTGTCGCGATCCTTGATCGATCAACACGGCATCACCATCGACCGGATCATGACCGAACCAGAATTGCGGGTTCTCTTCGATCTCAAAACAAGCACATTTGGCAAAGACATCGACACGTATCTCGTTCGCAAAGCGGCTTTTGGTTTGCGGAAGAAACGCCGTCTGCGTCCCGAACTGATCGCGCGTATCGCGGACTGGGGACGTAGCATCAAAGAGTTCCCACTTAAATCCGTCGAGGACAACCCAGAAATCGTGCCGCAACAGCCAGGCGTCTATATCTTCCGTGACGCCAGCGGCTACCTTTACATTGGCCAATCCGTTAATCTAAACAAGCGATTAAAAGAACACCTTGAGCAGTCCAGCAATTTCTCGCTTTCCAAATATCTGACCGAGCAGGCTCTCGAAAATGTGACGCTGGAGATTCATGCGTTCCCCGTCGATTCACGCGCTAGTGAGACGATGATCCGGCGCGCTTACGAGTCTGACCTGATCTCCAGCCGCAAACCGAAATTTAATATCCAACCCTAACACGAGCGAAAGCCCGCTCGCGCCGATTGACCCGATCTGTTCGGTTCACCTCGCGAAACCTCTACTTGCCGCACCTAACCACGAAAAAAGTTGCTTTCACGATCCAGATGTAAATAATTGTTTGCTGGTGCCAGTGATGTGCCGATCGCCCTATCCTAAAGGTTGTTTTGATGAAATCTGTAATTTGTCATTGGTCATCAACACTGAGCGTTTGGGTTGTGCTTGCCACGTTGAGCATTCATTCCACCAGTGAGCAATTCGCCAATGGCCAATTGATTGAACCGATCGCAATCCCTGCAAGTGAACAACAGCGCGTTAAGTTCTGGTTGGATCAGACTTGGGAAAAGAACCTTAACAACCGAACGCAAAGTGTTGAATTGTACAAACTGGTCCCGGTCGAAAGCCCGACAGTTTTTCTGGCTTATGCGATGAATCGTTTCCGCCATAACCGCGTCCGTGAGGCAGGCGACGCGCTCGATGCAGCGTTAAGCATTGCGCCAAATAATCTCGATGCACGGTTGCTGTCAATCTGGGTCAAAACCGTCCGAGACCAATACGATTCGGCCATGACCTCTATTGCCGCTTTTGCGAAAACGATTCAAACGCGCGACCTTCCCCCCGCAAAACTGGACAACACCTACCGGAGGATCGGACGGTTGTTGGGCTATCTTCAAGGCCCCGTCGGCGACCAAGTTAATCAAGAAATCTTGCGCGAAGCCATCGGTGAATTGTCCGTCGGACTTGCTCAACGTCATCAAGAATTAATCCGACAAGAGATCAATGCGGTGATCACAGACTACGAGGAACGTCTGAAACATCTTGGCCAGAAAGTAGACCAGTCCGTTAAGGAAAAAGATGTTGCTAAGGAAGCCGATCGTAAACTGATCAATCAGCAAAACACGTTGTTGCAGTCGCAGGACCAAAAGATTCAAGACCAGCAAACCAAAGTAAGAGATGAGGGCCAACTGAAAATCGATCAAGCGATTGCTAAAATCCAACCGTTGCAAAGTGAACTAGCATCGCTGGAATCCGAGATTCAATTTGCTCGGCAGAACACCCGAGCCCTGCAAACGGCTCTTTTCTTCCATCAGAACGACCCCAACGGATCTCTGTTGCAATGCGACGTTTTAAGGTACCAGATTCAGGACAGCTTCTTTCGACTGAATAATCTTGGCAGGCGCGCTGATGCCGTTGCCTTCGACCTTAATCGTGGTGCAAACGAGGTCGCTCGGATCAGAAACCAATATGGCGGAGAGCTAAGCCAGCTTGAGCGCGACTTAAAGGATTCAGGTAAGCAGCAGCGCCGCAACTCGAAACGGCTGGCAAAATTGGCAAAACCCACCAAGCCAAATAACAAAAAAGTTGCACTATTGAACAATCGGATCACGGCCCTCAACAGCTACGACCAACTTCCGCTAGAACTTTATCGGGCCGATCTGCTCAATGCGGTGCAGCCTTAACTTAATTTTGGGGTTGGCTTTTTTTGAACCACCTCTCCTTAGCCGAATTAGTCATTCGCGCTATGAAGCATAACGGCGCGAACCGTCCAATATGAATACCGTCTAAGGCTAGACGGCAAAATCGCACAAGCCCGGGCTGTTGAGGTTTGAGACTGGCGGGCTTTCGCTCTAACATCGTTTACTCGACGCGCTCAAGTACGAAATACGACAGCGGAATACGAATCGGACCGAAATTCGCGGTGGCTCGACCAATCATGTGATTGTCGTCGATCTTCACTACACGGTCTTGCAGCAATCGAGCGGGGTCATTTTTGGCGTTGCCTCCATCGCGATATGAGAAAATGACTCCTCGCCCAAAAGCTCCACGATGATCGGGAGCTTGCACGGCGAACTGTCCCTTACGTTCGTAAGATGGGTTGTATCCCATGGTCGATGATTTCGTAATTGGATTCCAACCCGAATAACGAACTTGATGCGACTTGACTTGGTTGACCTGAATATTGTCGCCCTGCCAGCGACCGTTCTGTGGCTTGATGTCTTTGATAAACTGATTGTACCCAGCCACCTCAACGATGCCGCGATTGACGCCACGCCATTGTCCGGCAAGTTCTTGAGCCGTCGGCGTTGTCCCCCGCATCATCATGCGCCGATAGTGCAACAAACCGTTACCGGTTGTGTCCATGATGTCATCGCGCGGCGCGTCTGGCACCACTGCGTAATAGGTCACGCCAGCATGGTTGACCGCGCGATGCCGCAGACCGGGTCCTTGCGGGTAGGTTGGCTGAGCCTGAGTTTGGGCGGTGGCTACCAAGAGAGTGAAAACGGTTGAAAGAAACAGCGAAGCGGCGGCAAATGAATTTTTCATGAGTGTGGCGTGCTTTGAGATAGGTAGATGTGAGATAGGTAGCTTTGCAGCCCCATCCGGGCCGAACTCTCACACTAATTGCCGCCAAATCCATTTCAGAGAATTACGACCTGAGCGGCGGCAATCTCCACATCTGCAAACGGGTCGTAGCGGATATCACGGTCGCCCCAAACGGGCAACTCGATGCGGGTCCTTTTGTGTTGCAAAAAATCAACATGCATTTGGACCAATCTCTTTTCCGAAGTCCCACGTGACTCGGAAGGAAAAATCTCAGGACGCTGCTTTATGCCTCCCAGATCATTGCTGCCAGGCTCGATGCTGAACTCGAATCGCCCCTCGGGCCGGTCCTTGAGGTACCCGCCGTTTTCGTGCCACGCATTAAATCCCCACTGACCGGGTGGCAGGTTGACACGGTCAAATTACTACGCCCAATTTCCTTTGCTTGCTGATTCTAAGACATTGTTTCTCAGATGATTGGACGAGATTCCTTGCGCAGACTCGCCCCAAAAAGAACATCTGACCAAAGGTATGTGACTCACTAGAAAACGTAGATGCCGTCTATTTTGAAGACCTAGACAAATACGAAATGAATCTTGCCTAGTAACTGACAACCAAAAGATGTCTATCAAGGCTTGCGGGCAAAAACGCGAAGAGTAAACACTGATTTGCGTTTACCTTCACTAATCAACGTACCTATGACTTCTGCCTTCCCCAATAAAACCAGACGCTTATCGGGCTACCAACGACACCAGAGCACGAAAAAAGCCCCACCAGACATAATCTGACAGAGCTTTTAATGACCCCTACGGGACTCGAACCCGTGTTACCGGCGTGAAAGGCCGGTGTCCTAACCACTAGACGAAGGGGCCGTCAATTGTGAAGAATGATTTTTCACATCGACTTAAGGTGCAACAGAATAGACTTTACCATCTTGCCCCGTCAACCCCTGCTCAAGACTACTTTTTGACCTAACCCCAATATTTGCAAACTGGCCACATTGCTCCTCCGCCGGCAGCCTTAGCCGGGGGGCGGTACTCGAAAAACGGTCGCAATTCTTTGAGGCCGAAACACCAGATTTTGGTGTGGAGGGTGGTGAGAGCGGTTTTGCATAGGCCCAAACCGCACAGCAATGCTTCGCTCACAAGCAGCCTCACCGATGAGATCTAAACAAGCTTGCGGAGTAGCTTGAAAGCGTTACGTTGGAAACCAACAACCCCCATTGGAGAACGCTGGTGACAACATGAACACCTCTGAGGTTGCCCATTATTAAGTGGGTTATTCATTGGCAATGGGCAAGGTCAAAGCCCGGTATCGGTCAGAGCTATTCGGCGGCGGCAGCACCCGGATCCACCTTGTTGCTAGGCGTTCCATCGGTCTGATTGTGCACTTCGATTGAGCGCTGAATCGCATCATAGACCTCTCGGCGGTGAACAGGCACTTCCTTGGGAGCTTCCACTCCTAGGCGAACCTTGTCCCCCCGGATCTCAACAACGACGATCGAGATATCGTCGTTGATAACGATACTCTCATTCTTTTTTCGTGACAAAACCAGCATTGGTCATTCCTTTGTAGATGAGCCCGTTGTGTAAGCCCAGAACTTTCCTTGAATTCTCGCGCCTCACTGAAGAACCTTAAAATTTGTTTTTCGGTCGATCCCTAACAGATGCACTGCAAATCCTAAGGCTGAACCCCGCAGAGTCAACAAAACCGCCACAAACAAACCAAGCCAGTTTACGCACAAATCGGCGAACCAAGGGCTGCTTTGCTCGCTCGAGCCCCAAATCCTGCCACTGGGATTCGCTGACGCTGCAAAGCGGCCCTCATGTTTCCGACGATCCAACTTGAGCGAAAGTTCACCAATCCTCGAAAATTTAGGAGTTTTGCGACAAAAAACCCACTTTTTCAAAGAAATTCAAGCATAAGCACCGCTTTGGTTCGTACTACAGGTAGCGTTTTGGACGATGGCCATTGTTCGTTGGTTGGACTAATTCCCGGAATATTTGGCCCTGCCGGCGCTATATAGCCGATAAATCCTTGGCAATCGGTAGTTTTTGGTTCGATCGCCTACCTGATCTCTGAACTGCAAATAAACTTGGACAGTCCCATTGAGCGAAAAAGGGTTGGACGAGACAGTTAGTCTGCACCAGCAAGCCGGCGATGGATAGGGATTCCACTGGAGCCGTAAGTTGGGTGGGGCGAACCGCTCTGGGTCGTTTGCAATTTTTAAGTCAGGCTGAACCTGAACAAGGAAATTTTGGTCGAACAGTTACCATGAATAACAAATCTGACAACTTATCTCCAACGCATCACCGGTTCTCTTTCCATTCGGCCAACGGCATGCTTCCTTTGGTGAAATCGATTGCTAGAGACGTGTTCCGGCTGCGCACCGAAATCGCAGACACCCAAGAACGCTTGGCGGCAATCAGCCTCACCCACAGCCAATCCAGCCGCAAGTCCGATGGACCAGATTCTGCAACGCCGACTCCGTATTCCAAGGAGGTTCAGGCCATCGCGGACACCGTTGTGGCAAAGCAAAGTCGTCTAGACGCCTGTGTTAAAGAGTTGACCGATTTGAACCTTTTCGCTCCCGAATCGGGCAAACCGTTTGTTGACTTCCCGGCAATCTATGACAACAAAGATGTTTGTCTGTGCTGGAAGATTGGCGAGCCAAAAATCGGGTTTTGGCATTTGCGAGGCGAGAGCTGCGACAAACGCCGACCGGTAGACATGGCGTTGATTCCAAAGCCCAATAGAATCGAACTCTCGGGTAGTCTGTAAGTTGGCGTTCGGTTTTCACGACTCGGTACTCCGTATCTGATCCAGTCGTTTATCGACCTATCTAATTTCCCATTTCGCCTGCAAGATGCCGCTTTTCGACACCCACGCACATCTAGACAATCATCAGCTTTCCGATGACGCCCCTGCGGTCGTAAAGCGCGCGCACGATGCCGGCGTCCAATCGATGACTGCAATCGGAACGGACTTGGCCACCAGCCTAAAATGCATCGCTCTGGCTAACCAGTTCGACAGCGTTTACGCTGCGGTGGGTGTACACCCGACTGTCTGCCACACGGATGAAGTCGCCGATTGCTGGAACGAAATCGTTTCAATGGCCAACCAACCGGCGGTCGTCGCCATCGGTGAAACGGGGTTAGATCTACACTGGAATAAAACCACGCTCGATATCCAACAAAAGTGGTTTCAACAACACATCGATCTGTCATTCGAAACCGGCAAACCACTGGTGATTCACATGCGAGATTGTGAGCAAGAGATCGTTTCGATGTTGGAATCGTCAGCGATCAACGGATCGATCAACGGAATCATGCATTCGTTCACTGGATCGATCGAGTCGGCAAAACGCTGCTTGGAATTGGGCATGTACATCAGCTTCGCTGGGATGGTCACTTTCAAAAAATCGGACGAACTCCGCGCCGTTGCCGCCCAAATACCCGCCGATCGGATCCTGATCGAAACGGACGCGCCTTATCTTTCGCCGCATCCGCTTCGCAGCAAACGGCCAAACGAACCGGCTTACATCGTGCACACTGCGGCATGTTTGGCCGACGTGCGCGATATCAGTCCCGAGGAACTTGGTCAGATTACAACCGAAAACGCAAAACGCGTTTTTCGAATTTAGTGATCGTGGCAGGCACGCGTTAGTCCAATGGCACTTACGTTAGGTTTTCGATAGCGGGTTTTTCAATCTAAAAGTTCTTCAGGCCGGAGGCTGACATATCCTTTGCCGGTGGTGTCAGCCACCGGAACTAGCTCAATCCCCAACGAAAGACCGGAGGCCGACACAACTTTCGGTAAGTAACTTGTGTCGGCCTCCGGCCTGAAATTTGGACAATGCGTTTTCCGGTGGCTCACGCCCAATGGCACTCCGTTTAAAAACATGAGGCCCCAATTGTGCCACTCTCCCTTTGGGAGAGTCGCCGTCTAAGCGGCGGAGAGGGCTTTTACTAGCCAAAGAGATATCGCGATTAAGCTTTAAAAAGAGGTTCTTCCCAGAACTTAGTGGCACGAAGTTCTTGTTGAATTAGCCATTTCAAATAGATGTAGTGGGATTCGCCAGAATTCCTTTAAGAAGAGCCGGTTGGAATTCTGGCGAATCCCACTACGATTTCCAAGGCAGCCATTAAAATCCGGGAAGAGCCTAAAAAGAAAGCCCTCCCCGTCGGCGAGCCTCCGACCCTCTCGAAGGGAGGGTGATATTCTTGATCTTGTTTGCATAAACATCGCTGAGCTGAAAATCTAAAGTGAGTGCCATTGGGCTCACGCCACCGGCAGTTCATATGCCGGCCTCCGGCCTGAAGTAAGTGCAATTGAACGTTGGCCAGCGGTTTCCGCAAAGCAGGGCCCATCACGATTCTTCCAAGATCCCCTGAAGCAAAAATTCCAGAGTCAATTCGGCCGCTTCCGATTGTCGGTCAGCGCGCGACACGGTGGTTAACTGAAACTGCTGCCAACGCGTCTCTTGATTTTGCTCGTCTCGCCGCGCGGTCGCCACAAAGATGACACCGTCTTTCTCGGGTGGTGCTCCGGGACCAAAATGTCCCGTGACGGCAACCGACCAATCTGCGGCATCGGTCCGTTGCAATATTCCGATCGCCATGGCGACGGTCGTTTCTGGTGATTCGGCGGTGTGAGTGTCGATCAATTCCACATCAACACCCAACCACGCCGATTTGACTGACTGTTGATAGGTAACCGCCGCCCCGCAGAAATGAGCCGACACTCCGGGCTCCAACGTCAGCAGCGCAGCAGCTCGTCCACCCGTGCAACTTTCGGCCAGCACCACTTTCTTGTTGGTGTGTTTTAGCGTCGCCGCCAATTTGGTCGCTGCCGAGACTTTCATTGCTGCTCACCATCGGTAAAGAGTACACAAATCGGATGGGGCACAAATTTTGATCCACGCACGAACGTCAGCCGGCCGGTCTCGGGATCGATCTTGAACGGCGCGGCACTGTTGGAGTCGCAACCAGCAGCGAGCAACCATTTGCCGTCAGGCGTAAGGTTGATGTTCCTTGGCCACGAACCGCGCACGGGTTCTACCTGCGTGCGCTGGAGCTCTCCTACCGCTTCGTCGAACTGGAATACCGAAACGGTGTCGTTACCTCGATTACCCGAGTACACGAACTTCCCCGATGGGTGAACCAATACTTCGGAAGCACTGTTGAATACTTCTTGGTTCCGCGCACGATCGGGAATTGTTTTCACCGTTTGTTTTAGCTTCATACTGCCGGCGGCCGCATCGTAATCAAACACCGAAAGTGACATGGCCAATTCGTTTAATACAAAAGCATATTTGCCGCCGGGGTGAAATTTCATGTGACGCGGTCCACCACCGGGTTCGCAGATCGCTTCACCATGCGCAACAAGCTCCCGTTTTTCATGATCGATTCGATAGATCATGACGCGGTCCAACCCCAAGTCACAGACGAAAGCAAATTTGTTGTCGCCGTCAAAGCCACAGTAGTGCGCGTGCGGCGAGTTCTGCCGATTGCCGACAACCCTCGAGCCGCCAGAGTGTTTAATCAGCTGCGTTCGGCTGGCGATAGATCCGTCATCGGCTAACGAAAAAACAGCAACGCTGCCAGAACCGTATTGACTCGACACCGCAATTTTTCCAGTGGCATCGACGGTAATGTGGCAGGCGGCTCCCGCTTTTTCACCAATCGGCTCGGCATTGATCAAATTCAGTGATTTGTCTGCGGCAGCTTTTAAACTGGCGATAACGTGCTGTCCATTGATCTTGGTGGTCGCATAAAGAACATTTTGCTTGAGCGCAGGATTCGGATTGGCGGCTAAAAATCCGGGGCTGTCCAGTGAAACTGCAAGTTTTGGCTCCGTGAGAGAACCATTTTTGATTTGCAGTGACGAGTGATAGATGCCGATGTCCATTGCATCGTTGCCGGCTTTCTTCGTTCCGAACCAGACGTCAACAGATTGGGCATTGGTCAGTGATGTAGCGGTCATGTGAAACAGAATCATCACCGCGAGGGTGAGCGTCGTTCGTAACATGGATCGTATATTCGAAGCATCTAATTTTTTCACGGACTGGCCATCGGTTAAGTTGCGACTAAAGATTGAGAATCTCACTGCCTCCAATCAACGCTAGCGGCGCGTCAAGCGTTAGAGGACAGCATCATTTCCTGATGCCAGTTTAGTGTCTTTGGCTCGTTTTACGAGGGTTTTAACGCGACATCAATGCATGGCGGCTGTGATTTTGGATCGGTATTGGTCGGCTAGTACCAACTTTCTATGATCACCCGACAATCCATTCCCCCGACTTCAAGCCGGCCCCATTAGCATGAAATCGCCCCGCATTCTCATAACTAGGCTCAGCCACATTGGCGACTGCCTGCTGACGATTCCAATGCTCAATGCGATTCGCGACCATCACCCCAACGCGTTTGTTGCGTGGGCCGTCGAATCACCTACCCATCACTTGTTGAAAAATCACCCGGGCATCGATCAGATTATTTCAATCCCCAAAGGATGGCTAGGCAAGCCCGCGTCGTGGCGAGCGATTCGTGCGGAACTAAAGTCGTTGAATTTTGATATCGCGATTGATCCTCAGGGTCTGACAAAAAGCGCCGCACTAGGCTGGCTATCCGGGGCTCCAAATCGCATCGGGGCGAAGGGACAATGGGGACGAGAGCTCTCACCTTGGCTCAACAACCGTTTGATCCGGCCTAAGTCCACCCACGTGGTTGAACGATCGATGGAGTTGTTGGAAGAAATTGGAATCGAGCAAACGCAGGTTCGTTTTGAGCTACCGCCGGACGCCATCGCAGAGAAATTCGTCGACCGCTGGCTGATGGAGAAGTCCCTAGACCGTTTCGCCGTGATTAACCCGGGCGGTAGCTGGGCATCGAAGCGCTGGGAAAACGAACGATTCGGATCAGTGGCCAGCCACTTGTTCAACAACCATGGCTTGAAGACAGTTGTGACTTGGGCAGGGATTGAAGAACTGGCGATGGCCGAGGAGATCGTGGGGCTCAATCCTGACGGTTCAGTCCTTGCTGGCAGAACGAATCTGCCGGAACTGCAAAGCCTACTTTCACAAGCCAGTTTCTTTATTGGCTGTGATACTGGACCGATGCATTTAGCGACAGCCGTTGGAACGCCGTGCGTCGGATTGTATGGAACCACTAGGCCGCAAGACTCTGGCGCTTTTGGACCGCACAACATTGCCATACAAAAATGGTATCAGTCGGGCTCATGCAAGAAACGCCGCAACGCAAGCAATGATGCGATGCGTGATATCCTTGCCAGCGACGTAAATGTCGCGTGCGATCAAATGCTGGTTCGGTTAAGCCAGAGTCGCGAGGCGGCGTAGGTTCGGTTTCTAACCGAACTTAATAGCCGAACTTAAAGTTCTTTTTCATTCGGTTGAAAACCGAATCTACTTACTTTTGATCGGCCAGACGACGAAAGTACTCCTCAATCACAGCCCGGTAGTGCGGGGGCATGTCTTTGGACATTTCGGCCAAAGCCGCGGCGCGCTCCGCCGGAGGTAAATCACCCCATTGGCCACCCTCGTCCATGCGTTTTTTCTTCACCTCGCCACTGGCACCGCCGCCGGCGATCTGCGATGTCTTGATGGGTTTAGTGGGGCCTTGGGCAGATCGAGCGGCTGCCTGTTGTCGTCGCTGCTGTTGCTGCTTTTTTTCCGCTTCTTCGATCAGTTTATCAAGTTTTTCGATAACTTCTTTTTCCTGATCACGCACGCGCTTGCCACTGCGATTAAGCCCCGTTCGACGACCAACATCGTTCATCAGCCGAGCAATCTCGTTGAGTGAATCCACCTTCATTGGTTCGATGTCTGCAACCATCAATTGTCCAACGACTGCATACCGACGCGGGATAGAGTCTACGTTTTCCAGAAGCTGGTTCACCGTCGCGAGGCAACGCTCCTTTTTCAGCAATTGATGCTCCATCAGTCCGCGGTAGAACAGCAATGCAGCCGGATCGAGCACCTCGTCGAGCGTTACTTTCTCCAGACGATCCAACGCCTCGTCATAAAACTGATGCTGAGCCAACCATCGCCCGTAAAACAATGCGGCATGATTAGCCACAAACGAATTTTCTGTCACGCTGTCGAAATCAAACTCCGGCACAAGCACCGCGGCGGCATCATGCGGCTGACGCAGCTGGTCTCTCAGCTGGCGAATGTCAGGCCGAACCAAAGCGATGCCATCGATAACGACGTCCAAACGCTCGGTCGAATCCGAGTTAATGGAGTCTGAATCGATCGCGTTACGGCCAGCTTTGCGGATCGTCGCCAATGCTGATTTTAGGTACTGCGCCAGCTCATCGAAAGACTTATCGAAGGAAGAAGCGTTCTTCTGACGGTTGGCGAACCATTGGCTAAAACTATCGATCACCTGATTGGCTTCTGGCGTCTCCCAAGATGCATCTCGGGCAAGTCCCTGAGAATCGTCATCCGCCAACATCGTCGCCGTCCGGGCATGGCATGCCGAAGACAGTAAGATTGGATGTTGTCCCAAAACCAGCAACGCAATGACCCCGCAGACTGACGCAAGCGAAAGGCGCCGAAGTATACCGCTGAACAATACGTGAGCAGCCGGCTTCCTGTTGTGGCCGCCTCCAATAAAAACCGTCGCTTCAATTTCTTCCAAATCAATCTCCCGATTTCTACTGTTTGCTTCCCTGCACAATCTCTTGCGTGATGCGAGTGAGTTTTTTTTGTTTAATGGTCAGCCGTTGAAGGGCGGCGACCAATTCTGGGTCGTCCGACATCCCGACAGGATCATCTGGCTGCTGCAGCTGTTTCGAATAACGTTGGTGCCGACGGTAAATCCGATCCTGCAGGCTCCGCAACATCTTCAGTTCGGCAATCTTTCCGACCAGCGGTTCTTCTCCCGGCGGAGAAGGCGTGCCCGGATTTTGTTGAGGTGCCGAGTCTTTTTGCTCTTCATTTTCGCGCTGCGCCTCTGCAAGGGACGCTATGAGATAGTTTAGCGTATCAATAACCTCTGTTTCGAGATCAATCGTAAATTTGCCTACCTTGGCCGACGAAAGCCTTGCGGCAATTTGCTTCATATCTTGTTGCATTTCGTCGACCGTCTGAAGAAAAGCCACCGAAGACCCATCTTCTGCCAGCAACAGCAACGCCCGACCGGCATCAGCACCAATCGCATTTTGTTCGGTGGACAGTTTGCCAGATTGAACATCAAAGTCCGTTGAGCGCTGTTCTTTTGCTGTCGCTGCCAATTTCTCGGTGGACTGTTTCACCTTGATTTGACGCTCGAGCATTTTTCGAAAGCGCTCTTCAAGCTTGGCCAGCGTGCGTTCGACGTCTTCTTCACGCATCTGCCGCAGGATCTCTTCCAGCTGCTTCTTGGCTTGAGCAATTTCCTTTTCAGCCTCCTTCATTTCTTCGATGGCATCATCGCGGCGGGCCTCTTGAAGTTTCTTCTGCGCCTCCTTCATGCGATCCTCCGCCGCGTCAATGCGCTGCCGAATTGGATTGGCCGGCGGGGCAGGGGGCTCAGCTTGAAGTTTCGACTCGGCAGGCTGAACATCACCTTCGGACTGTTGTCCGGATCCGCCTTGACTTTCCTCCAACGGACTCTGCTGATCAGTTGAATCTTCCTCGGATGAGCCGGTGGATTTTTCCTGCTCGGCATTGGAATCGGAGCTCGAACCATCTTTGTTCTGATCAAGTTTTTTGTCTTCGCCAGATTGCTGGTCCTCGGCCCGTGAAGCTTCCTCACCAGGCTGGCCAGCGTTTTCGAGATCGTCGTCCGCTTCGACTTCCTCTTCGTTCAATTTGATTTGATCCGACAGCTTACCGGCGCGCTCGGCGGCCTGCGATTCTGACTTGGCGATCCGCTGAGCATCGATTCCGCCTTCGGCTTGACCGCGCAGTCCTTTCTGCAGGCGCAGTAATTTCTCCACCTCTTTCAAGTATTCTTGGTAGCGCTCGATCTCATCCTTGAGCCGCTTACTGCGGTCCTCGCTTTGCAACAACGCCAACAGATCCTTCAACTTGTCCAGCACTTCTTCTTGGTGTTCTTGAGCGCGAGGGAGTTTGGCTGATTCGATCAGAGCAACCACCTCTTTCAGTTGATCATTGGTGGCAGAAGCCTGTGATCGTTTGAAAGCTTTCTCCAGCAACTTCGAACGCGTGGGATTTTTGTCACG
>CALHPU010000101.1 GCA_938036435.1 uncultured Pirellulaceae bacterium | reverse complement strand
CCGCGTAACACCAGTGACAAGCAGAATGTTTAATTGACATTGAGTGATTCTAATAAAAGGGTTCTTCCCAGAACTAAGTGGCACGAAGTTCTTGTTGAATTAGCCATTTCAAATGGATGTAGTGGGATTCGCCAGAATTCCCTTAAGAACAGCCGGTTGGAATTCTGGCGAATCTCACTACGATTTCCAAGGCAGCCATTAAAATCCGGGAAGAGCCTTTTTATTAAGCCGTTTTGTATGTCGTTTACATGTTCTGGCATCCTTGAGCAAGTTGATGGAAATCATTTGAAAATCCTGTTTGAAGCAAGCCAAAACTCTCTCAAGCGCCTGAGTTTTGAGCTAACATCTTTTATCACAGCCCTATCCACAACTCACAACTTGGAGCCGCTATGAAACTTTCTCTTCAGCTACTATTGTTTGCTGCCGCGATGATCACCGCACAGCTCGGCGTCACTAGCAACGCTCACGCTCAACAGATCTCTGTCACTGCATCAGCCGACACGACGGTCTATTCAAACGCAGTAAACAATAACGGCGGCGGGCATTCGTTCGGAATCGCAGGAATTGCCAACAACGGCAATAGACGAAATATGCTTTTGCTGTTCGACCTTTCTGGGATCACGCCCGGGGCGACAGTCAGCAGCGCAAGGCTGGACACAAACATTTCTCAAATTGGAAACGCCGGCGGTAATTTTGAACTTTACCAAATTGATACTGCGTGGGGAGAAGGAAACAAGACTGGAAACCAAGGAAGCGCAGCAACAGCCGGTGAAGCAACGTGGAACGAAGCGGCTTTCGGTACTACAACTTGGCCAACTCCCGGCGGCACTTTTTTTGCTCCGTTATTATCTAACGCCTCCATCACCACCGTCGGTGTGAATTCATTTAGCACTACTGCAAACTTCACAACCGCCGTGCAAGCGATGGTCGACGATCCGGCACAGAACTTTGGATTTCTCATCTCTTCGCAGAGCCCAAACAGCGCTATTCGGATTGGATCACGCGAAGGCGGCGCAGCAGCAACACTCGTGGTCGATTTCACTCCAGCAACAGTGATCAAGGGAGATGTCGACATGGACGGCGATGTTGACTTTAGCGACATCCCTGCGTTCATTGCTGTTCTACAGGCTGGTACTTTCGTGGCCGAGGCAGATTGTGATTGCAGTACAGTTGTTGACTTTGGTGACATCCCGGCATTTATTGCAATCCTACAAGGGCAATAGCCCATTACACTTGCCGACGTTCGCAAGTTGTTGCCGCACCGCGGTTGCTGATGGGCATCGGCATCAATGATTCAAAGAGCTTGGAAGCCACCGTAGAACAGTTCGCACGACCGACTCCCTCAGTCTTTTCGAGTGTGAGAAAAAGATACGCGTCAGAGAGTATCTTGCGAAGAAACTGATCCTACTGAAGCATTGGCAATACAGGCAAAGAAAAAGCCCTCCCCGATCTTCAACAAAATGTGAACCGAGGAAGGCTGAATCAGTTTTTAACCGAACTTGTTTTAACCACCTTGCAAGATGGTGATAAACGCTGGGATATCAGAGAAGTCAACTCCACCGCTGCAATCGCAATCAGCTTCAATTTGGAAACCACCAGACTGCAAAACAGAAATGAATGCTGGGATATCGCCGAAGTCGACAGCTCCGCTCAGATCAACATCTCCCTTCAACGGGCTGATGCCACATGAACCAACACCGCTCGGAGTGCTCAAATCAATTGCAGCGGGATTGATGTAGATGTCATCAAAGTAGACGCTGTTGCCCGCCATCCCGCCAGCGTTGTTAGAGTTGCGGAAAAGGACGTTGACGATATCAGTCGCACCATTGATACGAAAATCCCATGCGTCATTTCCTACAATCTGAGTCTGAGTGGCGAAGTTAGTATCGGTATCACTTTGCAGGTAAACTTCGAACGTCCCCGGATTAGTATTCGCCGCAACCATCCAGACGCTGTACCAAGTATTGTCGGCTAAGGTATTCGCAAATTCGTAACTACCTCCATCGCGAATATCAAAATCATGCTGCCCTGTTGTTACTATTCTGGTTCGGAGGCCTGCCTTAAAGTTAAAGTTGGTGATAGTGGGGTTGTCGGTCAGCCCCGTAACAATGTCCGTCGTGCCGGCCGCCGCGTCAGGTGTGCGAAAACGGTAGAACAAAGTTCCCGTCGCACCTGCAGCAATATTAGTCGTCGCATCAGAGAATTCAGCTCGCAGTGCGCCGGGGTTAGGTGAACCCGGTTCTTGCATCGCGATGTTCGTAGGACAATCTGGATCGACTGCTGCCACATTCTCAATAGTCGCAACTCCGCCCCAAACAGCGCCAGGACCAGTGGTCCCCAAGATTGCGTCGCCAGCTGTGAGATTGTCGAAGTCATCAATCAGCACCCACTGCCCGTGTGCAGAACTGACAAGTAAGACAAACGTCGCAGCCACAGGCAGCACTGAGTACCTGAGTAGCGAAATTAGGTTGATTTTCTTGTTCATTAAAAGGGACCTCCGGAAGTAAGTTAGAGAAAGTGGAGTTGGCTAAACCACCAGCGGTGCGTTAGCCCACCGTATCCGTAGATAATGTCAGATGAATCGGCCAAGAAGAAGCCTAACAACTTAAAACTGCGAAGTCAAAAAAAATCCACAAGTCGCTCAAGAAAATTGGTTGGCACTTATTCGACAAATGCCAGAAGAATAGACACCCTTGTTGGAATTCAATGCTTGCCTCTGCTATGTTAGCAAACGGTTTTGCACCACAAACACGCGGTTTTAAGCCCCCACTTCTTTGCCCACTGACTGGAGCTACCGAATGTCTCTCGACCTCACCACAGTTCTTTTCCGCGCCATCGTTTGTCTGGTTGTCGTTCCCTTTTCTGCACATTTGGGCCATGCTCAAGTGTCCAATCCTGTCCCTGCTCCGATCGTACAAGGGAGCGTCTCTGTCGGGCTCGAGACAATCGCCACACTTCCCGATACGCAGGCCGACGTTAATGATGGTCGCAATACCAACACACGGATAAACTTCTATCGTGAAACTGATGATGGGCGAAGATTTGTCAACGAGCAGCGCGGGGTCCTCTACGAGCTAGATAGCTCTGGCAACAACACAGAATACGCAAACCTCCGCGACACATTCACTCGCGACATCTACACCGGAAGTTTGGCTAGTGGATTTACGAGCTTCACTTTTCATCCAGAATTCTCAACCAACGGCCTGTTCTACACGATCCACTCAGAGACTCCGGTCGGCTCACCGGTACCCGACCACATACCAGCCACTTATACCAACAACGACGTCAACTTTCAGGCGGTGGTTACTGAATGGAATGCGACCAATCCTGCGGCTGCTACGTTTAGCGGTACTCGACGTGAACTGTTGCGAGTGGGCATGGTGGCTAACAACGCGATTCATCCGATTGGCGACGTTTCATTTAATCCGACGGCGAACGTCGGTGACCCCGACTATGGAATGCTTTATATCGCTGGTGGTGATTGGGCGTTAAGTACACTCAATGATTTTGATGCATTGCAAAGGCTGGATACTTTGCCCGGCACGATGCTGCGCATTGATCCGAGATCTCCAAGCGTGACCGGTGGAATTGCCGGCTTGGGTGATTATACAATTCCAGCTGACAATCCTTTTGTGGGCGTCGCTGGAACCCTCGGTGAAATTTTTGCCTATGGCTTTCGAAACTGCCACAGGGTCTCATGGGACGCGGCAGGAAACATGTATGGGATGGACATTGGCCAAAACCAATTAGAGGAGATCAATATCATCCTTCCCGGCCTGAACTATGGCTGGGGCGAGCGCGAAGGAACATTCGTTAATGGGCAAGCAGTCAACGGTAATCGAACCGTCGTGTTCGATGTGACGACCCCCGACGCTTCCTTTATTGATCCAGCGGCTCAGTATGATCACGATGAGGGTGCCGCGATCGCTGGCGGATTCGCGTACGAGGGAACTTTGGTACCTGAACTTCAGGGGAAATTTGTATTCGGGGATATTGTCGATGGAAGGCTCTTCTATTGCGACGTGCAAGAATTGCTCAACCCCAGCGGTACAAACACAGCAACTATTTTTGAGTTACAGTTGGTGGTTAACGGCAGCCCGACGACGATGCAAAACTTGATCGGAGGCGGACGCGTCGACCTGAGACTTGGCAAGACCAACTCTGGTGAGCTTGTGTTACTGGCCAAAGAAGACGGGACAGTTCGTCAATTCGTGACGCTAAACACTCCACCGGTGGATACCGAATGGACGTTGATCGACGACTTCGAAGGGCGGAACTCTGGCGACACAATTCTTAACTCCACCGGACCGGGTGCTACGTGGACAGGAAACACCCCCACTAACACTGCTGAAGTTGACCCCGATTGTGCAATGAACATGGCGATGCAGGTTCCCGGGGAGCCTAACCCAAGTGCGTTGAGGGCAGCTTTCACCGACCCGTCGACCAACATCGCATTCGGCGATACAGGAACATTGTTTTACCGGTTTCGTACTCCTGACCCCTCTTTAGGAACCATAGACCACGTTGTTGGCTTGACCGATAACCCAACCATCACCAACTTTAACTTTAAGTCTGGTCTTCGAACCACCATCGACCCCAACGGTCCGGCGGTCAACAGATTGGATCTGCGCGATGGAGTTTCGCCGGGATACGAGGCTGTGTCGAATTTGGCTGACAACACTTGGTACAGCTTGTGGATGGTCTCAACCAACACAAATCCGGGCACGCATGCCTGCTATCTGCAAAGTGACACCGATCCAAACTTCGCAACACAAACCTTGCTTGTCTCTGGCGGAGATCCTTTTGATTACCGCATCAACGGTGACACTGCCATCGTGAATGTTTTGTTTCGCAACTCGAACAATCCCAACGGAGTGATGGGCAACGGACTTATGATTGATGACATCTACATCAATCCTGCTGAGGTGGATCTGACTACTCCTGCTGGAGTTGGGGTCTGCCCGGTGACCGTGCTCAAGGGCGATGTTAATCTGAGCGGAGTTGTTGATTTCGCAGATATCCCCGCATTCATTTCGATTTTGCAGGCTGGTGTTTTCCAAGCCGAAGCAGATTGTGATTGCAGTACAGTCATTGACTTCGCAGATATTCCAGCGTTCATCGCGATCTTGCAAGGGCAGTAAGCTGGTACAAATTTCGAAACCCGCCATCAGCTTTAGTGTCGATGGCGGGTATCCGAGCAATCGATTCCAACTGATTGTTCTGCTTTGCGTTGATCAAGCCCAAGGACTCGATGGTCAACCAAAGGATCCTAAGCAGCGCGAATCCGCGGAGCAGATTACCTGACTTGATTCTGTCCGACTTCTCTTTTTGTCGTAAGTGCGTTTGCAATGAAGCCCTTGAATTTTGGTTGAATCGAATAAGCGTTGCTTAATGGTATCGCTGTTCATTGGGGCTTGATTTTGGGGTTGGCCGTTTTAGGTGTAAAGTTTCAGAGTCGCAATTATTACTCTTACACCCGAAGGCGCGGCGGAGCCAGCCGTCCGATGTAGATATCGGTGAAGGCCTGATGCCCACGCAGTCAGTAAACAAGCCTGAGCTATTGGTATTGAATAATCGAGCGCTCGGGCTGCCTTACGCTCTTTCGCTTTCATCTTCGAATCCAAACTCCAAGTCGGAGCGAAGCAATTATTCTTAACGAGAATCGCTTGTACTTTGTTGTTGGTCTCGACCAAGCAAACCCGCGTGAAGTTTCTCACGCCAGCACGGTTTACACCGAACGTTTGCCGTCGGGATGGTTGCACCATTATCAGAATCATTTATCATCCATGAGGAAAAAGATTGGATTCAAAAAGTCGTGACGCCCACGCTAAAGGTGGTTAATCACGCATTGGACGCCGACAACGACGCATTGGCTCCCTTGTCAAAAGAAGCCTATCCAATCTTATCCGCAGTTACAAAATCGGCCTATTTCCCCGAGAATTTGACAAATTGAGTCTGTGAAAATTTTCACGATGTCGATACCATTACAGCTGGATGCGGTGCGGCGATAACGGATACGTTGCGTAAATCGAATCTCCACCTTCTTAAGACAAAAATCAAAATGATTCATACGATCAAAAAGGGTCTGGATCTCCCCATTGCAGGGAAGCCGGTCCAATCGATTGACCCCGGTCCTGAGATTTCTCATGTGGCGTTGTTGGGTGACGACTACAACGGCATGAAACCGACCATGCTGGTGTCTGAGGGCGACACCGTTAAACTTGGGCAGCCTGTCTTCACCGACAAGAAAAACGACGGCGTGACTTACGTTGCTCCTGCAGCAGGAACAATCAAAGGCGTCAACCGCGGAGAGAAACGCAAGTTCCTCTCTTTGGAGATCGAAATCAACGGCGATGCCGAAGTCACATTCGATGTCCCAAGCTCAACATCTTCCATTGATCACGCGACTGCTGAAAAGTTTTTGGTTCAGTCCGGCCTCTGGCAGTCCTTTCGCACGAGACCGTACAGCAAAACGCCTGCCATCGGTACAGAAGCTGATGCGATTTTCGTGACGGCGATGGATACCAACCCCTTGGCTGCGGAACCCGAATTGGTCATCGATGCCAACAAAGAGTTGTTCGTCACTGGATTGCAAATTGTCGCAAAACTTACCAAAGGAAAGACTTACGTCTGCACGCGGCCCGACTCGCGTGTGCCGGGCGACAAAGTTCCCGATGTCAAATTCGAACAGTTCAGTGGAGCACACCCTGCTGGGCTCGTAGGAACTCATATTCACACGCTGCATCCGGTTGGGCCTGAATCACGGCCTGTCTGGCACATTGGATACCAAGACGTTATCGCAATCGGCCACTTGTTCACCACCGGTAAATTGATGACCGAACGCGTTGTCTCTGTCGCCGGTCCCGCGATCGAAAATCCGGGCCTACTCCGAACGCGTTTGGGGGCTTCGATTTCAGAATTGCTTTCTGGCCGCACTGTCGGTGAAAATTCACGGATCATCTCAGGTTCTCTTTTAAGTGGTCGATCGGCTGCTGATCCTGTTGGCTATCTGGGACGATACCACAATCAGGTTTCCGTTTTGGAAGAGGGCACTAAACGTGAGTTCCTCGGCTGGCAGATGCCCGGATTTGACAAGTTCTCTGTCACCCGCATCTATGGCGGCTCTTGGCTCAAGGACAAACTGTTCCCGCTGACAACAAGTTCTGGTGGGAGCAAACGAGCGATGGTGCCGGTAGGGACTTACGAGAGAGTGATGCCGCTGGACATGCTGCCAACGCAGCTGCTAAGAGCGCTGATCGTCGGCGCCCAAACAGGTGAAACAGAACCGGCGTTACAATTGGGGGCTTTGGAGCTTGATGAGGAAGATCTGGCTCTCTGTACTTTTGTCTGCCCCGGCAAATATGAATACGGATCCATCCTTCGGGAAAACCTGACTCTAATCGAGAAAGAGGGATAAGGAAGATGCTGAGATCATTACTCGACAAAATTGAACCGCTGTTCCACGAGGGCGGTCCGCTTGAGAAGCTTTATCCGCTGTACGAGGCCAACGATACGTTCTTGTACACGCCCGGCGAAGTCGCCAAGGGCAAGACGCACGTGCGCGATGCGATCGACCTCAAACGTATGATGTCGATGGTCATTGTGGCCTTGATTCCATGCATCTTGATGGCCATGTACAACACTGGCTATCAGGCTCAAAAGATCTTCGCGGCCGGACTTGCCGATGTCCCCTCCGGTTTCACGTTGGCGGAAGGATTGTGGAGTGGCGATTGGCGATACACGGTCCTTGAAGCGGTCGGTGTGGATGTCACCTACGAGCGCGGTGGTTTTCTGAGCCTTGGCAGCATCCTGCCATGCATGTTGCACGGAGCGTTGTACTTCTTGCCCGTCTACGCGGTTTGCATGTTTGTCGGCGGCCACTGCGAGGTGGTTTTCTCGATCCTTCGCAAACACGAAATCAATGAAGGTTTTTTGGTCACGGGAATGCTTTTCCCGCTGACGTTGCCGGCAACGATTCCTTTGTGGCAGGTTGCTGTGGGTATCGCGTTCGGCGTGATTGTCGGAAAAGAGATTTTCGGCGGAACCGGCAAGAACTTCCTCAATCCAGCTTTGACCGCACGAGCGTTTTTATACTTCGCTTACCCAACCAAGATTAGCGGCGACGCCGTTTGGACGGCCGTTGACGGCTACACTGGAGCAACCATCCTTGGTGCGATGGCCAGTGCCACCGAAGGCACCACCGCTTCGATCTCAAAAACGATGACCAGCGTCGGCGGCTGGGGATGGTGGGACTACTTCATTGGAAATATCCACGGCTCGATGGGCGAAACCAGCGTGCTTTGTGCACTCATCGGAGCAGCAGTTCTGATCGCAACCCGCGTCGGTTCATGGCGAATCATGTCGGGCGTTGTCATCGGCATGGTCGCCTTTTCCGTGTTTCTCTGGGCGCTGTTCGACTCACCGATTGCCCAGATGGGTCCGCAATGGCATCTGGTTGTTGGCGGGTTTGCATTTGGAACAGTATTTATGTCGACTGACCCTGTGTCAGCAGCCATGACCCCGATGGGCAAATGGGTTTACGGTGGGCTAATCGGATTTCTGACGGTGCTCGTGCGGGTGGTTAACCCGGCGTTCCCCGAAGGCATCATGCTGGCGATTCTCTTCGCCAATGTTTTTGCTCCACTGATCGATTACTTTGTTGTTCAAGCCAACATCAAACGGAGGACCGCACGCTATGCAGTCGGATAAAAGTTTCGATAAAGAGTCACCGCTGAACGTCATCCTGCTTGCTGTGGTGCTGTGCGTGGTTTGTTCGCTGGTCGTTTCAACGGCAGCGGTCGGATTGCGTTCACTACAGGATGCCAATGTGTTGCTCGATAAACGAGCCAACATTTTGAGCGTGGCAGGTTTCGAGGATGTTGCTTCGGGTGACGTCAACGAAGTGTTTGGCAAACGCTTCACTGTCGAGTTGATTGACATGACCACTGGATTACCGGCGGCTTCTGAAGCCATGGAGGCGATGAAGAAAGCGGGCAAAGAGTATTCTGGCGAAGAGGAAACGATCGCCAAATACGATCAAATCTGGGCCTCGAAATCGAAGAAGCCCTCGATCAGCGATCCAACCGATGACGCCACATTGATTAAGTATCGGGAGAAGTTCTCTCATGTTTATGTCCTCAAATCCGAGGACGGCAGCAGTGTAGAAAAATACGTCTTCCCCGTTCGCGGATACGGACTTTGGTCGATGATGAAGGGCTATTTGGCCGTAGAACCAGATCTGCAAGAAATCGCGGGTTTGACCTTTTACGAACATGGCGAGACTCCGGGCCTTGGTGGTGAGATCAAGAGTGAGCGGTTCAAATCACAGTGGCCCGGCAAGCAGATCTACGGAGAAGACGGAGAGGTTGCCGTACGTGTGATTAAGGCCGCTCCCAAAGACGATTACAGCATTGATGCTCTCTCTGGTGCAACCATCACCTCCACTGGCGTGTCGAACATGATGAAGTACTGGATGGGCCCCGAGGGTTTTGGGCCTTACATCGAACAGAAAAAAGATGGCGAAACAGAAACCGCACAGACCACGATGACCAAGTCGGGAGACCAAGACAATGGGTAAGAGCAACAAGGATCTGATTATGGATCCTGTCTTCGACAACAACCCGATCGCGCTTCAGGTTCTAGGCATTTGTAGCGCACTAGCGGTAACGACTCAGCTTTCAACATCTTTCGTGATGGCAATCGCGGTGACCATCGTGACAGGTTGCTCTAGCGCTGCGATCGCTGCGATCCGCGACCGCATCCCGTCGAGCATTCGAATTATCGTCCAGATGACCATCATCGCATCGCTGGTGATCTTGGTGGACCTCGTGCTCAAGGCTTTTGCGTTCAAACTCTCGCAGGAACTCTCTGTGTTCGTTGGACTGATCATTACCAACTGTATCGTTATGGGTCGTGCAGAAGGTTTTGCGATGAAGAACAACGTCAAAGACAGTTTCATGGACGGCATTGGAAACGGGTTGGGCTACGGCCTGATTCTGTTAATCGTCGGATTCTTCCGCGAATTATTCGGAAGCGGAAAACTGTTTGGGCAGATCGTTCTTCCACTCAAAGCCGATGGTGGTTGGTATGAGCCTAACGGACTAATGCTGCTGTCACCTTCTGCGTTTTTCATCATCGGTTTCTTCATCTGGGCGCTCCGCACATGGAAGCCTGACCAAATCGAAAGTGCGTAGAATCGGTTTTGCGTAGCTACGCTCGACAGAGCGTGGAACCGCCGTCTGGCGACGGCAGCTACGAAACTGTTTTGGGGCAATTCACGAAACACAAAATTTTAACTCGGCGTTAATCATGGATATTCAAGCACTCGGCAATCTGTTCTTAAAATCAGCATTCGTCGATAACCTCGCGCTCGCCTATTTCCTTGGCATGTGTACGTTTTTGGCCGTTTCCAAAAACGTCAAAACGGCACTGGGACTAGGTGTCGCAGTTATCGTTGTGCAGACAATTACAGTTCCTATCAACAACTTGATTTATAACTACGTTCTAAAAGAGGGTGCACCTCTGGTGAACGCGAACTTAGAGTTTCTCAGCCTGATTTGCTTCATCGGCGTGATCGCGGCGATGGTTCAAATCCTTGAGATGACATTGGATAAATTCTTTCCGCCGTTGTACAACGCGCTAGGAATTTTCCTTCCTCTGATCACGGTAAACTGTGCGATCCTCGGCGGAACTTTATTCATGCAGCAACGCGACTATAACCTTACTGAAAGTGTCGTCTTCGGCGTCGGAAGTGGTTTTGGTTGGGCGGCGGCGATCGCAGGTCTGGCCGGTATTCGCGAGAAACTGCGGTATTCGGACATTCCGCCTCCGCTGCGTGGGTTGGGAATCACGTTCATCATCGTGGGCCTGATGGCGCTTGGATTCCAAGCGTTCCTTGGCATACAAGCATAGAGTTACAAGAGCAGGGCAGGGCGTCGATTTTCTGGCTCCCTAATTTCTGAATCAAAAACTGACATACAGCAGATAATCACATGGATATCTTTTACGGTGTTTTACTCTTTACGACAGTCGTATTGGCTCTGGTCGCACTGATCCTAGTCGCACGAGGTTTCTTGGTCTCGACAGGCGCTGTCAAGATCATGGTCAACGGCCAGAAGGAAATTGAAGTGGCCGCTGGTGGCAAGTTGATGAACGCACTGGGCGACGCGGGAATCTTTGTTTCGTCCGCATGCGGCGGTGGCGGAACCTGCGCTCAGTGTCTTGTTAAGGTCGAAGCAGGTGGCGGTGACCTTTTGGAAACAGAGAAAGGCCACATCAACAAGAAAATGGCCCGCGAGGGCTGCCGACTTTCATGCCAAGTTGCAGTGAAGCAAGACATGTCTGTCGAAGTTCCTGAAGAGGCCTTCGAAACAAAAAAATGGGAATGCACCGTTCGCTCCAATGACAACGTGGCAACGTTTATTAAGGAACTCGTCCTTGAGTTACCCGAAGGCGAAGACGTTGATTTCAAAGCGGGCGGCTACATTCAGATCGAAGCACCACCCCATCATGTCAAATACAAAGATTTTGACATCCAAGAAGAGTACCACCCCGACTGGGACAAATTCAATGTTTGGCGGTACGAATCAACTGTTGAGGACACAACGGTTCGTGCTTACTCGATGGCCAACTACCCTGGCGAGAAGGGCATCATCATGCTCAACGTGCGTGTGGCTTCACCTCCGCCGCGTGCTCCAGAGGGAACACCACCGGGAAAAATGTCTTCCTACATATTTAATCTTAAACCCGGAGACAAGGTAACTATCTCTGGGCCTTACGGCGAGTTCTTCATTAAAGAAACTGACGCCGAAATGTGCTACGTCGGAGGCGGTGCGGGTATGGCGCCGCTACGGAGTCATATTTTCGAATTGTTTAAGAATTTGAAAACCGGACGGAAGGTGACCTATTGGTACGGTGGTCGTAGTTTGCGTGAGTTGTTCTACGTGGACCATTTCCGAGAGATTGAGAAAGAGTTCCCCAACTTCAAGTTCCACATTGCCCTTTCTGACCCCCAACCAGAGGACAATTGGGATGGGTACGTTGGCTTTATCCATCAGGTCGTGATCGACCACCACCTGAAAGATCACCCGGCCCCCGAAGATATTGAATTCTATTTCTGTGGTCCGCCAATGATGAACCAGTGTGTTCAAAAAATGTGCGATGATTTCGGAGTTGAGCCAGAGAACATCTCGTTCGATGACTTCGGTGGTTAACGTTCAGCGGCGAAAACATTCAACAATACGCGTCGAATGATAAAGACATCATGAACAGATCAAAGCTTCGCAGAGCCCGAGTCCAACTTCGGGTTCTTTTTTTGCTGTTGATGGTGCTGGCGGGTCTCTTGGTCTCCAATCAATTGCTAAATGCAGCGCCACTTAAGCAAACTAGAGGCGTAACCGAAGTACAGGTCGAAATCCGCGGCACCACGATGGGAAAGATTCCCTACAAAGTGCTCGTTGTCGCCGATCCTCCCGAAGAGAAATGCGTTGAGATCAAGCAGGCCGTCACCGCTGCCCTGAATGACGTCAACGAGCTGATGTCTACCTACCTTCGAGACTCAGATGTCAGCCGTTTTAACGCCAGCACATCGACCGATTGGTTCGAAGTCGATCCTAGGACGGCGACGGTTGTTAATCGCTCACAGGAAATCAGCCGACTGACAAAGGGCGGTTTTGATATCACTGTTGGCCCTGCGGTCAATGCTTGGAAGTTCGGCCCCGAAAAAGGACCGTTCAAGCCACTCTCCGATGAAGAAGTGGCCGAATTGAAACAGCTGACCGGTTACACCAAGCTCACGGTGCGAACAACGCCGCCTGCGCTCAAGAAATCGATCCCGGATCTGAAAATTGATCTCTCTGCGATCGCCAAAGGTTATGCAGTGGACCAAGTCGGAGCTGCGATCAGAAAGCTGGGTTTCAATCGCTATCTCGTAGAGGTCGGTGGTGAAGTGATTGTTTCAGGCGAGCGTTCTGGAGGTGGCAACTGGATTGTCGCGATCGAACAACCAGACTCCAACTCCGACCATTTCTCTGATGCAGTTGCGCGGAAGGCTGCGTTGAGCAACAGAGCGATCGCTACATCAGGTGACTACCGAAATTTCCACCAGTACGAGGAGCGTCGATACTCTCACACGATCGACCCAACCACTTGCCGTCCCGTCGAACATTCATTGGCCAGTGCCTCGATCGCCGCCGCCGACTGCATGACAGCCGATGCTTGGGCGACAGCGGCAATGGTCATGGGGACTGAGGTCGCCCATAAACTCGCGGCCGATCACGGTATTTCAATACTCACGTTGACTCGCGGTGGCCAGCATTACCAGCAAAGGATCACAGGCGACTACCCTTTGGTCGAAGAGGCAACCGTGACGTCGGCGGAATCCGAATCCGATGCCCAGACAAAAAGCCAGTCGATTGTGCCAACTTTTTTAGCCGCATTGGCAGTCTTTCTATTGGCGGTGGTGGGAATGGCGGTGGGTGCGATCTTCGCCAACAAACCCGTAACGGGTTCGTGTGGCGGTATCGCCGCTGCCGTGGGCGACGATTCGGAGGCTTCGTGTTTGGTTTGCTCCAAACCCGTAACGGATTGCACATTGCCAAATTCGTCACGCTAGAGCCATGCATCTAGCGGTCGGCAATCGTTTCGTCAAAGAGTGTTGTCCGAGACACTTGGCCAATCGAGCTGAATTCGGGAGTATCAACATACCTTTCCTCTTGAATTCTGAGGCATACCCCGTTTGACCAATGGAACGGTTCGCTTGTAGTTTGCCCTGCGCCACTTACAATAGGATCTTCTCCCGGCCTCTAATGTAGTTTCTAAGTATGCCTGATAGTGCAGATCAACACTTCGAAGCGATTGTCAGCATTGCCGCGCCCCTTTCCAGCAAAGACCTCGAGAAACTTCTACTATTACTAGCGCCGGTGACGGCAGCAAATCTGCTTGAGCGATTGAAGCAAGAAGGAAAAGCAGAATCGCATTCTACGGCGATGCCGACCATTGTTGACGAAACTCCGCCTCAAAAGCAGGCAGCTCCCAAAACCGTAGAGTTCGAACTGGCATCCGACTCGCATCTGGGGTACGTTCCGTCAACGCTACCAGCAACGGTAACTTTCGGTGACGGTGAAGTGAACGAGCTTAGCCCCAACGAATCCCAACCAGACCTGCTAACGGGCGTCAGTCTGATTAAGCTCCACGCGCGTGGTGCATGCGGCGAAGTGTTGGTCGCCCAGGACACGAGGCTCTCTCGTGAGATTGCGGTCAAGCGATTACGTCCCGACCTTCCTTTTAGTGAGCGTCGCGCAAGGAGGTTCCTTCGTGAAGCAGAGATCACGGCGAAACTCCAGCATCCCGGGGTTGTCCCCATTTACAATCTCAACATAAAAGGCACTTCGGCCAGCTACACGATGCCGTTGGTTTCTGGGAAAACATTAAGGGAGTTGGTCGCGGAAACGCACGAGGAAATTGGCCTGCGTACAACTCGCGAAGAATGGAAATTAAAGATCCGTCCTTTATTGCAGCACTTCATTGCTGTTTGCCATGCAATCGACTACGCACACTCCAACGGCGTCATTCATCGAGACATTAAACCTGCCAACATTATCATCGGTGACCAAGGGCAAACGCTGGTGCTGGACTGGGGTTGCGCAAAAGATGCCGGCGAAAACGAGCTTGCCGAAGGTGATCCCGGAATTGAACCTCAAGAGCTCGATGAAATATTCGGCAAGGGTTTTAGCTCACAGATGACGCTCTCGGGCGCTGTACTGGGCACTCTTCAATTCATGAGCCCTGAACAGGCGAGGGGCAACCAGAAAGAAGTTGGACCAGGAAGTGACATCTTCTCACTTGGAGCAACTCTATTCAATCTTGTCACCAATGACTACACCCTAGAATCTACCGGAACCGAAAGTGGCGAAATCGATGAAGCCCTAACGAAGGTCAAACGATCGCAGTTTCGTAGAATCGAAAGCCTCAGCGCTCAGGTGCCGCCAGCTCTAGCGGCGATCTGCGACCAAGCCATGGCGGCCAACCCAAGGGATCGATACGCGACTGCCGATGATCTCGCCAAGGACATTGATGCATTTCTTGCTGGTGAGCCGGTGTCCGCTTATAAAGAACCATTGACCGACAAAGCATTACGCTTTATCGGCCATCACCGTACGGCTTTCACGACTATCATCGGAGCAGTTCTGGTTGGATTTGTCTCGTTGGTATTGTTGTCGTTGGTAATCAACGAGCAGGCTACAACGCTTGCCGAAAAGAACAACGAACTAGAAAACCTGAATGTTAAGCTCGAGCGATCGATAAAAGCCGAACAGAAATTGGCTGCGGCGGCGGCGGCCAGTGAAGAAGAAAGCAAGCAGAAGCTTTATGAAACTCAGATGCTTCTGGCCAGCGAGTCGTCAACTGAACCCGGCGGTGTTGGACGAATGCGACAACTGATTGACCCGTGGAGCGACAAACAATACGAATCGATTCGTGGTTGGGAATGGAAACACCTGAGTGCCCTCGGGGAAAGGCAATTCTGGAAAGTCGATCTAAACGCAACGGCCAATAAGGTCTTCTTCACGCGACAGGCTTCACACGCCCGGGTGTTCGATGCGACTATGGCAAAAGTAATCACTGTTGATGTTGAAGGAAAACGCCTGCTTGATCAGACAATTCTCCCGAAAAACGTGACCGCTGCGGACTACAACTACGACCAGTCTCTGGTAGCACTAGGTTTCAACGATGGGAAAATAAGAGTTTACGACACAACTCAAATGGACGCGTCTCCCTTAGAATTTGAAAAACTTAAATCTGCTGTGACTGACGTGCGCTGGAACATCGGTGGCGACATGCTTGCCACTTGTGATACCTCGGGGGAAGTGGCCGTCTGGCAATGGTACGACCGGAAGATCGTAGGAGCTGGCTCCGGTGCGATTAACCAAACTCGAAAAAATTTACTCAATTGGTCCTATGACGGCCTGCGAATTTATTGGACGACCGGTACCGACATCAAAGAGCTGGAGATCAAGTCCAAGAAAGAGAAAGTTATTGCCAGTGACCACTGGATACTTAATCCGTGCTGGAGCCATGAAGGGAAACTGTTGGCTTATATCGGGCCGGATAATACCATCATGGTTGTCAATCCAGCGACAAAGAAAAAGACGCGCTTTGACGGGCACCAACTCTTTATCGAGTCGCTCTGTTGGCATCCCGAAAAGCATTACTTGCTAAGTGCCAGCTCAGATGGAACGGTGCGGATCTGGAATGCGGATACGGGAAAACAGGCCCGTCAACTTTTAGGACATACTGGACACGTTTACTCGGCAACTTGGAGTCCTGATGGGAACAAAGTTGTCTCCGGTGGTTTACCTGAGGACAAACTGCACGTTTGGGACCTCTCCACTCTTGGCAGTGCGGCTTTCGAACGCGAACTTCAAGACCATCCCGCATTCGCTTGGTATCCAGACGGAAAACAGTTGGTTGTTGCTGAAGGTGCTGACATCCTCGTACAAAACGATCTTGGCGAGACGAGACTGATTCAAATTGCCGATTCAGAACCGATTGAAATTTGTGGAATTGATTTGGACGCCAAGAGTAAGCGGATTGCTTGCATTTCGCGGACAGGTCGCATTTGGACAGTCCAAGAAGCATCTGGTGAGATTGAAAAGGTATACGACCCCGGAAAAGAAGAAAACCTCTTTCCAAAACTCACCAGCAAGGCAGTTGCTTGGTCTCCCGATGGAAAATTCCTCGCTGGAGTTGGATCTGGTGGAAAATTGCGAATCTGGAACATCGAGACAGGCGAGAACGTCTTCGCCGGTGTTGCAGAATACAGAAAACCCTTGGTCCTTTCGTGGAACCAGAAAATTGACGGTTCGAAAGTTCTACTAGCCTGCGCTGGCGTTGACGACAACGTTCTCGTATTTGATCCGATAGAAAAGAAGATCGTTTCTCAGATCCAACAACCCGGATGGAAGACGGGGCTCGATTGGTCACCGGACGGAGCCAAGTTGGCGATCGCCAACCGCCGAGGTATTTCCATCTGGGACATCAGCTCTCCGGACAGCCCTGAACTTTCAGGCGAGTGCGAGGGGCCTAGTGCGATGGTGCTGGATTTATCTTGGAGCAGCTCGCAAGATCGTATCGGTGCCCTCGTTGAAGATGGAAAGATCTGCATTTGGAATTCGCAAACGTGTGCCTACAGTGCACATTTTGGCCTACACGAACGTGCTCCCTATGCGATTCGGTGGAGTCCCAACGGAAAACGCCTTTCCTCAACCGCAAGGCACGGCCGAATCATATTCCAAGACGATCAGAACTAAAGTTCTTTTCCAGCCTGAAGATGGGGGTAAGCATCCTGATTTCCACTGTTGCAATAGCGTAGACTTCGCAGTCTAGAGGGTTACCCCAACGGGAGCGATCCCAAGCCGCCGTTAACGGTAATGCATTCCTGCATCAGAAAATTGCATTCGTCACGGCCACGAACCTACTTCCCTGCCTTCATCAACCACGCGACCAAGTCAACTTTCTGAGCTTCGGTCAGCGGTGACAACAAGCCCTCTGGCATCAGTGACGGATCTGACTGCTTGTGTTGCTAAATGGTCGTCTTATCAATCTTGACGATATCGTCTTTGGTTTGCACGCCAATGATCCGGTCGGTTTCCTCAATGACAACATTACTGATCAACCCGCCGTCTTCCAAGAAAATCAACGACGATCGATACGATGTCGCCAATGTCGCACTCGGGTCCAGCACGTTCTCAAGCAGGTAGCGTAGGTTCGATCGGTCGGCTCCAGTCAAGTCAGGACCGATCTTGCTACCTTTGCCAAACATACGATGACGACTCCCGCATACTTGAGCAAACACGCCACGCCCTTTCTCGAGGTCCGCTTGATTGATGCGCTGCTCTGTCAGAAGCTCAAACACTTGGCTAATCTTCACTAGACGCGCTCCAGAAGTTTGCCGAACAGTACCCCAAACCTTATTCAGCAATGAATCCAATCTGTCATCTCCCAAATTGCTCACCTGCCTCGCATGAGATGCGGTAACGAGCCCACGTTCGATTTCACACGTAACAAATGCAACTGCCGGCTTGCGCGTTTTGAAGTCGCACTTCTAAGCGATGGATGCGATTTGGAAGGAACTTAGAAGCAAACGGCTCGTAAAGTCTCGCGTATTGGCACACGCAAGCGTTTGCCGCAAATCAATCAAGATCGGTTGAACGAAACGGCGCAACAACTTTCTTCATCTTGCGGTTTCTCGGCTTGGAAAATGTAATCTTTGAATGTTCACCGCCGACCGTTGACGGATCCCTTCGGATTGCGTCCGTGTTAGATGCTGCTCCCATTTTAAGTGTCGATGAAGAATGGGGATCGTCACCGCCAACGATCTTACTTGAGGTACCAAGCAGCTCGGGCAATTCGATATTCCCAAGGTATTTCTTTCGCACTTCTTCATTACGAACGATCTGATCGGCAGAGCCACTGACTAGAATCTTGCCCTCGCTTACTACGTAGGTGCGGTCGGCGGACCGAAGAATCGCCCTAGCATCATGGTCAGTAATCAACACAGCGATCCCTTGTTGACTTAAGTCTTTGATCACTGCACGAATGTTCTGCACCGTGACCGGATCGATCCCCGCAAACGGCTCGTCCAGCATGATGATTTGAGGATTCGAGACGAGGCACCGAGCAATCTCCAGCCGACGGCGCTCTCCACCCGAAAGATCCCCCGCCTTTGATTTGCGAATGTGGGTGATCTCGAATTGCTCAAGCAACTCTTCACAGCGCGTCTTTTGTTGACGCCACGAAAAACCCAACAGCTGCATCATGCCTTTTAGGTTTTGCTCACAATTAAGTTTTGCAAATACGCTGGACTTTTGGGGCAAGTACCCCATCCCTCCCTTTCGAGCCCGCAGATGCATGGGCCAATTGGTCACTTCTTTGCCCTGTAAGAACACACGACCACGGTTAGGTGTGACAATCCCACACATCATTTTGAACGAAGTCGTCTTTCCTGCCCCGTTTGGACCCAGTAAACCGACGATTTCCCCTGCATTGACCGAGAGCGACACGCCGTCAACCACTCGACGGCGGCCGTAAATTTTGACCAATCCTTCGGCTTCTAGAATTGACACACTACACCTCCATGAATTGAAACGTCGGCAGTGAAGGCTGCCTATCGGATGAACTTCATCCGCTCAAAATTTGGAAAAAACGGCACCGGCTCGTTAAGCGAATGCGGCCAAAACACTACCAACGCGCGACCAATTAACAAATCGCGTTCAACAAATTTTGGTCCATCCCAAACACGTCCGTCGAGGCTCTGAGCACTGTTGTCCCCCATCGGTAGAAACTGATCCTTGGCCTGATCTTCATATTCTTCCAAAAAGAACATCGGCTTGGTCTGCCCCTTCTTCCTACTAAACAATGACTTGGCTTGGTCTGTATTCCATTGCTCTGGGCTACGCATCATTTGATAGATGAGAGACGGATCAGCACTAGACTCATTCTCCATCGTGGAGACGCGCACACCCTTACGCTGAGAGTTGCGGCGATATTTCTGCTGGCCAAAACGATGAAAACGTTCTAAATAGCTGTCGATATAGTCTGGCCGATCGGTCGAACCATAGTAGACGTCTCGGAAACACGAAATGCGATCCACAACCACTTCGAGGTTCTGGCAACCTATACCAAGCGGTTCTGCATCGGCCGGATCTTCTATCGAATAGTGAGGAACGGGAATATCCGATCGGCGATAATCAACCGCATCAAACTCGATTAAATCACCGTCAATCCAGAAGTAGATTCGATCATCTGCATTGAAGAATCGAACTTGGCGTCTTCCGGACGAATTAAGAGACGTTTGCCCGGAGGGCTCAGCAACCACATTCCCGCCGGAATCAACAAACTCAATCTCTGATCCCTCAGGGGCCCTCACCGAAAGCGTCGCGTTGCCAGTCTTGACATCGACGTTGCAAGTGAAATGAGCTCCGCCTTCGACAATGTCGAAGCTAAGATTGCCGTTACCAGAAACGATGTTGATGTCGGCCTCAAAACCAATGTCTCCGACCCAGTGGTAACCGACGCTCTGGATGTCCGATGACCCAACAACGCCATCATTGTGCGCCACATAGTCATTAACCAACCGTCCCTTGATATCCAGTTCTTCAATCTGGCCTTCGTCATTAAGGATGTCTTCGATTTGCTCCCACTCAACTTCGTCAGGACGATTATTACTGAAACGCAGCCAGCTAACTTCCGGACGGGCGGTTGCCGTATATTTCAGATTTTCTCCAAATCCTTCTCCAACCCAGTTCGCTTCACCGTTACGTTGCTTCCAGTTTCTGGGCCATCCAACTTGGCGAAGGGCGCTTCCAAAGTAATTCGTGTCGGCGAACCGCTCTGCAATCTCCAACAACTTTTTGGCAGGCTTGGGCTGAATCGTTTTGGCCCATGTTTCGTCTGGTTGTTTCTCCATGGTGTAGATATCACCGTTTTCGATCAGAATCTTCTCACCGGGGAGACCGATCAGCCTTTTAATATAGTTCTGCTTCGCGTGATTTGGATTCTTGAAAACAATCACATCGTACCGTTGGGGATCCTCAAAATCATAAACGAATTTGTTTACAAGAATCCGATCACCGTTGAATGTTTTATGGTCGGGATTGGTACGTTTGGTCGGAGAAGTGTACCGACACAAAGGACAAGTCGTGGCAGCAATTTTTGCATCGTGGCTTGCACCGACCTGATGTTGGTAGCCACATTGGTTACAGGTCAGATCTTTATGCTGTCCTTGAAGGGCGTTTGCCATCGATCCCGTCGGGATAATGAACGCCTCTGCCTCGAAAGCCTTAAACATCATCGCCAGCGCGACGGCAATCACGATCGATTCGATCGTTTCGCGCACCGCGAGACTCTTGAAGAACCCAAAGATCCCGGGCGTTTGTTCGTCAGCGTAAACGCTTTGCGATGTCTTGACGCTGGCTCGAGGAGCAGGGGATGGTTCTCCGGGAAAGGATCGTTTTCTTCGTTTGGCCATTGAGTTTCGAAGTTCCAAGAAACGGTTCGATGAGTACATATTCGGACGTCTATACCTTGCCCAAATTGTAGCGGTTTGCCAATTCTTTGAATATATCGATCCTAGCGGCACCGCCAAAACTGCTCGGGCCTTATTCCCAGTCGCTTGCGAGTTTCTTCAATGTCGATGCGAAAGCGTTTTGCGTCCACGGGGTATCCCTTGGTTGGCTTGAGTCCTGCCTGATGGCCAATCCAGTACGCATTCCACGAACGCATGTAGACCTCACGGACGTATTTGGACACCATCGACGCAAGAGCCACCGGAAGCTCTCCCTCGCCTTTGGCGGTAAACCGGATATGAGCGTCCCACTCTCCGCCAGACCACCGATATACACTTTGCTCAGCGCTTTCTTTGGCAATCTCGACAGGGCCATCGGTTAGGTATTGTTCAATTAGATGTTTGTATCGAGATCTGCCTCCATGTTTATCGCAGTCTACCGATACTGCTCCATCACATTGGCCAAGTAAGCGATCGATCACTTCCATCGTTCGACCAGAGAGCACATTGGCTTTGTTCCCGTGGCTCGCAACAGAATTATTGAAATCTTCAGGCATCACGATTTCAGTATCGATCGCCAACAGCGCTACACTGCTTGATTCGCATTGAGTCAAAAACCGATCGGCAGCCGTTGTGATATCGTCAACTGAGCACTCGATCGGTAGCATCACCTCATCGACTGTTCCGTCAGCGATCCAAAAAACATCGTCGAAAAAACAGTCTGGAACATTACCCTTCACCGAACGCGTCAAGTCGCGTAGCGTCCTTGGCACCGTACCTGAGACCAACGAGAGTGTGGTCAAGACTGATTTCTCAAGATGTCGAATCGACTTACTGCGATAAACCACTTTGGAATCAGCGATCGCGAGAGTTAGCTGATCCGAATTGTTTCGCCCCGGCGGTTGGTCGGCAACACAGGGAGCTAACAATTGATAGAGGTCGTCTTCACAGCCTTGCGTTTTCCAAAGCGTTCCCGTCACCACCAAGGGCCCGAGGTTTGGACCGTAACCGGCTTCGTCTGTACCTAGCTTGAACGCCAAAACTTATCCCTCGAGCAATTTACGCTTCTTGTTGCTCGGATTGTAACAATCTTTCTACCGGGGCAAAAGCTGCCCGAGAGGGTGTACGCCGATGCAGGTTGCTAATTCTGAATTGCTCGGACTGCTCGGATTGGGGTCAAATCTCAAAATTTGACCGACAGATTTCGAGCGTGGTCCTCGAATCAATCTGTGACCTTTCCGATCTCGGCTACTTCAAACTTGTCAAGAACCGCCGCCGCACTCGGACTTTTGTTCAGCGCAAGCTTCTCTCAGATTTTTTCAATAACTGCTGCCTGCTCTGGACTTGCTTTGGCTCCCATCCCAAACCATCCAGTGCCCGAGGCTTGGGCGATTTAAACAATCGTTCGAGCAATAATTACCTTGGAGAGCTCTACAACATCTTCGTTAGCGACTTCGAGAAACATCGAGATCGTTTAAATCGCGAAGTCGTAAATGATCGCATCGACACTGCTCGATTTTCATCTCGCTTTGGCCATCAATGAGTGCAAGTCGACCGCTCGTTAATCCGATCGCCAACGCGTACTCCATCGAAGTCAGCTGGTACGGGCGCCCCATGCTTGATAGACGGGTAGAGCTCATTGTGAAGCTTTAGGGCATATAAGTGGGTCGTCCCAACGCCCAAACGAGTGAAGTTTGCCGGCAATCTTGCAGAACCATTAGCCGTTGTTGTGAGTAGAGACGGGGAATTCAGGATATGGCTTGTTTGGCTGACGCTTGGTAGAATTTCGGCGGGTCATCGCGATTGCTGCTTCGAGTGGTATTCGCTTTGGCCCGTCGGACGCAACAACGTCCGATACCTTTTCTGAGGGCCTAAAGGTTACCCGTGGATTACCACGCCTTCAAAAAACACACCAAGCCCCTGTAGCTCAGTGGATAGAGCACAGCTTTCCTAAAGCTGGTGTCGGAGGTTCGAATCCTCTCGGGGGTGCTTTAATTTCCCATGTTTTATGAGGTTTGGGCCTTCTCGCCCAAACCTCATTTTACATGTTTTGGGCTGAATTTGGCCCTGATCTCTGACAAAACTCTGACAAAGAATGGGCTATCCGTCAGCGACACCTTTTTTCGGCACCGTGTTCGCAAACGTCGCTTTTTGAAGGGTCTCAGTGACTTCAGCGACACCAGCGTACCGGAGGTAAATCTGGGACTTGGCTGCTGGGCCTACTCCAACTCTGACAAGATTCCTAATCGCGCTAAATCAATCTGTTTCGACATCGTGAACGCTTCCAACAAAAATGATAATTGAAAGCCGTTCTGGAACCGATTCCACGGCAGTTTCAATGTGAGTATTTGTGATGGATCTGAATTCGGTAGAGGAGTTGCTTAGCCAACTGACGACGCAGCGTGAACCGAGCGAAGAAGAACTGAATGAGACGATGACGCGGGCTGTTTTGGGCCTGCTGCGTCATGGCGATCGTGATGCTAAAATTCGTAACGATTACTTTGGTCTCTATTCGAGCGAAGAGATTTTCACTGTTATCCGAAACCGGTTTTCAAAATTGTCATGGAGGGCTTTCTCGGAGCGTTTCAATACGATCATTCAATCGCTGATTGAATCTGAGAAGGTTGAAATTCGCTCGAACAAGATAAGAGCCCTGTACGGACACTCAATCCGAGGCATTATCGTCGGCGAGATGAAGTGGCCAGAGGTTAAATTATTTCATGCGACACGCGGTTTGCTCGTCTCGAAGATTCTGACAGAAGGTTTGCGACCGCAGGGAAGAACTTGGGTACATCTGACAAGCCAGCTTGAGTACGCCAACCGAATTCTAAAGCACCATTCCTTTGGCGGGCGGGGAGTACTTCTAATCATCAATCCGCAGCGGCTAGAGGGCGACAACGTAACGTTTCGTCAACCCAATTCCCACATCTGGCTTGCAACTGCCATCTCGCCAGCGGCAATTCGAGTCAGCGAGCCGAATATGCATTCGGGGCCGGACCTGTAGCCTAAATTTGCCCAGCTCAAAGCCAAGGAAAGCCAAGGGACACCAGAATGTGACTTTCGTCCTCTTGCGTGGTACAAGCTGCACAGCTCGCTCTTTGTTAAACAATCTGCACCGCAAAAAACGGGAAGAATGGAAACGGCCACGATGCTCCACTGATCATGTGAAGCATTGTGGCTGGTAGATGAAGGTTTCTTTGGCCGCACTTTTTTGGCGGTCATCTCCAACAATCGGCGCTGGCTTGCTGATTTTCGACAACGGAAATCAGCGGGCCGGGGCATCCAGACACATCGTCCTTTTATTGGAGATTGAAATGGTTAACTTGATGCGAGCCAACAGCGAATTGCTGAAACGTTCGCCTGATGAATGCTTCCCATCGCTTGCGGCCTTGCGGAACCATTGCTTTTCGCAACGCGAGAGAGCAACTGAAGTTTGGAGTAAGCCACAAGCCGTTGCCGCCGTCATCGATCAAGGCCACTTGGCTTTGAACTTTGAAGACGGCCAAGCTCGTCGCTTAAATGAGTGGTCCTTTGGGCAACTCTGCAACTTGTGTGGCGTTTCCGCCAAAACGATCAATCGCTTGTCGCCTAAGACGGCAACAACTGCGATCGAAGAAACTTTACCAAGTGCCGACCGCCCGATTCAATTCCTGAATGGAACTGATCAAGTGCGTTCGATTCACGGCATCAGCTACACAAGATTGTGGAACTCTGAGTTGCTCGATGTCGTTGCGAAATTCGATAGTGAATTCCAGCCTCCGCAGCCAGCTCAACGTCACTACGGCACGGGCTTATATGCGGGTGAGCAAGACATGTTCGCATTCTTGGTTGATGACAATGGCTGGGTTGATATCGGCGATGACCGGTTCGCCCCGGGCTTCTTTATCTGGAACAGCGAAGTTGGTTGTCGTAGCGTCGGAATACAGACATTCTGGTATCAGCATATTTGTGGAAACCATATCGTCTGGGACTGTATCGACGTCAATGAGTTCAGTCGAAAGCACACCTCGAGTGTGCGTGACGCAATTGGAGAAATCGAACGCATGATCACGTCGCTCGTCCGGGTAAAAACTCAGCGGCAGGAACAGTTTGCTAAGAAGATTCGTGACGCGAAACGCCAGCAACTTGGCTGTGATGCTGAAGAAGTAACGAAACGACTGCGGCAACAGGGAATCCCAATGGGGATTGTCAAGAACGCGGCCAAAGTCGTCGGCGACAATCATTCTGCGTTCGCGTGGGTCGATGCGCTGACTCGGTCCAGTGGACTGATTCAGTTTGCGGGAGCACGTGCGTCCATGGACCAAAAGATTGGAAAAATACTCTCGCTCGCGGTCTAAATTCGATTTTAAAGTTTACGCCGCTTGCGGCACACATTTGTTTTTCACAAGGAGCCAAATATGGCCAACGCTAAGAAACCCGTTCACGAACTCCGTATGGGGCGTATCCGCGCTGCCATCTGGGAAAACGACACCAAGAATGGAACCGTGCATAACGTGACGGTCAGTCGTTTGTACAAAGACGACAACGACAAATGGTCGGACTCAACAAGTTTTGGACGTGACGACTTGCCAATTGTGGCGAAAGTTACTGACAAAGCTCACAGTTGGATTTTCGAGCAGTCTGGAGCAGCAGAGGGCTAGGGATCAATCTCAGATAAAGATCCGAAGCACTTGCCCGTATACTCCGACCGCTTGAGCATCCCGCTCGCGGAGTTTTCGATAACCCCTGTGGTGGTGGCTGCTTTTGGTTTTCCGTTCTCGGTTTTCTATCTGCCAGCCATCATCCAATCCTTGCTCATTCTTAACGCCTATATGTTTACAAACGCCAAGCCCGAACTATTGCCGACTCGATGGTCGGCAGTGCAGCGGGCTGTCTGGTTTTAGCCAATCTTTGGATCGGCAAGGTTTCGTTTTGTCTTTTCATCAATAGCAGAACCGCATCCCAGCGCTCGACGGGTTACGAATAGGGGATTTTCGGTATTCCTTTGGAGGGGTCGCCACGTCGTAACAATTTGGAAACGCCTGCAATGGCAACCGTGCGCACGATCTCGACGGAGATCGCAATCACGCGCTAGATGATTGCTTTGAGGCAGCAAATGGGTTGTTTTGTGTTCAACGTTCGCTGCCTCTTTTTTTCGAATAGATTATTGCGTCCAACGAGTCGCGGTTGAGATACAACCAAATTGGCGCGGTCGCAACGATGCCTGCCAAAATTAAATTCGCGGGCAAATTGATCTTTAATAGCAAAAAAATGATCAGCCATACCCAAAAACACGTGACCAGCACCGCAGCAACGCTGATCGCAAGTTTCTTCAGAAAGAAAAGCACGCGGTCTCCAATGAAGATAGCGCTTCGGTCTGCAATTCGCCAAGTCAACGTTTGAAGCTTCTGCCAGTCACCAGCAAACAGTGCCTGCCGCCAAGGTGATTTTCTCTTCTTCGCGATGGGGGGTTTGGGTCGCGGTGAAGAACTTGTGCGGCGAATGCCTCTGGGCTTGGCTGCCAATTTTCGATGCACATTGTTCTCGACTCTCAAATTCAGTTTTTGAGCAAGCGTAAACGACGACGGTCGCTCGTTTTCTTCCGCTGTGAAAACACTCATGTCTGTCAGATGGGACAGTTGTAAAACACGTGCGAGCTCAGTGATCTCACCGAGGAGTTCGTCTTGGCCTGACCAAAGTAGCGGCGACCCATCTTCAGGGTCACCCTCGCGGAAACCTAACAGTTCGATTAACAGTATGTCACGGGCAAATCGATCACCTAGCGGGTGGTGGTCAAAAGACGTCGATTTGTCCAGCCATTCGGGGATGTATCCGGTGGTCCCTTTTGATCCACTATTCTGCACGGTGAGTCGGGGGAATTTGAGCGTCGAGGACTCAAAAATAAATGCATCGAAATCTATCAAGCTAACAGTCATAGAACTGGGATCGATCATTAGGTTTGCATCTGAAAGATCACCATGTACGAATCCTTTTGCCCCAAAGCATTCCAAGAACGCGAGCGTTTGAATGAAACTCTTAGCGAGGGCTAGACGTTCTTGCTTCGTTGGCTCGTGACGTGTCGAACCATCGTTAGGCAGCAGGTCTCCAAAGTTGCAATTGGATTTCCATGTTTTCCAGCTTAGCCCCTTGGCTAAACCGTGGAGAGTACCAACAAAGGGAAATGGAAAGCTATTCTGCTGTCCGTGTGTTTCCGTGCTCCACCACATTTGAGGTAGGTTCGCAAACACTTTGTGCTTGCGGTGCAATTCTTGTCCGATCAGCCACGAAGTGCGGTGAATATATGGCTGGGTGACAATTGTGGGTTTTGGGATTCGGAAAAACGCGGCGGTAACGCCATTGGCGCCGAGCAAGGGTATTGCGCAGGCCTGACCTCCAATTGCTGCGACTTTATCGAAACGAAACGTCCGGCTTCCGACCCGCATCGACTTGCCCTCTAGCTCATACGCCTCATCCGCTGTTACGGCAGGTATCTCAATCACGAAGCCACCTAACCTGACACAATGTCGTGTTATCTTCGATGTATTCGCTGTACTGTCGTAGTCCAATCTCCATGGATTGCTTGGCGCTTTCGTCTGCAAGACCAACCAGTTGATTCCGAAAGCTCACGTTGTCTTCTGCGAGATCGTTCAATCCGTCTGTAAAAACAGAGAGGCAATTCAATTCATCAAACAGTAAAGCACGTGGCGATAAGTTTGGCACAAATGGCCCGATCCCAATGCAGTGCTCGTTGAGCTTCATGAAGTCAACTTCCTCGCCGGTCGCCGAAGCGAGAATCCCACCATCAGCCAGCGAGAGAATTTTCAATTGTTCTTTGTCGGTCCAGATGACCGTCAGTGTTGTCTGGAACACTCTCTGGCACGCGACGGCCGTTTCCCACATTGACGGACAAACGCTTTCCGGAAGAACG
This sequence comes from uncultured Pirellulaceae bacterium, assembly GCA_938036435.1. GTDB lineage: Bacteria > Planctomycetota > Planctomycetia > Pirellulales > Pirellulaceae > Mariniblastus. Next base: position 6,854 of record CALHPU010000101.1, on the reverse strand, counting down.
ATAGCTGAGGCTCTTTGAATAATCTTGGAGCCAATTCTCCGCAGCACTCGAGAGGCCGTCTTGATTGGCAAGGCATCATCAAAATGCTTTGTGGTAGCGAGCGCTCCGAGTGCGGTCACACAAGCAAGTTTTGCAGCAACTTCACTCAGTAGGCTACCGCCAACTCCGTCCGCCATCGCGACCGCAATCTCTTGAGGGTTTGCGTCCGACTGGAACAGAGCGACGTAGTCTTCGTTCTCGGTTTTCGATCCACTGTCGGTCGCTGCCGATACTGAGAACCGCTTATTCGAGAACCCGCCATTTCCAAGGAGCAACTTGCCATTGAACTCACACCTGCGAGTCGCCTGCCGGATAAATCGTTGTGCTGCCCCAACTGGCTCAAACTCACCCGACCCTGATTGTTCTGAGGACATGTCTACGATTGACTTTCGTCTTCGTCACCCTGCACTTCGATCCCTTTTATTCCACCAAAGCCAGGACGTTCCCATTGTCGTCGGATCCGATTGGCTTCGTCGATCAGATCATCAGTTGAATTGATGAATGACGAACTTGTTGTGGCTATTAACTCCACCAGCAAATTCAAATCGTTGATTTCAAAGTAGGCTGGCTCGCCATTGGAATTTTTTGACGCCAGTTTCTTCATCATTTCGTGCGGAACATCTTCCTTGGTTTCCCCCGTTTCGATTCCAACGGTAGCCAGCATCGGTGCTTGCTTGATCGGCAAATACATTTCCTTGATCGCATTGGCGTCTGGAATGGGATTTCCGTCTCCGTTGTATCCATCGCTAAGGAGAAAAATCAAAGGTGGTGGCACGAGTTCCGGATGCTTGTGTAGCTTATAGTAGCCTTCGTTGTATCCATCCAACAAAAATTTCGCTGCTTGCAAAGCCATACGGATTTGCGTCGGCCCATCGTCACCGTGGTACTCAAGGGAGCTCGCATCGACATCAGTAACGGGCCGAAGGATGTGATTGTTAGAGTATCTGATCATGTAGCCATAAGCAAAGATCGCAACATCAAAGCAAGCCATTTTCCCACTCTTAAGTTGGCATTGTCTGACGACCTCCCGTGCTGTTTTCGTCGCATACTCTGCTTTACAATTTCGGCTCATTGATGTCGAGTTATCAACGATCAACATCACGAGCTGTTTGTTCCACGGGGAGGCAGTTCGGCGGTCACTCGTACGGCGCCGGCGTCTCTTTCGTTCGAGAGGCGGGTCAACAATAAGATTCCACTCGGAACAACCCTCTAGTTCGACGATTGCTTTTTCTTCGTAGTTTGGATGGCTTGAGCTTGCACCAGTAGACGCGTTTAACCTCGGACGATTCATGACTTCACCTCAAAACTGAATGTTGTGTGGTTCCCTCGGGTATGAATAAATCATACGAAAGTGAAGTCGCCGTTTTCAAGCATTTTATAAGGAAAATCAAATATGAATTCGTTCGATTTCGTGCAAACTTACTTCGTCGGTTGTCCGGTCATATAGTTTTGTACTGCGAATAGAGTCGTGAGCGGCTATTTTTTGGGCATGTTCTACGGCTCCGCCGTTCGAGAGATATGCCGTGATTCCTGTGGCTCGGAACGTGTGGCAGCCGATATTGCTGGAAAGTTTAGCTCGCCGTGCACGGCGTTTAATCATCCGCAAAGCGTCATTTCGGTGCATCCGATTCAGGGTCAGTTGTCGTCGACGGTTCACGGTTCGAAACAACGGGCCTTTTGCTTCATTGCGAATATCAGCAGCATCTAGGTACGCTTCGATGTACTCGATCGCATTGTGATGAGCAGGAACATCATGGAGTTTGCTGCCTTTCTCATGCAGTCGAAACCAGCGGCGACGACCTTGAACAAAGTAGTCGGCAACATTCATCCGCAGTGTGGCCGAAACACGAGCAAAGCTATAAACCATCACTCCAATGATCGCTCTGTCTCGCAGTCCAACGATCGTCCCAATGTCGATCGAGTCGATTAACTGACGTGCCTCATCAGCCAGCAGCACCGGCGTGGAGCCTTTTTTGACAACATGTCGAGGCCCACGCACCGACGAGGCTGGATTCGCCATCACAATGTGACCAGTCACCAAAAAGTCAAACAGCCGACGTATCGCAGCTAGGTGAACTTTGACCGTTGGAGCTTGCAACTCGAATGTCAATTGTTCGATGTAGGTCGCAACTACCACCGGCTTGATCTCGACCAAGCTGATGTTTCGCATGAGGCACCAGTGCAAGAACTGTTGAACCGCATTGGCGTAAACTGCCCGCGTACCTCGATTGCGAATGCTGGCCGTGAAGAATTCGATGAATCGCTCCCGAGCCTGCTCACCGGCGGCATCAATCAACACCGGCAACCCGATGGATTGAGTTATCAATTTCGTGTCGCTTCCAAATTTTCGATCGTTCACACAGCCCGCTGGTCAGGAATTAGGAAATTTGCTTCAGCCAACCATGCCACATCGTTTACGTTTCAAAAAGGACATTTTGCAACGTATTTCAGATTGGCCGATAAGTCCTATTCCGACAACTTTACAGCAGGTTCGTGGGCGGGTTGGGAACTAGCCCCTTTGTCTTGGGGCTCGGGAACGAGACTGAATACCACGAGGCAAACAATTGCCAGCGCAAGTGCACCGAATGCGAAGTTGATTTTCTTGTATTTGCGATCGGCAGTATAGGCAAGTTCATGGCAATGAGTCGCTACTTCCTTAACGAACTCCTCATCTTCGGTCTCAGAAATCTTTTTCGCAAACGTATTTGGATTGGTGTAAACAAGAACATTTCGCCAAAAGATAAGGCCATGAGCTGGCTTCGATTGGTTGGGCTCCTTTGTGCTGTTTCCTGTTTGCTCCTGTTTGACTTTGTGCGTGTCAAGGAAGGGCCAGATCGCCCAAAAGGAAGAAACAAACGAAAGTCCTAGTAAAAAAATCGCGGTCAGCCAAAAGCCCCACTTAACTGGTGCGTTCTCAAGGTCGATGCTACCGTTGAACCAAAGCCACGTAATAAGCGAGCCAGCCAATCCAACAAGTAGAGCGGCTTTTCGGTCTGCCAAGAAAATGTAGCCGTTTAGGTAACTGTGGGTCTTCCAGCAAAAATCGTATTTATTGTCATTCATTGCAGAGCCTCGATCTTGCAGGACGTCAAGAATCCATTTTCGTGGGGGAGAAAAACTAGTTTGCCCTCGCCGTCACCAGTGGGGTAGCAAGAGGCTACGTTTTGACTCACAACAATAACGTCCCTGCCTGATGCAAAATGACAAGCATCGTTTACACACGCACCGTACGCTGTTAATTCCTTCGCTGAATTCCATCCAACATGGGTAAGCGTTACTACCCCACAGTCGATTCCAACGCCGCAATGGAGGTCGATAAATATCTCATCGTTTGCCAAAACTGTTTTTACAGCATTCCCGACTGACTCTAACAGTCGGTAGCCGGCCATGACCGCGTGTAAATTCGCCTGAGCTTTTTGTTGCGATTCAGGGTAGTCATTTACATCAAGAATCTTCCTTACGCCAAATGCTGCAATTAAACCGTCGCCACGAAAGTTCATTACTTTCCCTCCAGTTTTTCTGCAAACAAAAGCAAGAGTTGGAAGTAACGTGTGGATCGCGAGATACATCTCCCTCGGCGAAACCAAGTGGGCAAGTTTCGTTGACTCGCGAAGGTCAATCGAAAGGATCGAAGCCCACGCCGAGATTCCTTCCCCAACTCTCAGGTCTCCAAGCTCTTTATCTTCCCACAGGCTTGCCCTAATTGAACCGGCTTCTTTGGTCCAACTTTTACTTGTAAGTTCCCTTTCCATAAACTGGATCTTGCCCGCGAACTCTTTTGCATTTTGCAACTGTTCGTCAGCAAATGACTTTACGTCCAGAAGTGAAATAGTTTCCATTCTCTGCCTTTCGTTTTTATCTTGGTTGTTTCGGTGGGGTGCGATCTAACATATGCATGTCTGGTGGAAACATGACGATCAAGCCGGACTTGCCACTTCCAGCAGACCGGAATTTCACCCTTCCCCCTTTTCCCGATGGGTACACCTCGCGCACGCGTGTCCTGACATGAATTCGATTCTGCTGGTCACTAAACTTACATGCGTTATTCACTGGCGGGCCGTACGCGGTTAATTCTGTTGCAGCGAGGTGACCGATTCTGGTTACTACGGAATGGCCGCAGTCGATCCCCACGCCAATTCTCAAGTCAGACTTAATTCCTTTGGAATCCAGCAGTGGATTAATGATTTCCTCGACGGCCTCAATCATTCCTTTTCCACAATTGACGGAGTCCTGTGCGGCTTGCGAAGCAACTTCTGAGGAGACATCCGTGTTGTCATCGCTTTTTACTTCAGTTTCCCCGAAATGAGCGATCAACCCATCCCCTCTGAGCCCAACAACAGCTCCATCCCAGCTCCCCACGAGATTGATCAACGTTGGTAGAAATGTATGCATCGTCAAGTAAGTGTTTTTAGGACCGATCTCCACAGCTCTATTCGTGGAACCTCTCAGATCCACAGCAAGCATGACGGACCAGACACTCTTGCCAAAGCCATGTTTCAATTTCTCGTACTCCGGATTGTCGACTAACGCATTTGCAGTGATGGCACCGTACTGCTCCATCAACATTTCGCTTCGTGAAAGAGATTTAGCTCTCGCCGAGAACCTGATCACTTCAGCGCCTTCATTCGCTAGGTCGAATTGCTCCTCCGCGAATCGCTTTACATCATCAAAATTGGCTGACAAAACTAGTCTCCATTTGCAGATTGTGGGTCATGCAAACAACTTGCAAATGGCGCGCCAACACAAAAAGTGGTATCTCGACGAGGGATGGCGGTTTAGGGTAAGTCATTTTGTCAGTACGCCACTCGAATGACAGGTCGACAAAATTCGGAGTTTTTTTGCGGAATCACAGATCGAAATTTCAATGTCTTCGTTTTCTCAAGAAGCCTACCTCCTAAAGGTGAACGCTGGAAAGTACACTATTTGTTGTGCAAATAAACGAATAGGTGTTCTATGAATCGAACTTTAGTGGCGTGGATCGGTGCGACAGACTTGGCCTCGATGGGCAAGGATGTTGGTGGCCAAGTTAAATCCCAAGTTGAGAAAGCGATTAAACGGGCAATTCGCGAATCGGATGATGGTGGCCCGATCAAAACGCTGCTTCAAAACGAAGTATTTGATTCGATACACCTACTTTGCACTTATCCCAAGACGCTTCAGCCTAAATTTGAAAAGTGGCTGGGCGTGAAGGTCGAATTTTATCGCCCAACAAAACTAGAAGGGCCGACCGATTACGCCAGTATCTACACAACCGTCGATGAATTTCTAAAAAGCCTGTACGCCACCAAAACGCAGCATCCGACCGAACTTTGTATTCATCTAAGTCCGGGGACACCGGCAATGGCGGCAGTCTGGGTGCTGGTGGGAAAAAGCAAATACAAAGCGACGTTTTTTCAGTCATTCCGTGGTGAAAGCAGCGTTACAGAGATCCCGTTCGATTTGGATTTACATATCCGTGAGGTCATCACAGATGCCGACGTCGCTTACGAGCATCTTCGAGCAATGAGTCCGGGCGAACTGGATGGCTTCTCTGACATGATTGGAAGCAGCAAAGCCATGCGTGAAGCTGTAGGTCGAGCACATCGAGCTGCGATTCGTGACGTCTCTGTTCTGCTGCTTGGTGAGTCTGGAACGGGAAAATCAAAAATCGCTAAGGCCACTCATGATGCCAGCCCCCGCAAGGACGCGCCGTTTAAGAGCATCAACTGCGCTGCGATCCCAGACCAGCTTTTAGAATCAGAACTGTTTGGGCACGTCAAAGGTGCGTTCACCGGTGCTGACAAAGAAAAGAAAGGGCTTTTTGAAGTCGCTGACGGCGGCACAATCTTTTTGGACGAGATTGGTGAATGCAACCCAGCCCTCCAAGCAAAACTGCTCAGTGTACTTCAGCCTCTAATCGAAAAAGGGCCTTGTGTCAGGCAGTTCCGGCGCGTCGGCGGCAGCAAGAATTTCACGGTGGACGTTCGGATCATCGCGGCCACCAACCAGAATCTAATCGAACGAGTCGAGCTGAACGAGTTCCGGCTTGATCTCTACTACCGGCTCGCCGCAATTACAATCAAATTGCCGCCACTCAGAAATCGCGGCAAAGATGTCTTGGATCTAGCCAAGCACTTCCTCAAACAGGTCAATGACGATTTTGCGAAACAGGACTCGGCATACGAACCCAAGAAGCTATCTGCCGACGCAGGTTCGTTTATTCGAAGCCACGACTGGCCGGGTAACGCAAGGCAGTTGTACAACGCAGTCCTGCAAGCCGTCGTCATGACGGCCCGCTCGTCGCTTACTCGGCTGGATATTTCAGCCGCCGTCGAAGAGGCGCCGCGGTCCGCCAATAAATCATCTTTGGATCTCGAGCTGGGCAATGGGTTCGACCTGGGTGCTCACTTAGACGGGATTCGCAAGCACTACTTAGAAAGAGGCATGGAAGAGTCTGGTGGGCAGAAAAAGAAGGCTGCCGAACTGCTTGGATTCGAGAACTGGCAAACGATGGACAAACAACTTAAGAAATTCAACATCAACTAGCTTTTGGTCTTCCGGCAAACAACTATTTTTACCAGCAGACACGGATAGTTGTCGTTTCTTGTTGGGAAATTCAGGGCCTGAGTCAAAACCTCAAGAAAATCACAGTGTTTCGACTTTTTCAAAGTTTGGCACGCATGATGCGTAAAGGGTTTTCGTTAAGAAAATGCCTTCAACTTCAGGGAGTTCCAAATGTCGAACCTTATCTCATGCCCAAGCTGCCGTACTGAAATCGAGATCACCGAAGCGTTGGAGGCACAGCTAACTGCCCAAATTCGACGCGAGATGGATTC
>CALHPU010000100.1 GCA_938036435.1 uncultured Pirellulaceae bacterium | reverse complement strand
AACTGGGTATCTCAACAGCACACGGTTCGTACGAAGCTTTACTTCAGGATGATGAAGTAGATGCGATTTACAACCCGCTTCCCAACCACCTACATGTGCCTTGGAGTATCAAAGCGTTAGAAGCCGGCAAGCACGTGTTGTGCGAGAAACCGATCGGCCTGACCTCGGCAGAGGGGCAGCAACTGGTCGATGCCGGTATGGCTCACCCGCATTTGAAACTGATGGAGGCATTTATGTATCGCCATCATCCTCAGTGGCAGTACGCCCGTTCGGCCGTCACGGCAGGAACCATCGGTCAGTTGCGTGGCATCCAATCATTTTTCTCTTACTTCAATGATGACAAAGACAATATTCGCAACAGCGCCGAAATGGGCGGTGGTGGGCTAATGGATATTGGTTGCTACAACATTTCTCTGTCTCGATTCATCTGTGATGCTGAACCCGAAAAAGTAGTCGGTGTTGTCGAACAAGATCCAGATTTCAACACCGATCGATTGGCCAGTGCGATGCTGCTGTTTCCTGACAACGTGACATCCGCGTTCACCTGTTCCACACAGCTTTCCCCGTGGCAGCGCGTCAATATTTTTGGCACCGCAGGAAGGATCGAAATAGAAATCCCTTTCAACGCACCTCCTAACCAAGCATGCCGCACGTGGCTGCAGGCCGATGGCCAGCCGCAACTTGTTGAACACCCGGCTTGTGACCAGTACACACTGCAAGGTGATCTAATGTCTCAGGCAATTTTAAATAACACGCCGGTTCCCACTCCAATCGAGGACGCGGTGGCGAATATGAAAGTCATCGAAGCGGTCCGCAGTAGCGCCCAGAGCGGCGGTTGGGTACAGCTGTAGCTGACCCCAAGCATGAGTTTTGAAGTTGCACAAATACAAGCTCGAAGCGCGAGCGAGCGGATATATCAGTATCTTCCCAGCGAGAGCACCTTCCAATGACGATACCGTTGTTGACTTCGCAGATGTCTCTGCATTGATTACAATCTTGCTATTTCAGTAAACTGAACGCAATTTGGTTTCGCTTTCTTCTCGTGAGATATCGCGAACAAGCTTCTGCTTCATCGCTCTCATCGAAGACATGAAATGAATCAAGATTTTGAAGATTCTGAGGACGAAACTGAGTTTGAGCCAGAATCATTTGACGGCTTGGCTGGGCCTCGATGGCTCCAACCGTTGTGGAAACTGATGCTGTTGTTCGGCATCCCTCCTGCACTAGGTCTAGTCTTCTTTTTTGTCGCTTGTGCAGTAACGGCTGTTCATTATTTCGCCGGACTGCCGATGGTCTCACAACGTGCGACAGTTACAGAGAGGCATCTTGAAACTCCACCAGAACTTAGTGTTGATGATCAGATCTCCCAGCTAGAGTTTTCAAATTCTAACGGGCGCTATTACATAATCTCTGACGAGATTATTGCGCGTCGACAACGAATCAATTTGGTTTCTGAACGTTCCGATTTAAGTGTGCCACAGCGGTCAAAACTGGCCCGCATTGCACTTCGCAACGAGCAGATACTCATCGAAAGTCAGCTACGTGATGCGGAATGCCGCGATGAAGATTTGACTTCATTTGAAGCCGTTGCGAAATCCTATATCTCTGAGGACGACCAGTCTCTCAGTGAACTTGCCTACTTTGCTTTGGCCAGAGTTCGCACATTGATGTTTTGCAAAAAGCCGAACAAAAGCTACGGAGATCATCTCGTTTTGGGCTTACGTGAATTTTCCCCGGGCTTCCAAAACGACTTGATACGAATTTCATATCTATTGGAGCGGCTGATGCAGGCAAAACAGCAAGACCCCAAGAACCCGAACATCGATCATGTGATTATCGCTTTAGGAAGTTTACTGGCTGAAAATCAGAATGCGTCGATCAAGAAACTTGCCACTGCGATCGCAGAGGACTCTCGTTTTCTCGGACTTCAACTTTGGGATTTGAACGAGAGGATCCGAAACGGTGAACACGACAGCGTGCAGAACCTTGGGCATGTTTTGAAAGAACTTGAAAAAAATCCTGAAATTGATATCAAAAAATGGACTCTTATTGCCAAGTCATGCGAGTCTCTTTTGTCAGTCGGCGAGTACGAAGAATTCGAGTCGGCCCGCGATTCGATAAGTGAAATGATCGATCGATTGCCTGACTCGTGCGATTTCAAGCCGAAGCTTGCTGCGCAGATTGCGCTGCAAAAGAATCGCTTTGAACTTTTAGGTACTCAAGTAGAGTTGCCTAAAAAATCACTTTCAAACCGTCAACTTGAAGTAAAAAACCAAAACGTTTTGCTGGTTTTCCTTAATCGAAACCCCGCGTCAGCGGATCTCGTTTTAGAACTCAAGGGACAATCGCTTGACAGCTACCAGCCGATCTTGATTTATCAAGATGATTTCACCGAAGCGGATTTGGAAGCGGTTAGTTTCATGCCGATAGGAATCATCGTTGCTGCCTATGAGCCCGGTTCGAAGCTAATCAAGTCGTGTTCTATCGACCAATATCCTTATACCATCGCGGTTAACAAGCGCGGAACGATTGTTGGAGTCAACCTATCGCTTTGGCAAGCAGCAGTAGCCAACACGTATGAAGCCACAACGCCAAGACCAAGGTAAGGCTTAGCACCGCTCCAATCGGCGCTTATTTCGAACATCTTGGCAAACTGCTAAACTTTCTAATTTCCGGCGGGGTACATAGTCATTGCACTTCTGTTGCTCCGTCCTTAATCCGCTGACCTATCGAACATCCAGCATGTCAGAACTTGATGAAAGTCAGGCCATCGCGGAGGCGGAGCCTGTTACCAAACCCGTCGCATCGAATGCCGGGCCGGCTATTTCAGCGACGAATCTCTGTAAGACCTATCGCTCAGGCACCATCTTTCGAAAACGATTTGAAGCTCTTAAGAATGTTAGCTTTGAAGTTAAGCAAGGAGAGGTCTTTGGTTTGCTGGGGCCCAATGGAGCCGGCAAAACCACTTTTGTCAAAATCCTTTTAGGTATCATCTCCAAAACTTCCGGGTCGGCCAGTCTCTTGGGGTGTAAGGCAGGCTCGATCGCCGCAAGGCAACAAGTGGGTTATCTTCCCGAGCATCTACGGATCAGCCCGCATTTGACAGCTTGCACAGCACTCGAATGTTTCGGCAACCTGAGCAACGTTGCCAACAGCGTTATCCGCGAGAAGCGCGACGAGTTATTGGAATTGGTTGGGCTTACGGGCCGACATCGTGAACCCGTCAAAAATTTCTCCAAAGGTATGCTCCAGCGCCTGGGGTTGGCTCAGGCGATGCTGCACGAGCCAAAACTATTGATGTTGGATGAACCCACCGACGGACTTGACCCACGTGCTCGCGCCGAAATGCGGCAAATCATTCATCGGCTAAGAGAGATGGGCGTCACTATTTTTCTCAACAGCCATCTACTTCAAGAAGTCGAGCTAATCTGTGACTCGGTGGCGATCCTCAATTTGGGCCAACTGAAGTACTGCGGCCCTGTGGAGACGATCGGGCAGGAAGTGGCCAACGAAAACCCGCAGATCGTCGCGGAAGTTGATTTGTCTGCACCAATTCAAGAAATCGAAGCGTCCCTACTAGGTCGTACTTTCAAACATCTCAAACCGCCGACCAAAACGTCCGCTTCGATCGACATCGAATTCTCGTTTCAAGGAGAAGTTGACGAATTTGTCGACGAGATGCGAAAGCATCAGATCAGTATTCTCAGGCTGCTGCCGAGACGAATTAGTCTCGAAGACGCTTTCTTGAAACTGATCGAAGAATTGTAGACGGATCAATTTTGAACTAGGCATTACTTCGCGTTAGAGCGGATAAATATATTTTCTGGTGCACCGATATGCGGCAATACCTCGCCATCATCAAAGATTCCTTTCGCGCGGCCATGGCGTCGAGGGTTCTGTACGTGCTGCTGGCGCTGATCACACTCTTGCTGGTTGCACTGGCGCCGTTTCATTTTGTCGAAACGCTGGATTGGAAACTGGTCTATCAACAGCACGTCAAAGATCCGGCGGCACTGGTCGAACAACTGCTTGATGAAAAAGATGATGACCGGCATCCAGAAATCGGGCGAATCTGGCAGTCGTTGCCGGCCAGCTTGAAGAAGGATCTCGAGGCGACAGGAACCAAGGGCGAGGCTGATTCATCTGGCGCTTCCAATACTCCAGCAAAGCAACAAAAAAGTAATCGCACTTTTTTCACCCATCAAAAGCTGATCGAGCAATTAAACAACCTGATCAAAGATCCGGAGTTCTATCGCCCCGTAGATTGGAAACGGATGCGGTTAAGCGGCGAGGCCAAAGCCCTTAAAGAGAAACTTGAGAAGGGATACAGCAGTCGCCACGCGCGACGGTTGAACCGTCTGTTGATCGGCCGCGCGTTCCGCTCAAGCATTTCACGCGGTCAGGCCACGTCAATGTCGGCGTGGTACGGGCCGTGGGCGTTTGAGCTGCTAGATATTCCCACCTCGCAGGCGCAGTTCGGAGCGCAAGTGATCTCGGTGATCCCCGGCATCCTCGACAAATTTGTTCTCTCCATCGGTTTGGCGGTCGCGCTACTGTTCACCGCGAGCATTATTCCGGAAACTTTTGAGCCGGGCTCGTTGAATCTGTTGTTAAGCAAACCTATTTCGCGGAGCGGTTTGTTTCTGTCTAAGTTTGTTGGAGGATGCGTGTTCATCGCGCTCTGTGCAACCTATCTGTTCGTGGGAATCTGGCTGTGGTTGGGTCTGGCGATGGGTGTTTGGGAGAACGCCATTTTGTACTGCATCGTGTTGTACGTGATCGTGTTTGGAATCTACTATTCGGTATCTGCATTCGTTGGATTGACTACACGTAGCACGATCCTATCAGTGGTCGTCACGATTGTGTTCTGGGGCACCTGCTTCTTCATTGGTACTGGCTACGGCTTTCTCAATGCTCGGATGCAAAACACGCGCATCGTCGCAACCAGCAGTTCAAGCGACCGAATCATCCAGCTTGACCGGTTGGGGCAATTCTCGACGTGGGATGCAAAAGATCAATCGTGGGAGTCACTGATGCCCGGATTAGACGATCAAGCTAATGTGCCGCTGGTCATGCTCTCATATGGCACCAATCTGGATAACTCGCCCGAAGTTTCCCTGCCTTACGGTCCAGTGGTTAACCCCACCGACGGACAGGTCATCGCAGGAAACCCCTCCCTGCTCAACCCGATCAGTTTCGCCCGCCAGCCGATGCTGCTTTCTAAGCGCGCCGGTGAGTCATTTGCGAAGATTGGTAAGTTTCCGACCAGCATGGTCGATCTTTTGCAGGGTGGCACGATGGCTGTTGCCGTTACCAGTGACGGGAAAGTTTTTCGATTTCTAGATCCTGCGACAGCCGCCGACAGAACATCCGCTGCCGGCAAAGAACGCCTTCGTCGGAAGCGCTATTACGTTGATATCAGCCCCGATGAGAAAGTATCCGTCGACGCGCGCGGTCAAGCAGCCATCAACGCTCAATCAGATTACATTGCGATCTATCAAGAAGGACGACTGCACGTGCTAAAGTTTGACGGCGAAAAATACACCAGTGGGATCAGCGCCGATATCGAATTGGACGTTGCTCCATCGATGAGCTGTCTGGTTGAATTTCAAGGCGACAACATTGTACTGGCGTTAGGCAACGGAGACATTATTCTGGTGGATGCTACAACGCTCAAAGAAAAATCGCGCTTTCGACCGGAATCCAATTACGCCGTCGACGCAATCGCTGGTACGTCCGACGGTCAGCAATTCTTTCTTCTTATGGGCAACCAACGGTTGTGGATGCTTGATACTGAGACCAACAAACTCTCACGCGCCGCCGTAACGGGACAAGGAGAAATTTCTGCGGCAAACGTAAATCAGAACGGGGAATCGTTCGAATTGGCCGTCGCCGACCGCACCAATCGTCTGACACGCTACCGGCTTCCTTCTTTAGAAGTCATCGATACAAAGACACCGCCTGAAAACATGATTGAGAGAATCTACCGTATGGTGGTCCGACCACTTTATCGGTTATGGCCTAAGCCAGGCGAATTCTACAAGGTGGTCGCCTACCTCTCTTCTAGCGGCAACAGCGACACCAACCGTGCGGTCGATCTTCGCCAGCAGCCCAAATATCAGAATCCTTTTTCTCCTTTGACCAGCGGGCTGGCCTTTATGGCCGTCATGTTACTGATCAGCTGCGTGTACTTTACTCGCAAGGATTATTAACGGTGGCGTTGCCAAAACTTCGGCTCATTGTGTTTTGAATCAATGAAGTGGGATTGGCCAGAATTCCCCTGATCAGCCAGTGAGGAATTCTGGCGAATCCCACTACGACTTTTAATCAGCCGCCGACCGAATCGCCTCACAAAAGAAGGGTCGAGCCAACACGAATACCAACATTGCAATGCAAGCGGCATAAATCGCCAGCGTACCTATCGCAATTCGGCTGGTTGGTTTGGCACCTTTGCGAGTCACATAAATCAAGGCTGATACGGCAAAGGCCAATTCAATTGACGCAAAGATGTATCCATAATGTGCCGGGTCCCAATAGGAAACGGGACTTTCGAATCGCCAATTGCTCAACGGTAAAAAATGACGATGTCCATCATCATGATGAACGGGAAGATCGCATAACATATGCAGTCCAGCACTGGCGACCAACAATTGAGCCCAATGCATTTTCAATTGACGAAAAATGATAAACAGTAAAATCGCGATCGGAATTGAGTTGAACACGTCGAAACAATACTGCCAGTGTTCTTCAAAATAGAGTGTGCCCCAAATCTCTTTTTCCGTGCTGCCGATTGCTTTTTGGTAGCCGTAGAAAAAGAACATCGTTATGTCTGGTAAGACGGCTCCGAACGCCACAGCTGCCGCATCGGTCCACCGAGTCTCTTTTCTCCAGACCAAGAGGCTGGCAGCAAGATGTGCGGGAGTTTGCATGGAATCAGTTTAGGCGTTGTCGTAAAACGGTCATAGTCGCCTTTCGTGGAGCGAAAGAACGCTTCTTTCGCTCCGCGAAAGGCGACGTTATGGCAAAGCTGCGAGAAATAGTTTGACCCCGAAGCGCAAGCGAGCGGATATTTCCGAGGATTTTCGGATTTCTCGCTGGCGCATCGGGCTTGTAACAGGGTAACGGCCACTCATCCAGCCGCCAGTTCGTACCAGTCGATTGGGTCGTCCAACTTTGTACCTCGATATCGCAAGCGACTGAATAACGGACCTTCGACGCGCGTTACAACTTCCTCTAGATTTGAATCTGACGCCGGATCATCGGTCGCCTTAACGTCGTTGAGCACCACAGCACCTGCGGGCAGACCCTCTCGAAAATGGGCTGCCGTGATCAACGTCTGTAATGTCTGATTAATCGCACCGACGACGTTATTGGCTACGACAACGAGGGGATAGCCAAAATCATACGCCAGATCGGCGACATATTCTTCTTCGTCGATGGGAGACATTAATCCGCCAGCCCCCTCGACAACGACAATGTCACAGTGCGGCGTCCACGCGGCCAGCCCGGTGCGAGCAAGATCGGCGTCAAGCGTTTTGCCTTCGGCGATTGCGGCCAAATGAGGAGCGATTGGCGCTGCGAATCGCTGTGGACAAACGGCGTCTAAAGTCAACGGTTGACCGGCCGCATTCCAGAGAGCGACTGCGTCGGAGGCTACCAAATCGTCTCCGTCGACGACGCAACCACTGGCAACCGGTTTGTAAACGCCAACGCGGTGGCCGGCCGCCGATAGCTCTGCCGCGATCAGTGCACTCACGTAGGTCTTGCCAACATCTGTGTCAGCGCCGGTCACGAAGAGCCCGCGCGAGGGAATTTTTTCCATTTATGTTTTCTCTTACGCGAGGTAGGATCGAATGCTTGAAACTGGCGATCGGCAAGTGTCGATCTACATTAAAGGAAAACATGACTGGATCCCCTCAACACTCGTCACAAACGGTCACTGTGGCCGCTGTTCAATTGAACTGTATAAATAATGCGGTTGATAATCTCAACCGAGCAGTCGAGCAAATTAAATTGGCCGCTGCCAAAGGAGCGCAGTTGATCTGTTTGCAAGAATTGTTCACCAGCCTTTACTTCTGTCAATCGGAGGACCACGACCAGTTCGCGTTAGCCGAATCGATCCCCGGTCCTTCCACAGATCGACTGTGCGAGGTGGCTGACCAAGAAAACGTCGTAATCGTGGCTGGACTGTTCGAACGCCGCGCCGCCGGTCTGTTTCACAATACGGCAGTGGTGATCGAAAGTGATGGAAGCATTGCGGGAGTGTATCGAAAAATGCACATCCCTGACGATCCATATTTTTACGAGAAATTTTACTTCACGCCCGGCGACACGGGCTTTGGCAGCTTCAGAACTTCGGTCGGACGAATTGGCGTTTGTATTTGCTGGGATCAATGGTTCCCAGAAGCAGCCAGACTGACAGCACTGACCGGTGCCGATTTTCTCATTTACCCAACAGCGATCGGATGGCAGGCACCTGAGAAAGCCCAATTCGGTGAAAGCCAACGCAATGCGTGGCAGACGATGATGCGCTCGCACGCGATTGCCAACGGTATTTATGTGATTGCCCCCAATCGCGTCGGCACCGAAGACCACATTGAATTCTGGGGATCATCCTTTGTCGCCGATCCCTACGGGAATATGATCTGTGTCGCCGGCGAAGAAGCGGAAACGTTGATCACCGATTGTGATCTAAGTCTAATAGAGACGGCACGAACCCATTGGCCGTTCTTGCGCGACCGTCGTATTGACGCATATGAGGGATTGACGAATCGTTTCTTAGATTCGTAGCACTGGGACCAAACCGACTACGCAACTGCCTCATGTCTCCTGCCAACTTACCGTGTAAACCTATGCAAGTGATGCCTCCCGAATGGGCTCCGCAAGCGGCAACGTGGTTGAGCTTTCCTATCAACCACGATACTTGGGCACAGAACTTGGCAGCAGCACAGGCCGAATTTGCTTTTTTGGTTCACGCCGTCGCGGCAGATCAAAAAGCCTACGTGATGTGTGGAGGAGAACAGAATCGAGAAACGGCCAGACAAATCATTCTGCAGCAGCACGTGAATCAATTGAGCTCTCAGCAAGTTGAGAATATCGAACTGGTCGATATCCCGACCAATGATGCTTGGGCGCGTGACTACGCACCTACGTTCGTTAAAGACTTATCTAATGGCGCGCTGTGTTCGATTGACTGGCGTTACAACGCTTGGGGTGGCAAGTACCCGCCGTATGATCTGGATCAACAGGTCGCTGGCAAAGTTGCGTCAAAGTTGGAAATCGAGAACATTGCCGCAGGCATCTGTGCCGAAGGAGGCGCTCTAGAGATCAATGGCAATGGCGTGCTGCTGGTGACCTGTTCGAGTATCCTGAACGAAAATCGGAATCCAGAGTTAGACAAATCCCAAATCGAAGCCGTGTTCCAAGAACGTTTGGCGGCAAAACAAATCGTTTGGCTGCCCGGCGATGAAGCTGGGCCAACGGTGCTGGGTGATGATACCGACGGTCACATCGATCAATTAGCACGCTTCACTGACGACGCGACGATCGTTTATGCGTGGACCGAAGACGCCGGCGATCCACAGCGTGCTGGACTGGAGAAGAATCTGGCCGAACTAAAACGGCAGATGAAGTCGATTGATGCTGACTGCCGATTTGTTCCACTTCCACTGCCGCCGGCAATCACACATTGCAATCTCCGCTTGCCGGCCAGCTACTGTAACTTTCTGGTTACCAATCAAAGCGTACTGGTCCCACAGTTCGGAATTGCCACCAGTGACGCAAACGCATTGGAAATTCTCTCGCCGCTGTTTGCTAACCGGCGGCTGGTCCCGTTGCCTTCGAAGGAATTGGCGGTGGGCCTAGGCTCGTTTCATTGTTTGAGCCAACAACAGCCTGCGTGAACTGCAACGAAATCTGAACTGTCTTTTCAAATGTGAAGTATGTTAATTTTTTATTAAGGACTGGCTGTTCACAGTCGTGTAAATTAGCCAACTCCCAACTTTCTTAGACTTGTCACGGACACGCGCCCTCTGCTAAGTTGTCGTCACCACCATTGATTTGATTTTTTACCGTTGTCCGATTTTACGGATAACAGCTGACGGATGTTTTAATGCAACCGTTAGGTTGCCGCGTTACCACGCAAATCAAGTCATTAATGCTCAAATCAAAAATTCTGGTAATCGAAGAAGATCGATCCTTAGCCGACCAGCTTGACTACAACCTCACTAGCTCTGGTTATGAGATCTTCTGCGCTTACGACGGCCAAAATGGCCTTAACTTAGCCAGATCCGAAAACCCGGATCTCATCATTCTCGACGCTGTGCTACCAGTTGTCGACGGACTCGAAGTCTGTCGAGAATTACGCGCTTTGGCATCGACGCGCGAGATTCCCATCATGATGTTGACCACCAAATCGTTGGAAACAGATCAGTTGATTGGGTTTTCTTTGGGTGCCGATGACTATGTGGAGAAACCCTTCAGCGTGCGGGTCCTGATGGAGCGCGTGAAATCATTGCTTCGTCGCCGAGATCGCAATGTAGGAGGCGCCGACTCAATTACGATCGGGCGTGTTGGGGTGGACCGAATCAAACACCAAGCATCCGTCGATCAAAAACCGCTGGACCTGACGCCAAGTGAGTTTCGGTTGCTTGATACGATGATGCGTCAGCCCGGTCGCGCATTCGATCGGACTGAATTGATCGATTTGGCACTAGGGTCAGATGCAATGGTGCTAGAACGCACAATCGATGTGCATATTCGTTCGCTGCGGAAGAAAATGGGCGACGCAGCGCGAGCTGTCGAAACGGTACGCGGCGTCGGTTACCGCTTTCGAGAAGGAAGTGATGAGACTCAATAGAGCGAGCCGATCCGGCTGCTTAATTGGAAATCTCAAAACCCTAATTCATTGATTGTTCGTAGTGGGATTCGCCAGAATTCCTTTTGTCCTGAAAACGAATCGGACTTCTGGCGAAGTCCACTACTGATTTTGAAATGCCCTCTAGCAAACTAGTTCTGTCTGTTTCATCGAACCACTAGAACACGCCACCACCTCCACCTCCGAAGCCTCCCGTACTGCTATTCCGATCGTAGACTCCTCTCTTCAAAAACCCCTCTTCCTGAATTTCGGCATCTGAATCACCAGAGGCTACCTTGATCATGTAATCGAAATCGGCAAGCAATATTTTTGCATTGGCGGGTATAAAATCGTCTGTTCTCTCGGGATCATTGGCAGCCTTTTCCACCGCCGCCTTTAGTTTTACTAGTTGTGGCAGTAACGTCTCTGTTTTGAATTGAGCATCAAATTCCTGATCAAACCGATTCAGCTCAATCAAAACACGAGCCACGATTTCCTCAGCTAAAACGTCTTCGACACTCGTGACAAATTCTCGCGCGAACTCCAATCGTTGCTCTCCCTTTTGCAGTACGCCGTCGGCCAAATCAAAAAGTAGTTGCTGTCTTTGGCGGGGAAGAGAACGATTCTGACCGCTGTTGTGAAACATCGTGTTGAATAACTTCATGCGTATCGCAGGATGGGTTTTGGTATCGAGCAAATCATCACGGTACAGCGTAAAAACATCAACATCACTGAGCAACAATAAGATCGACCTCTGTAGTAATCGCCGCTGATCTGGATCTGCCGCCAATCGTTTCAGCGCCGTGGCTAAAGCCTTCCCAGTCAACTTCTTTTTGTTTGCCGTGTCTACGAGTGAGTTTAAAATCCACGAATTACCCGGCTTTTCTAGATGGCTCGCCAATGAATCTCCCAACTGCCCCGCCCTCTCGTTAACAGACTTCGTTTTGGATATCCACTCTCTTGGGATAACGCCGTCAGCCACCCTAGCCAACCATAAGCTACAAAAATGGCGACTTGGCTCTGTTCCGTCCGCGATCTCAGTTTCAATAAATTCGACGATCTGGTCTGTATCAAGTGAATTGATTACTTTGGCTAACGCTCTGTAATAAAGATCGGACTCTGCATTATTGCCAATAACGTTGCTGCCGTGCTTCCGACACAATTTGCGACTAAGTGTGATCAAAGATTCAACATCAGCTTCGGTTTCAGCGGTCGCCGCGCACGCTTTGAGGGCATCTGTTCTGGTTGCCACATCACGGTCGCGCCGAGAAATCCGCAACCAGTGTTCGAATGTTTGATTTTTGAAGACTGGTTTGTCAGCATGTTGTCCAGCAGATCGTTCGGGAAGGTACTTGGCACGCTTTTCGTCAGTAGAAGTGGTTTTTACAACTGGTGCATTGCCGGGAATGTTTACAACCGATCGAATATCGACTTTACTTCCATCCTTGCGAACATAGCGGAGGACCACACCGGTCAAATCCTTGCCATCCAAATTTCGAAGCGATAATGTCCTCTGTTGGAGCTCTTGAAGTGTGAGGTCGTCAATATCAACAATGGCTGTGTTCTTGTAGACGGTCAATTGATTGGAATTAATGATCGAACGGTTTTTGAAACTAGAGACCTCTTGAAACAAGATGATTTCGCCAATCGAATCGCGTTCTTCGCCGCTGATAGGTGCATAAAGAAACCCTTGCGCTTTTAGCGTCCGTTGCCACTCAAGTGAAATACGTAGAGGCCACTCACGAAGTTGATCACGCGTATGAGACAGCAGGGAGTGTAACCTTGCCGGATTCGGCGGATTCTCACGCCCCGTATCAGGAGAGTCACCGGGGCGGGTCGCTCCAACGCCTACCGCAGGCGTGGTCACTTTGACGATCTGTGTGCTTCCGCGACTCATGGTGAGCTGATTGGGTGATATCGTAAACGTATTCTTTTCATCACCCGATGACCGTGCAGCAAAGGTGTACTTGCCGGATTTCAAATCAAAAGATTGCTGCGTCTGCGTATCAACAACGCGAATCAATTTACCATCAGCGAAAACTTGAACCTCAACATCGTCCGCTTTCGACTCGATCACTACCTCGCCTTGATCGGTTATCACACGTAGAATCTGCGGCGCCCAAAGCCACGCGCCCCATCCGGCCAAACCCAACAGCAGCCCGGCTATCAGCCAACGCATGCCGCCCGACTGCCCTTGTATTTTGCCACTGGTGTTATGAGCAACCTCCGTTTCTTCCTCGGGAGTCCCGAGGTATTGATTCACTGTGATCGGCCAGTCTTTTCTGGTGGTAGAGAGCATTTCGATCAGCTGATGCGCTGATTCCGGACGATTGGCCGGCTGTTTCTCCAGCAGGCACATCGTGAGATCGGAAAGATGCTGCGGTACATCCGGTTTGATTTGGTGCGGCGGTGTTGGCGACTGGTTCTGAACAGACTGTAGCGTCGCAAGAACCGTGGGCCCTCCAAAGGGAAGTCGGCCGGTCAACAGTTGATACATGAGGCAGCCGAGCGAAAACAAATCGCTGCGGCCATCGAGTTCCAGACCACGCGCTTGCTCGGGAGACATAAAATTCGGCGTGCCGGCCAGCATCCCCGTTGCCGTTAGTCCCGGATTGTCGTCACTGATTCGCGCCAATCCAAAATCAAGAATTTTGATCTGATCATCCGAATCACAAACCCACAGATTCGCTGGCTTGATGTCGCGATGAACGACTTGCTTTTGATGGGCGGCAGCCAAACCACTTGCCACCTTTGAAATGATGCCGGTGACCTGTGATTCATCAAAACAAACTCCAGACTGTAGTTTGGTCTCCAGCGTTTGCCCGGGTGACCACTGCATCGCGATAAAGGCCAATCGGTCGACTTGGCCAACCTGAAAAATGGTCACCACATTGGGATGTTCGATGGAAGCAGCCGATCGCGCCTCAGCCAAAAA
>CALHPU010000099.1 GCA_938036435.1 uncultured Pirellulaceae bacterium | reverse complement strand
CAATACTTGCGAAAACCGCAACCAAATCGCCGCCTGGCGCACTGCTCATGCCGTTTCTCCTTAAGCGAATTCAAACTCCGTTAAACTTCTTGGAGACTGTACGAAGAAAATCGACATAGGTTCACTAAATGAGAAGCCCTGTCAGATTGACCGGCTCCCTAGGCCAGTCACGCGGTGGTGCTAGAATTAGTCTGGGTGGCTCGGCAGTTGCCCATCACAAGACAACGCAGGTTTTGAAACGAGCGGAAACTTTTTGGCCAACCTGAATTCAAATTTTTAAAGGATTACCCTTTACCTCTACGTCAGGTGAACACGATCTCTCTTGCCTCGCCGCCGACGGACCAGCAACAATAAAGCGTCGACACGATCTCGATGCGCTGCGTGCGATTGCCATGCTTCTTGGTATCGTTATACATTCGAGTCAGTCGTTTACTTCGATTCCTTGGGCGGTCAAGGATATTCAACAGGGCGATTTCTACTTCGTCCTTCTTTTGGTAATCCACGGATTCCGGATGCCGCTGTTTTTCCTGTTGAGCGGATTCTTTACCGCGATGTTATGGCGAAAGCGCGGGTTCAAGGGCCTAGTAATGCAGCGGCTCAAACGAATTCTCTTGCCGCTGTTGCTTGGATGTCTGACGATCATACCGGCGATGTGGATCGTCACCAGTTTCGTCTCTCAAGCCTCATCTAATTCAGCAGAAAATAAGTACTTTAAAGCTGTAGCCGAAGGCGATGCAGAAACGGTCCGCGCCGCAATTGAATCAAAAGAGGTCGCGATCGAAGTCCTGCACCCAAGTTCGGGTGCACCAATGTTGACTTCGGCTGTGTTCTTTGGGCACACGGACATGGTAGAAACGCTCTTGGATCTTGGTGCCGATGTCAACCAGCGCAGCAAGGATGGCGGCACCGCGTTACATGTTGCCGTGTTCATGGGACGCCCTGACGTGGCCAAACAATTGCTCAAGGCTGGCGCAGATGTGGAAATTGAAGACGGAGGAGGTGCCGCTCCAAAAGAGAAACTGTATATCGACTGGGAAACGACCCGTTATGTCGCACAAATCTATGGCGTGACGTTGAGTGAACAGGAGCTGATGAAAGGCAGAACAGAAGTTGCCGAATTGTTGGGAGAGAAAAAGAATTTAGGCAACACAACTGCGTCATCCGAATCAGGGGCTGATGCACTTTACGGACTCTTGTTTCTGATGCCAGTCTTCTTGCATCTTTGGTTTCTTGCCTTTCTTTGCTGGCTGGTGGCGGCATTTGGGGCATACGTCCTTGTTGCAAAAATCGTTCAAGTCAAGCGCTTTCCAAAATGGTTGTTCTGTTCACCGATCAGCTTGTTGTGGCTGGTGCCGTTGACAATGCTGCCACAACATTTCATGCAGCCGGGCGCGTTTGGTCCCGACACGTCGATTGGTCTATTGCCAATTCCAAGTGTGCTGGGCTACTACGCGATTTTCTTTTTCTTTGGAGCGGTCTACTGGGATCTAAACGATGAAGAAGGTGCCCTTGGTCGTTGGTGGTACGTCAGTCTTTCGTTTGCACTATTGATCGTCTTTCCGATAGGTCTTGATCTGGTTTCTGGGTGGTTCGAGATTCTGCCGAAAGAATTTGCTGGTTCGATGAAACCTTTGCTTGGTAGTTTGATGCAGGCGCTATTCGTTTGGCTGATGGTGTTTGGTTCGATCGGTATGTTCCGACGACTGATGTCGGCGGAGAATAAAACGATGCGGTATATTTCTGATTCATCGTATTGGCTGTATTTGGCTCACTTGCCGCTGGTGATCCTTGCCCAATGGTTCGTCAAAGATTTGCCGATTCCCGCAATGTTAAAATTCGTGGGAATTGTCATTGTGGTTTCAGGCTTGCTGCTGCTGACGTATCAATACCTGATTCGATACACGTTGATTGGCACGGTGCTAAACGGTCCGAGGTTGCGTCAGCGGACGGGTTCTGAGGATTAGTTGTCAGTCAATCGTTTACGGAATTCTCTACAGAAGAGCGCGAAGTTCGAAAAGAAGAGGTCAGGTGGTCGCATTCGATCATCGTTCGTTTGTGACTTTGCTGCCTTTGCGTTCTTCTGTTGAAAATTACGTATTGTGCCCTGTGAGTAAGCTACTTCGCACAGTACCCGGCCTAACTAAGTCATCATTCGCAAGCCATGAGGAAGCGATTCGCCAAAAATGCGTCCTTGCTGTTCGGCATCAAACGATCCGCCTTCGTTGACCAAACGAATCAGATGCTCCGCAGCGCCGTTGGACTCCAGCCAATTGGCGACGCGCGTCCGAGTTGCCGGATCGACGTCGCGGTAACGATCGTTTGTCAGCCGAGCCATTTGGACGGCTGCCAAATGTTCGATTGGCTCGTTTTCTGACTGCGATATTAATTCGCGAATCCAACGCTGCGCCACGTCAACGTTGACGACTGTGTTTAGCGGCCCGTAAAGCGGAACGCGTTGCCCAAGTCGTCCAAGTGCCCAAATCATGGCGTGTCGCGCGTTTTTGAGCTTCGGTTTGTAAAGCAATTTGAGAATCAAATCGCCCAGCCGGTTCTTCTGGTCGTCGGACAACAGCTCTAACGAACCAAGCAGTCGCCAGACTTCAACCGATTCGTCGGGCCGAACGGGAAGCGCTCCGCCTTTCATCGGTTTGCCGGCCATCTGCTTTTCTAACGCTCGCAGGGAAGCGAGTAAAGGTTCCGCCAACGCCGATTGCTGGCCGCGCGACAATCCGCCGCCCAATCGCCGCCACAAGATAAGCGACTCAGTTTGGATGTTCTGGGACCTTTGGATTAGATTTCCACGGACCATTCGCCACGTTTCAGTAACACGCCAATCATCGAGAGCCACGCCGAAACCGGGACGAAGTGAATAGCCAAGCAGGTTCAACCAGCGCGCTTCGTGTTTGGCACTTTTGGCGCGCCCAGATTTTTTAGACCCTGCCGTTTCGAACTCAAGCAACGAGTCCCAGATTCGTCGCAGAAACGACATGGGCCATTGTTCGCGCGGCATTCCCATGACATTGCTGAGTTGTTTAATAAGTTCGTTTGGGTCGCCCGATGCTGTCGTACGATCAGAGTTGTCTTCGTCAAACACGTTCGCAATGCACTGTTCACACTCACGCCATGTTTGCTCATCGACATAGCCTTGCGTTTCTCCGACAGCATCATGCCCTTCAACATCGGTTTGCGTTGTTGATCGAATGTCGAACCTCAGTTGCCAACTGCGATCGCTTTCCTGCTCCAGACAGGCCAAATCAATGGTGCCGATTTCAGTCAGTCCAATCTGTAGCTTGACGGAGACATCGCGCTTTTCGTTACGGCTCTTGGCTCGCAACACCGTGCGGATCGGCGGAAGAGAAGTCATCTGTTCGGGATCGATCGTCAGAATTTGCCCCGGTTGGTCCGCCAGTCGAGTGCTCGAAACGTAAATCGAAAACTCAACGGGCTCGGAGAGGGTCAGCAGAAACTGTCGTTCATCAAGCGTAAACGTTTGTCCCGGTTCCGCGTTGCCAGGCATGATGCAGATCGCCTGATCTTCACCAGAATCGTTTTTACCGATGCCAATGTAGTAGCTTCGCGCCAATGAGGCTGCGATCCGGACGCCCATGTCACGACGAACGATTCCATAGTAGGCAGCACCGCGCGCAACCGCCAAGTCCAGTCGATCGTTTGCCAAAAGTTGCGGCGACCAGTTAGGATCCTCCGTTTGAAACCATTTTGAGATCTGCTGAATCACGGTGTCACGCAGAATCGATGACGCAAAGAATCCACCGTTAAACAGAACCACATCGGGTTTGGCGTCTTCTGATTTCGTTTCAGTATCGATCGCCTCGCCAGCGCCAGCGTGTGTGGTGAGAAAATCTGCGAGGTAGCGCGTGATGCCAGGATCACTGGCGTAAGGCAAGCCAAATTCCTGAAATCCGCTGGCATGTCGAAGCGGCTTGTCAGTCAGTTGCACTTCTGGCAGAAATCCGTCGATGATCAACCGGCGGATCTCCGCGCGAGTTACTTCGGTTTGCAAACTGCCGCCAATCAGCTTCGAACCGCGACTGGGCAGACTAACTGTGATCGTGTCAGCACCTTCGTCGGAGAGCATTTGCTCTTTGATCTTTCGGCTGGTCCCAACAAGCACGTCCCATTGGTAGGCTTCCAGTTTTCCTCCGCCGGTCAATTTTTGCTCAAGATGTTTTGCGATCGCCAGATCCAAATTGTCGCCGCCAAGGATCAAGTGGTTTCCAACGGCGACTCGATGGAACTGGATTTTCTGAGCCTGTTTGATGTTCGTGTTCGACTCGTCGTTATCTTGTGCGCTGCTTCGAACGCGTATCAGGGTGAAGTCGGTCGTGCCTCCACCGATGTCACAGACCAGAATCTTCTGTCCAATTTGGACTTGGGAGTCCCAATCGGAATCGTGCTTGTAAACCCAAGCGTAAAATGCGGCTTGTGGCTCTTCAATCAAAACAACTCGAGCCAGACCAGCGGTCGACGCGGCTTCGACAGTCAACTCTCGGGCGACTTCGTCAAACGACGCCGGCAGTGTCAAAACGATGTCTTGGTCGGCTAATGGGTGATCCGGAAACTGTTGGTCCCACGCCTTGCGAACGTGCCGCAGATATTGACTGCTGACATCAACAGGCGACAGTCGTTTAACGTCGCCGGCTCCTTGCCAAGGCAATAGGGCAGCGGTGCGGTCGACGGCGGTGTGGCAGAGCCATGACTTCGCCGATGCGATTCCACGTCCAGAAGTACGCGCCGTTTCATCACGGGCATAGGCTCCGACGCAGAACGAAGGCGATTTTTTATCCCAAGGCATTTTCAATTGGGATTTGGATGCTGGATCGCCGGTTTGAACCGGTTGGAAGTAAAACGACGGTAACGTGTCGAGTGATTCGGTTTCTCCAGCGGCCACAAACTGAGGAATCGAAAGCACGCGGATTTTCCACGGCGATTCTTCGGTATTGATATAGGTCACGGCCGAGTTCGTCGTGCCCAAATCAATGCCAACGACATAGCGACTGGGCAAGTCGTCGATGAGCGGATCAAAAGTTTCAGGCTGAGTCACGTTGGTTTTCGGGGTGGTGGAGTGTTGCGTTAGTTTTTCCGCGGATCACCCTCCCACAGCGACGGGCAGACACGAGGAACCAGTGGCTGGGGAGAGTGTTGTTCTGGAGTCAGCCTTCGTCGCGCACATTGAATTCGAGTTTCCATTTTTTTGACTCTTGACCGTCCGCCAGTCCATCGACCTCAAACTGCACACACCACAACTCAAACATTCCCAGCTCGGTAATCCGCGAATCAAACTTGACCGGAACGTAAGCTTCTTCGGAGCCTTCCATCGTAAGCGTCGCCGTCAAAGGATCCGTCTCGAGCAGTTCTTCTTCGGTCCATCGATCGAGCACCAAACCTGGTTGATCTTCCTGTCGCGCGTTCGATCGAAAGAAACGAAAACTTACCGGCTGGCCGACAACTAATCCAATCTCGCCTGACGGCACCGCGACTTGTGTTCCTTCCTCCATGCCAAAGGGCACCACACAGAGCGCCTTCAATGGACGCGGTGCGCCGGGAATCGCGAGGCCGGCTGTTTCGATTCCAACGTAATACGAATACGCCGAACCGCCCCGAATCCTCAGGCCTCCCGACTGTTTGTTCCAGCCGTAGAAGCATCCACCACGAGCCACCGCGAAATCCAGATCTTCTGAACCTTTTAGCGTTTTAACGTTAGAGCTTTGTTCATCGCCCGTTGGCAAACTGCCCGACCAGTCTGACATCACATCCAACATGCGATCCTTGAACCCGTCTGCTTTGAAGACACCGCCATTGAACAACACGTGATTCGGCAGCGCAAGACCTTCGCCATCATTTGAGCAATGCTGGCTTAAGAACGCGGCGACGTGGCGAGTGATGCCGGGATCGGATTCGTAAGGCAATCCGATTTCTTGAAAGCCCGATTGAGGTTGGCGTTGAGGACGATCGCTCAAACTGCACTTCGGAAAGAAACCGTCGAGCAACAGGTCGGCAATTTCTTGACGCTGAACCTCCACCGAAACGGTGCCGCCGATCAGTTTGCTGCCTCGACCAAGAATCGAAATGGAGTGCGTGTCGGGACCATCGGGTAGCATGAGTTTCTCTTTCGCGGCCCGGCAGGAATGCCATAGCGAAACCGATTGCCACGGATCGAGCTGCGTCCCTTTTTCGGCA
The DNA here is from genome assembly GCA_938036435.1 of uncultured Pirellulaceae bacterium. Classification (GTDB taxonomy): domain Bacteria; phylum Planctomycetota; class Planctomycetia; order Pirellulales; family Pirellulaceae; genus Mariniblastus. The sequence goes on along the minus strand of CALHPU010000099.1, from coordinate 6,997 downwards.
AACTTTGCTGCGACGGCGTGAGCCGCGGCCAAATCCATGTTGTCGCCGCCGACCAAAAGATGGTCTCCCACCGCGGCGCGGCGAAGGACCAGTTCGCCGTCTTCTTCATCGACGGTGATCAGCGTCAGATCCGTTGTTCCCCCGCCGACGTCGCAAACCAAAACCGACTGACCGACCGAAAGCGACTTTCGCCAGTCATCTCCCTGTGTCTCCAACCAAGCGTAAAGCGCGGCTTGCGGTTCTTCCAGCAGGACAAAATCAGCAGGCAGTCCGGCCGCGAGGGCTGCTTCGCGCGTCAGTTCGCGGGCGACCGGATCGAACGACGCGGGAACCGTCAGTACGACTTGCTGCTGAGCGATCGGAGAATCGGGAAACTCATAGTGCCAAGTCGCAACCAGATGTTCGAGGTACTGTTGAGCCGCCGCTACGGGGGAGATTTTTTGGACTTCAGCGGGAGCGTTCCATGGCAAAATTGGTGCGCGTCGATCGACTTTGTTGTGACAGAGCCAACTTTTGGATGCGCCAACGGTTCGGTCGGGTGCTTCGGCTCCGCGCTTGCGGGCCAGTTCGCCAGTCACGAATGAAGGGCTCGGCGACCACGGCAAATCAAATGCTCCGTCACCAGATTCGGCTTCGTTAGGGAGATAAGTAAACGACGCCAGTGACGGTTGATACTCGATCGTGTTGGCTGCAACCAACTGCGGGACCTTCAGCAATCGAATCTCGGGCTGATGGCCGGCCGAGTCGTCCTGCTTGCAGAAGGCCAGGACGCTGTTGGTCGTTCCCAAGTCGATGCCAATGGTGTATTTCAATTTCGTTTCCATAGTGTTTGTTAAAGTAGAAGGAGACTGCACAGCACAAGCCCGAAGCGCAAGCGAGTGAGTCCGGAACGCCATCAATACTCACTCGCTTGCGATTCGGGCTTGTACTGCGACCCGTAACCGTTGCGGTGTTAGATTTCCAGTTCAACAGGCGCGACAATTTGAGCCGCCGATGATTTGCCGGACCATTGAGGGACATCGCAGCGAGTTGCTTTCCAGCCGTGATGGACAACCGTTCCGCGAAACGGTGCTTCTCCTGATACGTTTCCGGTCAATCGAAACTCAGCGGGATCGAATACAGCCGGAGTCTCCAACGGCGACCCGTCGGCGGTTTGAGTCAGTGGTTCGAGTCCAAACATCCGTTCGATGACTTTACCAGAATCCCGCAAGACATCTCGGGCAGCGGAACCGACTTGCTCATCCGAATATTGGTCGAGCGATTCGTTAACGATGTCCAGCAGCCGGGCTTCGCGTTGCAAGGCGGCCAAAAGACTGATCGCATCACTCCGAGTCGGCGCAGGTTTCGCAACAGGTTTGCTCACTGGCTTAGATGACGCCGGCGTCGATTCCGCTGGCGTCTGCGCGATCCGCGGCGACAAATTTCCGTCCAGCAATTGTTGGAACGAATCACTCAATTCGCGATTGAAGAGTAGTTTGCAGAATGCTTTTGTCGCCGTAACGAATCCCATGCCTGACTTTCAGATGTTGCCCAAGGTAGATAAAAATGGTTTGCGATATCTTATCCGTTCTGGTGAGCATCCAAAGACTTGCTCAGCGAAAATAGTCCTTCTGGTTTCATTTTTTGGCCGAATCGAGGCTGGGAGGCAAGGTTGGAGCGATACGCTCGAGACAAAACCGTTCGATTTGATCAGACCTGCCAACGCCCCTGCTGATCACCTACAGCAGAGCAACGCTACAGTTGGCCACGCGTTAGCATGAATGTGAGGTCGACTAGTTTTAATTCTCCACTTCAAACCCACACAGGTTAAGCATGGCTTGGCGACCGGAACATCTTGTTCAAGCAAGCGAATTAGACAATTATCAATTTGGCTGGATTGCGACTTGAACAGAATTTGCAACGTAAGTTGTGCGTCAAAAAGGCCTGAGCTCAGGGGGCCTGATGATTCATGTCGCAACGCGTTCACCATGTAGTCCATTAAAGTTGTCGCAGAAATAGTATAGCTAATACAGTCAATTTCCAGACTTTTCGATAGCAGGATAGAATGTTAACCAAGGTAGCGGCGGGGTTGGCCGTTTTTACAGCGCTTGTTCATCTCGTTGTAGGTGGCGCCGACGCATTGAGCCCAATGTTGGAGGCGGAACTACCACCGGCTGCTTCTGGGGCGATGCACGCGTGTTGGCATATCGTTTCTGCTTTTCTGATCTGGTCTGGCGTTGTTTTCTGGTACGGAAAAGAGTCTTCGTTTCACTTCGGACTACTTTGGATCGCCTCGGCAATCGTTTTCATCTCCGTAGGCATCTACCAAGCAGGCGTTCAAGGAATAATCGCCAACCCTCAGTGGACATTGCTGTTGCCGACAGGAGTTCTTGCTCTATTGGACAGACGCAAACGCTAAAAACCGATGATCTCGAAATTGCCGACGCGCTCGAGCAACCAAATAGCAGCAATACACGCAATCAAGATTGAGCCAAGTTTTAAGACAGCCAGCTCGTAAAATTTTGTTTTGCGAATCATGAATGCAAGCGGCAAGAAGACCGCCACGATCGCCAGTTGACCAAGCTCGACACCGATGTTGAATCCAAATAGTGAGATTCCCAGTGTCATACTCGACAACCCGAGATCAAGCAGTACGTTGGCAAAACCGAACCCGTGGATCAGCCCAAACACAAACGCGATCGCCCAACCGGGAATTTTCAAAAGAGGAAACAGATTGTTGAACGCTGTCACGATAATGGAAAAGGCAATCGCCGATTCAACCAAACGACTTGGCAATGTCACGTACTGCATCACCGCCAACCACAAGGTAATCGAGTGCGCGATTGTGAAGACAGTGACAATTTTCAGCACCGAACGAAATGCAGGCTTGAACCTATCAACGGGCTGCCACTGATTGCTTTTGCGGATCAAGACAGCTGGTAAAAGTAGTGAGATCAAAAAGAGAATGTGGTCGAACCCTATCCAAATATGCCACACGCCCTCTTTCGTGTAATCGACCAATGCAGACCAAAGACTCGCGTCACCTGCGTTGAATTCGATCGTCGACTGAGTTGGGCTCAGGACGTACGTCGCAGGGACTTCATTGGCTTCGAACAGCACCAAACCTCTGTGCGTTGGATCAACATCGAAGAGAAAACTGTATTCGATTTTAAATGCCTCGGCCGCGCTGGAAACGCTGGGTGAGAGATTTAGCACTGCGTACCCACCGTCGCTATGTTCTGTGAACAGCATTTCGGTCACTTCGAATTCACATGGCCGTTCATCAAGCCACATTTTAAGGTGGCTCAAGGCGTGAGCCGCGATTTCTGTCTGTTTCGCTTTCAACTCGCCCCATGTCACGTCGCCATCGCGATTGGAATCAACGCCAATGAGCAGTTCAAGGTCTTTGATGGCAATGTGCCATTGAACGCCAAGCTCCGATTGGTCACCTCTAATTTTCAGATAACTATCGCTCGCTTTGTGAGCCAACGCTGGCCTACTGCTAAATGTCAAGGAGATCGCGGCAAATGCAACAACGATCGCGATGATTAGAATCCTACGGTGAGATGCCAATGTCGTCGCCTTCATTGCGGGTTCAAAGTGCTGATGAGCTGAGCTAGTGCGATATCTTCGTGGCCGGACTTCTTGATAAATTTGATCGTCGGTTGTGCTGCAGATAAGTTCTTTGAAGCGACAGCAGATTCCAAAACCGCGCGAGCATCTCTGACCTCTCGTTGAATTTTCCAGTTCTCCAATGCAATAACAAGTGCTTTCTTGGGATCATTATTAAGCTCCAATTCATACCGCGATTCGAATCGACCGTGAGGTTGACTTCCCCGCAATCGAATTTCATCGAATCGCACGAAGAGCTTCGACTTGAGTTTCCAAGCAAGCTGTTCTTTTCCCAACCGGTGAGCAGCAATCGCCATCAAAAGCAAACAGCCGTTATCATTTTCATGATTGGCCAGCAATTGCAAGACAGGAGCAGGTCGCCGGTGATCGAGCAGGAAATCAGCGTAGGTTCGTTTCAAGTGAATGCTGCCGCTGTTAAGCATCAGTGCTTCGCGGTAGTGCTTGTCGGCGGCTTCGAATCTGCCGAGGCTCGCCGCGATGTCGCCTTGAGTGGCCGCTATCCAAGATGCGAGATCCGGTGCGTCTAATGTGGCTAAAGTCTCATATGCTTGGTTGGCCTTTCCCGTCGCAGCCATCAGCGGAATCGAGGCGACGGCAATTGCTTTTTCGTCCTCTAATTTTTCCAGTCGCGCGATGGATTGCCTGGCCGCGTCGTAATCACCAACAACGCGATGCAAGTTAATAACTTCGATCCAAGCTTGAGTGTCATCGGGCTGGCGGTCAAGCAGCGCGACAAGATCAGCAATCGCGTCTTTGTACTTGTGATCTTTTTCTTTTAGTTTCGCGCGAATTTTGGCAATGTTCGCCGGTGGGAGTTCCGCGTTCCACCAATATTCGATCGCAGATTGGGCATACCCGTAAAATCGTGGATCGCTTTCGTCGTTGCCCATTTTGATATAGCCCGCTGCGGCTGCTGAGGCTAAAGCGGCATTAGTGGGATCGACTGAGAGCTTTTCACGAATGGAAGCCATTCGATCGCGATTAAGCGAGAGCGTTTTAGGCAGTTGCTGCAAGACTTGATCGTCTCGCTCGGGCGTGTAGGGTTCTTGTGCGAATCCAGAGTTGCCGATCGAAATCATCACGGTCATGATCTGGAACAGTTGTCGCAGAAGTGAAGTAAAGTTTGGTTCCATCGCTGTTTGATCGTTGGAAAAATTAAATCACGATTTCGAATAAAAAGGAAAGCTTGGCCTCATAAGAGACCAAGCTTTTAATTGCAACAATGCCCCAGCAACATTTAGGACCGACGCGAACGTCGTAGGATTCCACCAAACGCTAACATTGAGATGATGGCAATCGAATTTGGCTCGGGAACAGCAGTAGCATTAGCCGGAGCAAGATAAGGAAACACACTTTGGAATGCTTGGTCATTGGCGTTGACCCCATCGCCCAACACTGCTCCCTCGGATAACAAGTTCAAGGATGCGTCTATCACATCATCGTCAAGCCGACGGCCATTGAGGTATCCACCTGCGTCAGATGCATCATAGGTTAGTAAATCCGGAAGCAAAATCGATGTCAAAGCATCTGCATTAGCTTGACTACTCAAGCCCGCGATCGCTGCGTTGACTTCACCACCGAAATCATTGAAGTCATTGATTGGATCACCCGCATTGAAAGCATCGCGTCGATTCGAGGCAAGCAACGCCGTTGCGATCGCTGGACGGCCCACTCGATCAGCCCGAGCATTGGAGAGTGTTGTAACGGCCTGAGCACCAACGTTGTTCGAACCGGCAAGGAAATCAGCGCTAGGAAGTTCTAGCACGATTGCCGAAACGTTGGCTCCAGCAAATGTGTCATCGCCGGTGAAATTGAAACCGTTGTTGAATCCATTTAGATCGAAGAAGAATGGGTCATCAAAATTGCCAGCTTGAACGAGTCCGCCATTTGTCGTGGCCGAAGCGACTCCGGTGACGCCAGCGGCAATGGCGGCTGTGCCTGCCGAATCAGTTCGATTGACGGTGTATGTTTGAGAACCGCCTGCGGCTGTAGAGAACGTCGTGCTGTATGTGATATCCGCGACGCTGTCTCCATCGTTATCAAACTGGAATTCATAACTTGCATTTGAGTTGAAGGTTGTTCCACTGACCGAACCGGCAAATGGGTTCACCGTCAGAATCATGACTGAGTTGTTTGTATTGGGAGCTTGAAACAGGAATAGATCGTTAAGGTCTACACTTCCTTGGCCTTGCAACGCAGGGGCTTCCAAATGGTCTGCCGCCATCGTTGAATTGATCGGTATCAACGAAACAGCCACGATCGCGGCTATTTTGGTGAATTTCTGTGCTAGTGTCATGATGCCGCCGGTGTGAAGTGATTATTAGTACGCTTGTGATACTGTAGTACGCAGTTGCTTAAAGGCTGTGACAATTAAATTTGGAGTTTATCCTTCTTTCGAGAAAAGCAGACAGATTGCCGCTCAAACGAGCCTCGTCAAATCAAGAAATCCAATATATGCAGAGCCAAACCGGAGGGCACTTCATTCATCTCGAATCTTGACGTTGGTGTGACAAAAACGACAAATCAGCAAAATAGTCCTTGTCGGCCGGAGTTACTACGATTTGTCGGTTGCCGGTTTTCAGTGGAAGCAAACCAACGGACATTGTGTTTGCACCCACGAACGAAAAAAGCCCCGTGAAACCCCAAGGCCTTATTCATGGAAAGCATGCCCTTTCCGAAGTGCGTGAAATTAGATTCTCGTCCCCAAACATCTAATCAAAAAGCACTTTTAGATCATTGGCCGTTAGCGAGCGAATCAGTGATTCATCTGAGCGAACGACCTTGTTGGCTAGAGCACGCTTGGATACTTGCAGGCTGACAATTTTTTCCTCGACTGTATCTCGGCAGATCATTCGATAGGCGATCACTGGATTCTGTTGACCCATCCGATGCGCGCGGTCGATCGCTTGGGCTTCGACCGCAGGGTTCCACCATGGATCTAGAATAAATACATAGTCGGCTGCGGTTAGATTTAGCCCGTGACCTCCGGCTTTGATGCTGATCAGAAACGCAGAAACCGCTTCGTCTTCTTGAAAACGTTTAACCCGTTTGGCACGATTGGAAGACTTGCCATCGAGATATTCGTAGTTAATTCCGGCTTCATCAAACTGCTGCTTGACGAGCGACAGAAATGAAGTGAACTGTGAAAACACCAGAACCTTGTGGCCTTCGGACGCGATCTCGGAAATCTGTTGTCCGAGCAATTCAAGTTTGGCGCCCGGTTTCGAATTGCCGTCCAGCAATCGCGGATCACAAGCGACTTGGCGCAGACGTAGCAGCGCCTCCAGAACCTGAATCTTGGAGCGACCGATGCCATCGGTTTCGACTTTCTTGGCCAGCTTGACGCGGTAGTATTCCTTTAATTCGTTGTAGGCTTTTTTCTGCG
>CALHPU010000098.1 GCA_938036435.1 uncultured Pirellulaceae bacterium | reverse complement strand
CATGTTGAAGGTGTCTTCCGGTTCAAGCTCAACGGCGCGTTCGGCATGAGAGACAGATTTTTCGTAGTCTTCTGTTTTGTTGTACAGCACTGACAACGCCAAGTGAGCGCGAGCAAAGGTCTCGTCGATCTCTAAAGCTTCAAGCAGTTTCGCGATTCCTTCTTCGAATTTGCCTTCGGCTTTGAGTTGTTCAGCTTGAGTTTCCAGTTCTAGTTGTTCGGGTGACATCGCAGTCGGCTCCACGTAATGGTTTGAGTAAGTCTCTGATTGTCTCACACATTTACCGGTGGTCTACCCCAAACAACAACCTTTGAAGTTGCACAATTGAAAGTGACTTTCACATTCAGTTGGACCAAACGCAGGTAAATCTGAAATCGCGAAGCGTTTCAATATAAGCCCGATGCGCCAGCGAGGGATGCCGAAATCCTCGGAAATATCCGCTCGCTCGCGCTGCGGGATTGTATTTGTGCAACTTCAACCTTTGAAGTTGCACAATTGAAAGTGAATTTCACATTCAGTTGGACTAAACGCAGGTAAATCTGAAATCGCGAAGCGTTTGAATACAAGCCCGATGCGCCAGCGAGGGATGTTACAAGCCCGATGCGCCAGCGAGGGATGTCGAAATTCTTGGAAATATCCACTCGCTCGCGCTTCGGGCTTGTATTTGTGCAACTTCAAATACAACAACGCAGCGCGGCCATTAACCGATCAGTTGGTTGCTTTTTCTCTCCGTCCGCGTGGGCCGAGTTCGATCAAGCGTAGGTTTTTCATCTGGCCGTCGGCAATTTGACACTTCAACAACGTGCGCATCACATGAGCGCCCTCATGCCCTGCCGCCCCCGGATTGATGAATCGCATGTTTTTGTATCGTTTGTCTCGCTCGACTTGTAAAACATGCGAATGACCTGTGACCATCACGTCAGGAGTTGACTCGTTCAATAGCTTTCTGGCCTTGGTGGAGTACCTGCCGGGTCTTCCACCAATATGAATCATCAAGATGTCCACGCCGTCAACCTCGAAACGTTCGACCTCAGAATGTTTCAGTCGTACATCGGGCCCATCGATATTTCCGTAGACGCCTCGGAACGGTTTGAACTCCGCCAGCTGCTGGCAAATTTCCGCATCTCCAAAATCGCCGGCGTGCCAGATTTCATCGCAGTTATCAAAGGCCTCGAAAACGCGCGGGTCGAGAAATCCGTGCGTGTCCGAAATGATGCCAATTTCCATCCCTGCGGCCATGTCCGTTCCTGTAATAAACTTAGTCTCAACTCGGCAACATCTGAGGGGACCGTCTATTGACCGTCTATTGCCGATCCAGATTTTGATCTATCGTATCCTCTTTCCATTTCGTTCAACAGTCACCCCAAACTCCCGTCCACCATGTCTTTGGTCACCATTTCCGAACTCGCCATCGGCTTTCGCGGTCCGCCGCTGTTTGAAAAGGTATCTTTTCGTATCGAGCCGGGCCAGCGCATCGGCCTGCTGGGACGTAACGGCGCTGGCAAAACGACGCTAATGAAGATCCTATGCGGCACGGTCGAGCCCGATGCAGGTTCGATCACGCTTGCGCCCTATACAAGCGTCGCCATTTTGTCTCAGGAAGTTCCACAGGACACGACCGGTGAAATTCGAGAAATCGTTGCGCAAGGTATGGCAGAAGCCGCCGCAGATTCGACAGACGAGCCGCTGGAGGACTGGCAGATTGATATTCAGGTCGATCAGATTCTTTCGCGGATGGAGCTAGAGCCGACGACGCGATTTGAAAGTCTCTCTTCGGGGATGAAGCGGCGGGTGTTGTTGGCCAAGGCGTTGGTAACCGAGCCGGATCTGTTACTCTTGGACGAACCGACAAACCACTTGGACATCGAAGCCATCAAGTGGCTGGAGGCATTTCTTCAGAAGAGTCGTTTTGCGATCATGTTTGTCACCCACGATCGAGCTTTTCTGCGATCGATGGCCAACCGAATTTTGGAAATCGAACTCGGACGGATGTTCGATTGGACGTGCGACTACACCACGTTCCTCAAAAGAAAAGAGCAAGCGATTGCGACCGAAGAAAAGCAAAACGCGCTCTTCGACAAGAAATTGGCTGAAGAAGAGGTCTGGATTCGTAAGGGCATCAAAGCGCGGCGGACTCGAAATGAGGGGCGCGTCAGAGCGCTTAAGGCGATGCGTGAGCAACGTTCGCAAAGGCAAAAGAAAACGGGGACTTCACGGATCCAGATCCAAGAGGCCCAACGCAGCGGCGCGTTGGTGTGCGAGTGCAAAGAAGCATCGTTCGCTTGGCCCGACCATCGGGTGTTTGAGGGGTTCAGCACGACCATCATGCGTGGGGACAAGGTTGGCATCATCGGCCGCAACGGAGCGGGCAAATCGACGTTGCTGAAATGTTTGCTAGGAAAGTTAGAGCCTACCGGTGGGGCAATTCGATTGGGCACTAATGTGGAAATCGCCTATTTTGATCAGCTTCGTGAACAATTGGACGAAGAGAAAACGGTGCTGGACAACGTTGGCGGCGGCAGCGACCAAATCGAGATCAATGGTCGCAAGAAACACGTGCTGGGATACTTGCAGGATTTCCTGTTCGAACCGCAACGTTCGAGGACGCCCGTGAAATTCCTCTCCGGCGGTGAGCGGAATAGAATTCTGTTGGCCAAATTGTTCGCGCGTCCTGCCAACGTCATCGTGCTGGATGAACCGACCAATGATCTCGATTCTGAAACGCTTGAGTTACTCGAGGAAAAGTTGGTTGAGTTTCAGGGGACGATATTGATGGTCAGCCATGATCGGGAGTTTCTGAATAATGTTGTAACCAGCACGATTGTTTTTGAACCTGATGGAATCAACGAGTACGTTGGTGGCTACGATGATTGGGTTCGGCAAACTGGCGGTGCCATGGTGGCGAAGGCAGAGATTAAGCCTCCCAAGGCAGGGAAAAAGCAAAAGCACGATAACCAAAACGATGCTGATGCTCCACGGAAGTTAAAGTACAAGGAACGTCTTGAGTTGGAGAAGCTGCCGGAGCAAATCGACGAGCTGGAACAGCAGATCGCGGCAATCCACGAGACGATGGGCGATCCCGAATTCTTCAAAGAGCCAAAGGAAAAGATCGCGGAAGCGCAAACGCAATTGGCTGATCACGAAACCAAGCTCGCCCAAATGATGGAACGCTGGGAAGAGTTGGAGTCGTTGCAGTAGGTGTCCTCTACCTCAATGAGAGGTAGCCGAACTCGTAAGAGTTTGGAAGCCTTCAGAGCAATCTCTCCAACCTCTTGCGAAATCGGCTACGAGAATAGTGTTGCGTTAGCTTTACGCTGCGCGTCGTTTTTGCGGAACTGGCAGCTGCCTTTGTTTTGGCTTCTGTTTAGAGACGTCGACGAAGTTCCAGTTCAGCGATTTGACATAGCCAAGCTCCATCATGAGATTGCCACATTCTTCGTTTATCCAACTTTTGGCGGAACCCGTCATGTAGTTCTTCCAATCACCGACCTGTCCCTTACGATTAAACTTATTGGGATTCTCGTCTCGATGGCCGGGTCGAAGGTAGCGTGGAACCGGCGGCATCAAAGCAGGATCGGCACCGATAAACTTTACCGCCTCGATCAATGACGTATTTAGATCTCGGTGAAGATCTTCGTACTTGATGAAACTGACGCGGATTGTCTTGTGATTCTTCGCCGTATTCTGATTCGATTTGATGGTCTGCCGCCACGTCTTGCAGGTCGTGCGTACAAAACGTTCGCTGGCAAGCAATTTCTCTGGGTGCTTATGAAAGAACCATGGATCTTCGTCAAACTGAGGCTTCAAATCAGCAACTTCCGCCGCCATGTTGAAATTGGCCATCACGCGTGGCGAATTCAAAAAGTGAAAGACCTTGCTGACGACGATGTCACGGATGTCGCGCATCATGCACAAATAGGCCGAGTCCTTAAAGACGACCGGGTGGATGGTGGTCGGTGTGCGATCACCGATGAATCGGGCATCAGAATCCGACAGCTTCAACATCGTCTGCTCAGCCAGTTGTTGAAGCTCCTTGCGAATCGTTGCGGATTGCAATTCGATCTCGTCAAGGTTTCGGAAGACTTTGCGATTGTGCAGGTAGGTGCGAAAGTAACTTTCCCAATGGTACTCGCCCGAACTTGAGATTTCCGGATGCAGATTCAATAACCGGCAAAGCCAGTTGGTGCCTGACTTCATGTGGCCCCGGATGCCAAAAATTTGTTTACCTTCGTGTTTCATCAGTCTTCCACGGTTGTGTGAAATTGGCTTCTAATATCTCGGTCGGATAGTAGAAGAGTGCCGCGCCCACCGCAATTGAGAATCTGCTAGCATGGGGTGGCCGGAGCTATTTGTAGCGGCAAAGTAACGGTGGCCTTAAACCCAGGGAAATGGTGTAATTTCAATACAGCCGCGACGCTTGAGATATGAAATTGCAACGCTACAAGCTCGAAGCGCGAGCGAGTGAACATACAAGCCCAAGGCGCAAGCGAGTGAACATTGGCAGCCTTTGCGAATTACTCGCTCGCACTTCGGGCTTGTATTGAGAGCTCCGAACTCCCCTGCCCTTTAACTCTTTAACCAGCAAACACTTCATGAACGCCGCCCAACTGATCCGAGAGAAACGAAACGGCCAAGAGCTGACCGGTGAACAAATCGATGAACTGATTCAGGGATTTACTTCCGGAGATGTTCCCGACTATCAGATGGCCGCTTTTGCGATGGCCGTGTTCTTTCAAGGCATGACAAGTCGCGAAACTTCGGATCTCACCAAAGCGATGATCAGTTCCGGAGAGACGCTCCAGTGGTCTGGCTCTAAACCCTCGGTCGACAAACATTCTACCGGCGGTATCGGCGACAAAACATCGATTGCCCTTGCTCCATTGTTGGCTTGCTGCGGTGTGGAAGTACCGATGATCTCGGGACGTGGGCTCGGCACGACAGGAGGTACTCTCGATAAATTGGAGTCGATCGTTGGCTACCGCACCGAGATTTCAGCAGATGAGTTTCGCAGCATCGTCAACTTTAGCGCCTGTTCGATCGCGTCAGCGACGGCCAGCATCGCTCCGGCCGATCGTAAGCTCTACGCGCTGCGTGATGTGACAGGCACCGTCGAATCGATTCCGCTGATCACGGCCAGCATCCTGTCGAAGAAAATCGCCGAAGGCATCGATTGTTTGGTGTTGGATGTCAAATGGGGAAGTGGTGCGTTCATGAAGACGCTTGATCGTGCCCGCGAGTTGGCCAAATCGTTGGTGTCGGTCGGCTCGCAGTTGGGCGTCAAGGTCGAGGCGATGATTACCGACATGAACCAGCCACTGGGGAAGATGATTGGCAACGCAGTTGAGATAGACGAATGCGTTGATTTACTCAAAGGCGAAGCGCCCGGCGATGTTACGAAATTGACGCTACATTTGGCTGGCAGGCTGCTGGTGATGTCTGAGAAGTGTGCCTCGATGGACGAAGCTTTGAAATTGTTGAACAGCCGAATTGAATCTGGAGAGGCGCTGGCGAAGCTGCGTGAAATGGTCAAAGGCCACGGCGGTGATTTGGACCAGCCTCGCAAACGCGAGCTTGAATCATCCGTCACGGCAACCCAAAACGGCTTTGTGTCTCGCATCAGTACCGACCGATTAGGGTTGGCGATGATAGAAATGGGGGGTGGTCGCAAGAAGATGGAAGACAAGATTAACCCGAGCTGCGGCATCGAATTTCTAGTGTCGATCGGTGAGGAGATAAAAGAAGGTGATACAATCGCTCGGTTGTTTTGCGAGGGCAGCGCCAAGAGTTACGCAGCAGAGCTGATTCGAGCTGCAGTCACCATTGAAGACCAAGCGGTTACGCCGCCGCAGTTGATTGTGGAGACGATCTAGCGATTCAAATAACAGCCATGTGCATATCACACTAGCAACCGGCGTCTTTTCTTGTGATAATGGGGGCCAATTTGTGACAGTTATCAGGTGATCTCCTCATGCCCTCTCATGTAATTAACCAAGACCAGATAGACGATTTGGTGGATCGTGCTATTGAAGCACGACAAAACGCGTACGCTCCCTATTCAAAATTTAGGGTCGGGGCGGCAGTTTTAACGGCTAGTGGAACGGTCTTCGCTGGCTGCAATGTCGAAAATGCTTCGTACGGACTGTGTCTGTGCGCCGAACGCACCGCCATTTGCAATTCAGTAGCCGCAGGGCAGCAGGAACTTGTTGCCGTTGCCGTTTCGGCAGTTCCGTTGGCGATGCCATGCGGCGCATGCCGCCAGTTCATCCACGAATTCGGAAAAGACATTACAGTAATCTGTGTAAACGCGGACGACCCCAGGCAGCGTTCTGTGCGATCGATAGAGTCGCTGATCCCAGATTGTTTTTCGTTCGAAAAATAGACATCTTTTGAAGTGAACTAGCTTTTCCGTTCCAGTATATAAGTTGGGCGAGCATCCTGCTTGACGGCAAACAACTTCATAGAAGTCTGGAGTTGAGACGCTACGGCTAGAACGCAAATCTCTGATGTCGAGAGATTTATTCAGCTGCTGCTGGGGTTGCTGCTTGAGGCAATACAATGGAAAGCCAACAACACGCGGTCAGTCCGTCGATCATTTTGGACTAAAGTCATCAAGTGCTTCTCGCCCTCTCACCCAAGTGAGCAAGCCAGCAGCAGTTTGCGGTCTCAATGGTTTGGTGAAATTGTAATCAATAGCGCGATACCTGAAGACTGTAAATCTCCGTTCACATCGACATGGTATTTTACGATTGCAGCACCACTCCAAATTTTCGGAGATCAATCCTCTTTATTATGCCCGCCTAGCTGGCTCTCTCTGCCAGAGGCATCGACGCCGGTCATCATTGAGACGGCCCGGTCTTCTAATATCTATTTTGATTCACGAGTTTGTTCCACTTTTAACGGCTGTACGGTCTGCGGCAAGCACGCGGCGGTCAAAGATTGAGAAATACATCGCCTCAAGTTGAGGAAGACCTATGTTTGCAACACTGGAAATTCCACGCTTCAACCTCAACTTCCTTGCTTTAAGACTCATCGATATGTCTGAACTCAACTCTGGATCAATCGCTGACCATACACTTGCTATTGCTAATTCGTCGGCGGAGGCTTCTGGCGCTGTATCCGCTGTGGCGCTGGCTAACGGTCCAAAGCAATTGGGGCCATACAAGATTTTGCGCGAAGTTGGCCGAGGAGCGATGGGAACCGTTTACGAAGCCAAACACGAACAATTGGAGCGAAGAGTCGCGCTAAAAGTCTTGCCGCAAGAGCTTGCGACTTCCCCGAAAAGGCTCAATCGCTTTCGCCGAGAAATGGCGGCCGTCGGACGTTTGGACCATCCAAATATTGTACTGGCTACCGATGCTGGTGAGGTCGATGGACTGTGCTACATCGCAATGCAGTTCGTTGACGGCCCTGACCTTGAGCAGGTGCTCGGAGAAATCGGACGCTTTGACCCACATGACGCTTGTGAAATTATTCGCCAAGCAGCCCTCGGCCTCGAGCACATTGGTCAGCAAGAATTGGTTCACCGCGATATAAAACCGTCCAACATTCTGCTTACCCGGACAGGACAGGCAAAAATTCTGGACCTTGGCATCGCGATGCTTCGCAATGCCGAACAACTCGAAACATCCATGACCGTAGTCGGTTCAATGATGGGCACACCCGACTACATCGCGCCAGAGCAGATTACCGAGTGCGCTGACGTCGATATTCGCGCAGACATCTATAGCCTCGGCTGCACGCTGTATTGCCTTTTGAGTGGAAAGTCTCCCTTCAACGGACCAGGATATACAACCCTGACGGCGAAACTATTGGCTCACGCCAGCAAGACACCTCCTTCTTTGGCGGAAGCTCATTCTGAAATTCCTAAGGGAATTATCGCTGTCGTAGAAAAAATGATGGCTAAGCATGCCGATGATCGCCCATCCACGCCCTCAGAAGTCGCCAGACTGCTCGCGCCATTTTGTGCCGGTGCTGATCTAGTGCCAATCGCAACAGGTCAACGCAAAAACGCACCCTTGAAGCCGCTTGATTTGCCTACTGCGGTCGATTCGAAGGAAGCTTCAAAATCAAAACCACGTTCAAGCGCTCCGAAGCAAAATTCGTTCTTTGGTGATCGAACCGCTCAGAAGCTTACCTGCGGCGCTGCAGCAGCGGCAGCGCTCGCGGGCGTACTTTGGTGGGGGACCACTTCGCCAAATTCAAACAGTGAAAAAGGCCCGTTAGTGGCTAGCGGAGACTTGGAAACACAAGTTGGCCAGACCCAAGCCATGCTTGCAAGCATCAGTGATTCGATTACCGAATCCGCTAAAATCAATATGCGTAGCACGCACGAACTCTCGATGACGATCAGTGATATGCAAAAGCAGTTCGCCAGACGACAGGGCGAAAGCGGAATCCAAAGCGTTGCCATTCGAAACCCTCAGTCGCCCGTTGATCACTACTACAACGCTTGTCTATTCAGCAAAATGGGCGACCACGAGAACGCGAAAAAATCTTACAAGGCCTATTTCGCTGATGAACTGCCTGTGGTGGATCCTCATTTACAGTTTGCTGCTCTACTAAAGATTAGAGAGGGCGTTCAAGGCGCGCGGGCAGTCTACAACGACTTGCCGGGCGATCGTGAATTTGTGGGCCGAAAGTTAGCATTGGCAACTCTAGAGCCCGAAAACACAATCGAAGCATTAGAGCAAGTGATTGCCGATCACCCCGAATGCTCTCCAGCAGTTTTCCTTTTGAGTCAGCATCTTGATGTGGTGCTGAAGTCACGACCCACGTTGGCTCAACGTCGGCGTCAACGCGAACTGTTACACCAGTTCGTCTCCATGCACGAGCAGGGACAACTGTTGCCCTATTTTCTAGACCAAACCATCGCCTCCGAGCATCTTGAAGCGGCCAGTCAGCAGCTAGAAAATTTAATGGAATCAGCCGCCGCTCCAGACGTAACCCCTGTCAGCGTGATGAGTTTAAGTGAACGAGGCGGCCATTGGAAAATTGGCTTGCGTTTTGACGAAGTTGCCGGTGAGATCTTTTGGGCCATCGGTGAGGACGACCAATTTGAGAGCACTGGACGCGCCCTTGGCGTCCTTGCCGCTGATTCACGCACCGGAAAGGTGCGGCCAAATTCGTTCCTTGTCGTGCCTAAAAGTGAATTTGCCGATCCAGAGAAAGATTCGAGTATCTTTGTGAAATACACCGACGCCGCTGGAGAAATGCAGGGCCCCTATAGGCTCGACTTCCAACCTCAAGAAGTAGTGCTCACTCAAAAGCAAGACTTGCTACAGGCCAGAGCACTTTCTTGGGCGCGTTTCGAAGGAGATAAATTGCACTTCAGGATTTTTGAAATGCAAATGAACGATATGTTTGAAGCAGTCCACTACGGCCTGAACGAGGACGAACCCTCGCTCAGTATGCCCATCCCCGATGGCCCGCTTAGCGTACGCAATATTGGTGATTTCTACTTGCCGGTTGGCGAAAGTGTCAACTACGTCTCGATACAGGTAACCTTCACTGACGGCAACAAAACCAAAGTGGCCAAAATCTTCCGAGACTAGCTTGGATGGCTGGCCGCTCACTTTGTCGCCGATCATTTAGTCGCCGATCATTTAGTGTTAGTCAAATGCAGTTTGGAATCGCGGCCTCATCAACATGAGGCCAAGATCCAATGAGGGCATCGTTGCGATTGCAGTAAGTTGTTGGTGTACCACTTCAGTCGAGCTGGGGTGCCATTTTTACGCGCCCTAACGTGTTCAATCTAAATGTGCCTCCGAAAACATGCTTACTCCGGTCCAACGATTGCCTAATACTATTGCGTAAGCATGCCCGTAGTTGCTCTTCGCGTTTCTCGTTAAGGCGTATGCCACGGCAACAGCAAATTCGACTGCAACGCAATGCTAACCAACAGCGTAGATAGATAACTAGGATCGCGAGCGTGATCTGTTTGGGCGCTAATCTTTTTCCCTCGCGCTTTGAATTTCGCTTTTATTTGCAGGGTTGGTAAACTTCAACGATTAAAGAATGTTTGTCAATTGTCGTGTCCGCAAAAGCTACCCAACACGCGGAACTAATACGATAGCACGTTCAATATCCCGGGCGGATTTAATTGTAGTAGTTATTCGTCTCGTCGGAGACGAATGAAGGTTCTGTGAACTCGATGGCACAGCCACCTACAATTTTGATTCCACCGGACACACGGATGAACACCATTCTTCTTCGATTGAAAATCACGCTAGTTTTAATCACGACAATCATTTCGTTCACCTGCTCAGAAGCAAGTGCGCAGTCAAACATATTTAGAACCCTGTTCCATGGTGGAACCTACAACAGCGAAGCTGAACGGCAATCGTTATACGCCAGCAACGCCGAGCGCCCGCTCGGCGGATTGTTTGCTCCGGGCTTCACCCGCACCCTGACTGTCCTAGGCGGCGCAAATTACCCGTCGGCCGGTGTGCGAGATATCTTCGAATCAGACTTCGTCTCACCGACTCCCGCCATCAGCGGTTCGCTTCCATCGCTCTCTAGGAACATCGATGAGACTGGCTACGCAATTAGTTTCGCTTTCGGAAGACGTCACAGTAACCGGCTACGATCAGAAATCGAGGTGGCGGTTCGCGGTAATGACGTCAATCAAACGATTTCCGGCGCAGGATTAGGATTCTCAGAACAGGAGGATGGCAGCGTCAATGCTACGTCGCTGATGAAGAACTTCATCATCGAATTTGACAACCAAACCCTCTTCACACCCTACGTTGGTGTTGGACTTGGGCTGTCCTATATCGATGTCGAATTCGGCGAGGCGATTGGTGTTGCTGGGGAAGCAACGTTTCAAGACGAAGCAACAGCGTTTAGCTACCAAGGAATCGGCGGTGTCGCGACAAAGCTCAATTCGTTCTCCAACTTCATTGTCGAGTATCGCTTTCTAGGAACTTCCGATGTCGAACTTGGGGGGGGCAACGGTACCGCGGCCTACAACACGAGCACTCTGTTCATGGGAGCGATGTTCGAATACTAACCCATTCTGCAACACCGCGGGCAAGTCGGTAAGCGATGCAAAACGCAAGCCAGTACAACGCTTAAGGTTTGCATCGTTTCAAGTGTTATCTCAAGCCGTTCTAGGTTCGACTTGCCCGCAAGGCGCACACGAGAATTTCAGAATCTTGATTTCGTGTAACTTCCGCGCCTTCCGGTAGCGTTATATCTTGAGCCAAGACTGGGATTCCAAGGAGTGAAAGAAGACCAAGAACGGCCATGGTTATTGGTTTGTATTAAATTGAAACTTTCCTAACCGACACAACGGCAGCTTTCACCGGAAAGCGGCGAAAGACATTGTTTCCAAAACCCGCGCGGCCCGCGGCTCCGTGTGCAACGTATTGTTATCAGAATTCTTGTGTCCTGATTTTCCGATGCCGTTTCCACCTGAGGACAAAGATGAAAATGACAGGCAAGGCAATGACTGATGCGTCTGCGGCGACCGGATACGCAAAACTACCATGAATTACAGTTGCATTATAAGGAACGACTAGCCTCTGTGCGGCGTTAGACGCTTCAACATGGTCATGCCGTATGAGCACGACGGCACCATTAAGCCTGTTAACCGCTTGAAAACTTGCTGGTTGTTGATGTTTCGCTGCGCATCGCGACACTGGGATCACAAGTAGGTCTGACTTTTCCTTGAGAACTCTGTAAGCATATTCTGGAAAGGGTGCTACTGGCGAGTCCGAAATTGTACGGCGGAACCAGCGCCTGTAGTCTTTCTCTCCATGAATGCGGTACTCATCAATATGGTATCGAGCTTTCTCGGGCCTAGCCTGAAAACATCCAGCCAGCTCCAAAGGTGCAATGCGAAACCAAGCTATCCAGAAAGCAATGCCACCAGTCAGCACAAGAAGTTCAGCAATAGAAAAACGTTTAACCATGGGTTTGACCAAGCTTCATTTCAATTGCCTCGGATAACGGCAACGTTCTCCGTCCCGCGGCTCCGTGTACAACGTATTGTTATCCGGCGGTTACCAGTGATTGTTGAATTAAGCGTGCATTTGTCCGCGCACGTCGTTGCCGATAGATTCTAGTCTCGATGATTTACAGATTGGAATCAAGAGAATTCTGCGTGCGTTGTCGAGCGCATTGTTCATAGTAGCATTTGCCAAACGGGAAGTTACTTGATTCGTGGTCGCGTTTGAATCAGGCTTGCTTATTTGAAGTGCCAAGAAACTTTCCGCCACGCTTGCGAATCATCCGCGCCGTTTCGGTGAGTAGATTACAGTCTCGAATCATCGCGAGTTAGATTCGGCAACCAACGGGCAACGCCCCGGCACGATCGCGTTGGTTCGATGTAGATCCACGATCGACATCACTGAGCCCGATACCGTCAACGTTCACCGGGCCGCGGCGAAAGTCATGCAAGCAGAAAAAGCCGCGCGGCCCGCGGCTCCGTGTGCAACGTATTGTTATACGGCGATTCATTGCGAATCCAACCTAGAAGAAAGGCCATCTATCAAGGTGGATGCCGATTGCCAGCTTTGTTGTACATCGGCGGTGGTGTAAATCCCGTACTCGTCGTCGAAACTCTTTTTCCAATAGTCTTTAGCCTTGTGGAAATAGTCCATGGCGTACCCAGCCGAAGTCACGAAATGCTCATCCGCGATCCTTGAGGTCGCAGCCTTGAATTCAGCGTTCACGTCAAGTAATTTGGACGAGTACTCTCGGAAGTTTATTCCGGTTTCTGTGTAGGATTCCATCTTCCGTAGAATTGATACGACGTCCTGCTTGGACGAATCGTCCGTTGTAGTAATCACAACCTTATCGGCCTTATCTGATAGCAAAAAGAATAAAGTCGATCCCCAAATTAGTGATGTGAGTAGGGTAACTGCCGTTGCAACAATGCACATCTTACCAATATCGGTGGAAAAAAATCCAACTCCCGCTCTTGACGATTTCCCAACCGATTCGATTTCATTCAGTTCTGGAGTCTGAACACTTCCAGAATTAGGCGGTAGTTCAGGAACGGTACCTGCCGCTTCACTTGGAGAATTGGGCCGAACTCGATTAGGTTGTCCACATTTCGGGCAAGCTACCTTTTTCCGCCGTATTTTTCCTTCACCTGACGGGAAAACACACAGGATTTACATTTGTATGAAAGCATGTTTAGAAGTGAGATAATGTCAAAGGTATTCTATTCGCGGTGGGATTTAACTATTGATTCGCACGGACCGTGAATGGGAGTGCATCTTATTGATGTTCGTATACAAATTGCGGAATAAACACGGGACAAGCCTAGAAAATTAGCCGCATAACGGCAGCGATCACCGAGCGTCGGCAGTGATCTAACCAATTCAAAACCGCACACCACCGACGCTTCGTGTGCATCGCATTGTTATCACGCGATTTCGTGGCAGCACCATGATATAGTCCCGGCGTTCGGAGACCAATGAAGTTGAGCATCGGTGAAAGTCATTTACACTTGAGTCATTCTTTTTTCTCATGGCATTTGTAGTGTGTGACTGCCGTTTTGTCGAACCAAGAGTCCCAGATTGTCCGAGGATTGTCGCCGGTTGCCCCACGTGAACGCATAATTTCGATGTTGGGAGTTAGTTGAAGGTCCGCGAAAGATTCTCCGAGTATTGTGATCACCTCTTCGGGTGTATCCATAAAGTCAGCATGAACAAGCTTGTGGTAAGGAATTGACTTTTCATCCAAGAAGGAAATGAAATGCGTTAGGCTTGAATCTAGATCTTTTGAAAACTTACCGAAACCCTCGCGCGGTACATTCATCCCACTTCTCGCTAAGGAGTGGTAGACTTGACACGGGTTGCGGATCATAAGCAGGATCTTCAGGTTAGGCCGATGCGTATGCCACGCGTTTATTGCATCGGTATTCCCGCACGTCACGAAGTGAGGAAATTTAAGCACCCGGCTCTGGTAGTTCTCAATTAGGTGTTGGTATCCGCCAAGGTCGTCACCAGCTATAGCGTCTATGAAAAACGTCGAGAGTGCTGGGTCCTCAAGGCCACGATCATCATTCCTCCCGTCCCATTTACCAGCGACTGAATTGCCTAAAAAGGAGCAATACGCAGCCATTCGAGTAGTGCTTGACCTAGGTGTACCAGTGATAATAAGAAGGGGGGCACTGTTTGCCATAGCTTTCCTTAAGCGTGATAACGGCAACGATCACCGGGCCGCGGCGATCGACTTGCAAGCAGAAAAAGCCGCGCGGCCCGCGGCTCCGTGTGCATCGTATTGTTATGTGGGCAGTACAAGGATTGGCGACCCATTATGATCTTGTTGGCCAACGCTTGCGGTCAGTGTGGGTGATTTGGATACTTTTGTCAAATACATAGAGCTAAAACGAATCACATCAAGCATGTCCCGAGCGCAAAACGAGTATGTCCCCGCGCTGGGCG
>CALHPU010000097.1 GCA_938036435.1 uncultured Pirellulaceae bacterium | reverse complement strand
TTGTCTCAAATGTGCAACTTCAAAACTTACCGGCTTGTTGGTTTAGTCGTAGCTTGGGCACTCATGATGCGCCCGACAAAAGCAGCCACTTGGGGTTATCTTACCTTCGCAAATGCGCTAGCCTTTGGTTGTTCTTTGTTTTTCTATTGAGCTCCGATGAAAACGATTCGTAAGCCGTCTCAGCAGCGTCTTTTTGATCCCTTTGAGGGCGTCATCAGTTCCGCAGGCCGTCGTCATATTGAACATGGCTGGCAAGGTCTGTTTCGCGAGGTAATCCTTGAGCAAATGCCGGTTGAAAAGATCAGCAAGGGTTTATGCGACAGCGGTCGGCCCACCTTCGAATTGCATGCGATCATTGGGCTGCTCCTGATTCGTGACTTCCAAGGCTGGACGGTTCCTGAGACTCATGAAGCGGTTTTGTTTCGTGCGGATGTCCAATACGCGTTGAATCTCGAACCGGGTGTCGACGTTACCCAACGCACGATCGAACGCTACCTCGCTCGAATGCAGCAGGATGAAACGATCAGCGCGGAGCTATTCGCACGGGTGACAGACACGCTGCTACGTTCGATGGAAGTCAAAGTCAAAAAGCAGCGTCTCGACTCGACGCATGTGCTCAGCGACATGAGCAACATGGGTCGTGCTCGGATGATCGGCGTTGGCCTCAAGCGACTGTTTTCTAAGATCGAAAAGCATGACGCTGGTGTGCTCGATCGCTTTGAAGAAGACTTGTTAAAACGCTATCGCAAGCAATCCGATAGCCAAGTGTTTGGCGAGGTTCGTTCGACCGAGCAGCGTCGAATCGCGTTGCAGCAAGCCGCCGAAGACTTGCACGTCGTTCTGAGCGAGCTTGAAGAACTGGATCCGGTGTGTAAATGGAAACTTTTTACTGACTTGCAAACGGTGTTCTCTCAGCAGTGCGAACTCCGTGAAGAATTTATCGAAATCCGCAAGAAAACAGACGGAAACGTGATCCAGAACCTTTCTGACACTGACGCAACTTACTGCGGCAACAAGGGGCCGGGCTATCAAGTTCAGATTGCCGAGACGTTTAACGAAGAAGGTGCTCCGAACTTCATTACCGGTGCCTTGGTCGAAACAGCCGTCAAAAGCGATGCCGATGCTGTAGCGCCGGTTGTGGAGGACTTGAAGCAGCGTGATATTCTTCCCGATGAACTTCTAGCGGACGCGGGTTACGGCGGCGACGCTAATGTTCAACTGGCCGCGGAAGAATCGGTGTCACTAGTGGCTCCTGTTCCCGGCGGCAAGAAGTACGATGCACAAGAAATTCGCTGGGATGAGTTTGACCTTAACGAAAAGAACGAAGTGGTTGCTTGCCCTGCCGGTCACGCGCCCAAGTCAACGAGCTTCACTGCTGAATCAGGTAGAGTCTGGGCTCAGATGGACGCATCCCAGTGCAACGCCTGCCCGCTGCTTGAACATTGTAAAGTGCAGCGCAACAAGAAAACGAATCAGGCAAATGGACGCGTTCAGTTTAAGCTGCTTGAGCGTCGAGCGGCCGAGCGTCGCAAGCACCAGCAGACCGACGCGTACCGAGATCTTTACCGCTGGCGATCTGGAATCGAGGCAACTAACAGTAGTTTGAAACGCCAACTGGGATTGAAGCGATTACGTGTTCGTGGTTTCAAAGCTGTGAAGTTGGCGATCCTCTTGAAGTTGACCGGCTGGAACTTACTTCGGGCCGTTGTCAAGCGCGCAATGGACAGAAAACAAGCCAAACTTGCCGCTGCATGACTCAATAAACCGAAGACTTCGCATCAATGGACAAAGATTGACGCTAAGCACAAAGAAAAGCTGCCCCAAACCTAAAAGCAAAGCAATAGCCCAAAAAAACGGCCATCAAAAAAACAAACGCTCGCTTATGAATGATTTACAATTCAACTAATGTCGGGCGCATCACTCTTGGCCGAGATCGATAACCTTGAACGGGCAAGAGTGCCCATTCCTACGTCGTTAACCTCAATTCGTTTACTAAACCAACAAACGCTTACGCGTCGGGTTATTACAACATTGAGCCACGGACTGAGAAAAGTCTGGGTTTGAGAAAGCGCTGTTGCTCTACAGGTCGACCGAAGAACTACTGCCGCTATTTTGGTTGCGCAGTTGATCCATCATGAAACTGATGGCGCGTCCGTAGCCGGCAACAGCTTTGGAGAACTGCTTCGATTTGACGGCGGACTCCGCCGTGGTGACCAGCGATTTAAGTTGGTCCCAATCGACTTCCCAGCCCTTCTTGACGGCGCCGGCTTGAAGTTCTTTCAGCAGTTTAGACATTTGAGCGGCGAACGATTCCCCCGAAGGGCAATTGATTCGCACATATGGGCCGCGACCAAACACTTTGCCACCCACCGCGTTGCCATCGGGTGCGACTCCAGAAAGTAGGAATTGGTAGAACAAAAAAATTAGACTGCCAACTGCCGCGGCACCGGGAAGCACCGCCGTCAGGTAGCTGCCGGTTAGCAGAAACATCAGAACAAACAACGTGGACAACGCAAACACGATCGAAGCCACGATGACCGGTGTTGAGTTACCTTTGTTGTGCGCTCGAGAAATTTGTTTGCCTGTTGTTTGGTTGGCAGCGTCTACGGGAACGGGTTGATTAACTTTGACGATGACAACCGTGATGTTGTCGGGGCCACCTCGCAGATTGGCCAGATCGACCATCACTCGAGCGGCTTCGTTGGGGCTCATGTTGGCCATGATAGAGCCCATCTCCTCATCGGTGATGACTCCGGTAAGTCCGTCGCTGCAGAGCAAGAATGTTTCACCCGGCTTGAGGGAAAAGGGGCCTTCGACGTCTACCTTGCATTCGGGGTATGGGCCGAGCGATCGGGTGATCACATTTTTCGGAACCTTGTTGGCCGCTTCTTCTTCAGCGGTCAGTTGACCGGCGGCTTTCATTTCCCAGACCAGCGAGTGGTCGAACGTGAGTTGCTCGAGTCGATTGTTTGACATCCGGTAGACGCGACTATCGCCGATGTGGCCCACGATCGCGGCACCCGGCAGCAGCAACAGAGAGCTGCACGTGGTACCCATGTTGCGAAACTCTTCGTTCAACTGGCCTCGTCGATAGATTTCACCATTGGCACCACTCATGGCTTTGCGGAGCGATTCGCCGTTGGAGTCCTCGTCAAAACGAGCGTAGAGGTGCGGGATGTGGTCGATCGCCAGTTTGCTGGCCAGCTCGCCAGCAGCATGGGCGCCCATGCCATCGGCCACAATAAATAGATGCCCTTTTTTTTCCCAATGCTCGATGCTGCTGGCCAAGGCCACCGACATATTGTCTTGGTTGGTCGCTCGACGCATTCCGATATCGCTTAAAGAAGCGACCTCAAGATAGGTGTTCCAGTCGACCAAGCTTTCGCTCATTTATGCAATCTACTTTTGAGTCATCGGTTAAAGGAGCAAGTTGGCAGGCAACTCGCTGTGCGGTGGGCTCCTTCGACGTTGTCGATTGAGCAATCTCTGTTGCTAAATTGATCTGGCTGTTTCGGCATAATACTGGCCGAATGCCCATTGGGCTCTCATCGTCTTGTGAAAGAAGATAGACAAGTGCAAAGGTCGGGAACCGGCTGCAACCCAAGTAGAAACCGTATACAACCAGTGTAACCAGCAAATCCCGGTCGAAAAGTGATCTATCGGCGTAGCTCGGCAATTAGTAGTATCCGCAGCGATATACCGAAGTATTTTCGTCCACTACTTCAAAACACGCAAGAAAACAGTCTCGCTATGTCCCGTATCCTCTCTCATGATCGAAGCATAACGGTGCCGATGGCAGGCAAGTCTAGGTCTGCGACAGCCGTTTGGGTGCTGGGTTTGTTGTTAGTGACTGCATTCTCTGGATGCGTGCAGCGACGATTGATCGTCAAGACACAACCCGAAGGTGCGGCGGTTTCGATTGATCGAAAACCAGTTGGCTATTCGCCGGTTTCCATTCCGTTTACGTATTACGGAACGCGCGACGTTCAGATAGAAAAAGATGGCTACAAGCCAATCCGTGTTCAAGAACGCGTCGATCCGAAGTGGTACAACCGATTCCCGATCAGTTTTTTCACAGAAAACTTCTCTCCTAGGGAGATTCGGGATCAGCGCATTTTGGATTTTCAGCTTCAGCCCAAAACGATGACCAACGAAAATGAGTTGCTCGATCGAGCCAACGATTTACGGACTAATGTGCAGCGCGGCACAATCGCGTCTCCGGTCGGTCGCTAGGGGCGCGGTGGCGATCGTCGAGTTGTGATATCGACCCGAGAAAAATGGTTTACTCGGCGGCCCAGATGTCTATGATCTAATGCGTGACAAGCACGCGTTTGCCATCGTATCACCGCGATCTATTGGATAGCTGAAAGCTACACCACCTGAAGCGGCCACCTGAAGCGATCTCAATTTGAAGCTGAAACCGGAAAGTAAAATGCATCATCTAAAGTTACAAATGCTGTCTTGTAATTTAGCGTCAGTGGCATTGCTGGTGTTTGGAACCGCAGGTAACTGTCTTGTGGCGCAGACGGTGCAGTTGCCCGTGTTTCGAACTTTTGGGGTTAGAACAGTCGTGTCAGTTCCCGATGGCGGAACGATCAATCTTAGTGGCGTCGGCCGGTCGAGTTTTGGGCAATCGACTCAATCGGGATTTGGAAGTTTTCCCGGTGGCAATCGTTTTGGCAGCAGATCGCCATCACGTTCGTCTCTTTCGGCAAAGGTCATCCGGTTAAAAGAATTTGAACAACAGGTGCTGGCCGATTACAAGGCAAGGCGGTCGCCGCCGAGCCGAGTGGAAATCAACGGTTCTCATGCCGTTCAAGCACAAGCCGATTTCATTAGTCGTCACGTTGGCCGTTAATTGGCGGTGTTGGGTTCTATGTTTTGCCGTTTGGTTTGATGTCGCCGGACCGCAGGCCTTCTATGTAGTCGTTCAATTGTCCACGGACTTTGCTTGATAGGAAATACATTCCTAGCATATTCGGGAACGCCATCCCTAGAATCATCATGTCGCTGAAGTCGCGAATGTTGCCTGCCGATATGACAGATCCAAGGAACGTCGAGGTGAGGAACATTATCTTGAATAGACCGGAAGACCATGTTCCGAAGAGCGCCGTAAAGCATCGCTCGCCGTAGTAGTACCAAGAAATACAAGTCGAGAATGCAAACATTACGACTGCAGCGTATAGGAACCATTTGAAAAATGGTGGGCCGCCTCGCGCGAAGGCTTCTTTGGTGAAGTAGGCACCGCGGTTCAATTTTACCATGTCTGCAACGGTGATCTGACCATCGCCATTAGGGTCTAGTTCCGGTTTCCGATCGACTAAGAATGCTTCGACATCTTGTTGGGAGAGAGTGGATACATCAAAGTTTGGTTCAACGATCAATGTAAGTTCTTGCTGCAGCGTCTCAAGCGGAACTTTCTGGCTGTGATCGGAGACTACGCCTGTAATGATGATCACGAGGGCTGTCATTGTGCAAACGACTACCGTGTCAATGAATGGCTCCAACAGTGCCACGTATCCCTCACGGACGGGAATGTCTGTTTTGGCCGCTGAGTGAGCAATCGAAGCAGATCCTGTTCCGGCCTCGTTGGAGAAAACAGCTCGTTTAATACCAATCACCATACATCCAAGAAACCCGCCCCAACCAGCTTCCCAATTAAATGCCCCGTCGTAAATCGCTTGAAAAGCGTCGGGGATATCAGCTCGATTGACGACCAAAATGTAGATGGCACACAGCACGTAGCCGACACACATGAAAGGGACGATGCGTCCGGCAACCTTTCCAATCGATTTGATGCCGCCTACGATCACGAGGCCGACACCGACTGCCATGGCTAAGCCATACAGCCAGTTGTATTCATTGAGGATTGGGATTTCGGTCTTGATCGCGTCCAGCGATTGGCTGATTTGGAATGTGTTGCCGCCGCCGAACGCGCCGCCGATACACAGTAGAGCAAATAGAACAGCTAACACGCTACCGAGCGGCCCAAAACCTTTTTCGCGCAAGCCTTCACTTAGATATCGCATCGGCCCGCCGGAGACTTGCCCTTTGGAATCTGTTCTCCGATAGATCTGGCCTAAAGTGCATTCGGTAAATTTACTACTCATTCCCAGTAGGCCTACCAAGATCATCCAGAACGTGGCACCAGGGCCACCTTCGGCGATGGCAATGGCAACACCGGCGATGTTTCCCAAACCAACGGTGCCTGATAGGGCCGATGAAAGCGCCTGAAAGTGAGTGACCTCTCCGTCATCCTCTGGGTTGTCGTAGTCACCCTTGGTCAGGCGAATCGCATGCCAGAAACCTCGGACGTTGATCAATCCCATATAGACAGTGAAAAATAACGCCCCCACCAGAAGCCAGATCACAATGAACGGTACTCTGGTACCCAGCCAGCCCTTATGCGAAACCCCCTCAGAGTCTTCCCAATCGCCCGTCCATAGCCCGTTGAAGATGACTCCGGCAAGTGGGCCTATGATGTTATCGCCAAACCACTTATCCACAGGTTTAAGTTTTTCATCGACCTTGTCGAAAAACGCTTTGGCAGGGTTGTGGTTGCCCTGTTCCGCCAAAGGGATTCTCGTTTCGACAGCTGAACCTATCGTTGTCTCTGCCTGCGACGAACCAACCGCTGGTTCAGTGCTCTGTAGTGGAGCTGCCTCAAGGGTGGTAACGGGAACCAGAAACATGCATAACAGCGCGGCCAAGGAAGAGACCAGAAAAGCTGCTCTTTTGGATTTGGGCATTGGTGTCCCTGAGTGTGAATCTGAATTTTGGTATTATGATTTACTAATCGTGGCGCTGCCCACGGGCTGGGATTCGTCGTAAACTTGACGCAATGGTCAAACCTAACCAGTGCCGAATTCTCAGCGGGCGAAATGAGCCCTTTAGTGCTGGTTTGCTGTTTACTTAGTTTTGCTTGCCAGCGAGCCGTTAGTTGTTCTAAAAGAGATTGGCCTCTAAGTCAATGTTTTGGCTGGTCGGCTAAAGGGGTGCGAAATCCGCATTATTGCTTGTCAAAGATACTAATAATGTTAGGATTCCATTGATTAATCGTTTCTCAAACACGTGATTGATCCGGTTGCCCAATTACAATTTTGGCGGTTGTAAATCTGCGTCTGAAGCCTGTCTCAAACGAAGGCCTCCGGCGTTTCAAAGTTTCACGCAAACACCCAAGATACAAAAATATGTCTGACGTACTGAAAATTGTCGATCTTCACGTTTCTATTAACGGAAAAGAAATTCTCCGCGGTGTGAACCTAGAAATCAAGCACGGTGAAACACACGCGCTGATGGGCCCCAACGGTAGTGGGAAGAGTACCCTTGGCTTGGTCATCATGGGCCATCCTAATTACGAGGTCACCTCGGGCCAGATTTTGCTCAACGGGGATGACATCCTTGAGCTCGAGCCCAACGAGCGCGCCCGCGCTGGAATCTTCTTGGCCTTCCAACGGCCGGTAGCCATCCCCGGCGTTAAGATGGCCGACTTCCTGAGGCACGCGACGACTAACGTGCGGAACCCGGACCGCAAGGAAGGCGAGGACTTGATACCAATGCGAGAGTTCCGCAAAGAGATCAAATCCAACATGGAACAATTGCAGATGGACAGCGAGTTTGCTCGCCGATACGTCAACGATGGATTCAGCGGCGGCGAAATGAAGCGTGCCGAAATTCTTCAACTGGCGATGCTTCAACCAAAATTCGCGATTCTCGATGAGACCGATTCTGGTTTGGACGCCGATGCCGTGCGCTTGGCCAGCCAGTCGATCAACGAGATCGGCCACAACAAGATGGGTTTGTTGATCATCACTCACCACGACAAATTGCTCGAACACAATCCACCAAATTACACGCATGTGATCCTTGGCGGAAAAATCGTGGAGACCGGCGGTAAGGAACTGGCCGACGAACTCCACGAAAAAGGTTACGAGCGTATCCGCAAGGAATACCCTGAAGCGGCTCAAGCAAACGATCAAAACGCCGAAGAAGAAGCATTGGTCTAATGCTTTGGCTACAACTGCTGGTTGAATCCGGCATCGTTGCTGAAGCCAAGATGAAAGAATTAATCTAGGAAACAGACGAACTTTTAAGAATTACTGTTTCCAGCATCACGACATCTAAGAAAGGACGGAAAGACGAATAGGCGACAAGCAGAATAAATCATTTCGCATGCCGCATTCCGAATTCCGCATTGAGATATGGCGACAGACATCACCGAAAGTCAAGAACTCAAGGGCACTGAAATCAACAAGTATGATTTCAAGACTAAGACAACAGCCATTTTTAAGGCGCGTAAGGGAATTGACGAAGATATCATCCGTCAGATCTCTAAAATCAAAGAAGAGCCTCAATGGATGTTGGACTTCCGTTTGGAAGCGTTGGAAATCTTCAATTCCAAGCCGATGCCTGAATGGGGTGGGGATATTGATTTAGATTTCCAAGACATATTTTACTACCTCAAGCCGACCAATGAGCAGGGTAAGAGCTGGGACGATGTGCCTGAAGAGATTAAGGACACGTTTGAGAAGCTTGGTATTCCCGAAGCTGAACGTAAGTACCTCGCCGGCGTGAAGGCCCAGTTCGAATCAGAAGTGATCTACGGTTCACTGCAAAAGGAACTTGCCGATAAAGGCGTGATCTTTACAGACACTGACACCGCCGTCCGCGAGCATCCCGAACTGCTACGCGAGCACTTTGGAAAAATCATTCCGTCGACGGACAATAAATTTGCAGCGCTCAACAGCGCCGTATGGTCCGGTGGATCGTTTATCTACGTGCCTCCGGGCGTAAAGATTGATTACCCGCTGCAGGCTTACTTCCGCATCAACGAAGAGAACATGGGGCAGTTCGAAAGAACGCTGATCATCGTCGACGAAGGCGCTCAGGTTCACTACGTCGAAGGCTGTACCGCTCCGATGTACACCAGCGAATCGCTGCACAGTGCGGTTGTTGAAGTCGTCGTGAAGAAAAACGCGCGTTGCCGATACACAACGATCCAAAATTGGGCCAACAACATTTACAACCTCGTCACCAAGCGTGCCTTTGCCTACCAAGACGCTGTGATGGAATGGGTTGACGGAAACCTTGGCTCGAAACTGACTATGAAGTACCCGGCCGTTTACATGATGGAGCCCGGTGCACGTGGTGAGATTCTGTCGATTGCGTTCTCAAGTAAGGGACAGCATCAGGACGCTGGCGCTAAACTGGTTCACTGTGCTCCCAATACAACGGGAACGATTATCTCCAAATCAATCTCCAAGAATGGCGGTCGCAGCAGCTACCGAGGTTTGGCCCGAGTTGAAAAAGGGGCCGTCAATTCCAAGTGCAGCGTTGTTTGCGACGCGCTGATTCTGGATCCAGAAAGCCGTAGTGACACTTATCCTTACATCGAAATTGATGAGCAGGATGTCTCCATGGGCCACGAGGCCAGCGTTTCGCGGATCGGTGAAGAGCAACTGTTTTATCTGATGAGCCGTGGCTTGTCGGAAACCGAGGCCAGCACCATGATCGTTAACGGATTTATCGAGCCGTTGGTGAAGGAACTGCCGATGGAATACGCCGTCGAGATGAACCGACTGATCCAACTACAGATGGAAGGCTCTGTCGGTTAGTGCCGTCGGTTACGCCATTGAGGTCAGTTCAACGCGTTCTACAAACATTCAAGCTACAGATTCAGTTAAGTCCATGACAACTTTAATGCCATCCACACAGATTTCATTTGACGAAGCCGGTTTCAAAACGGTTCTTGAGTCGCGTGCTGAGCCGACATGGTTGACCGAGCTTCGCCAAGACGCTTGGAAGACGTTCAGCGAACTTCAGTGGCCCACAAACCGCCAAGAGGAGTGGATGCGTACCGACATCCGCATGTTCAAGCTGGACAAATTCGCCCTCAAGTCAGATTCATCTTCTGTTGGTTTGCCACAATTGGTTTTGAGCGACGGAGTGGATCTGGCCGGAAGTGTGAGTTCGTTGGATTCTCAAGCCGGCAGCGCGGCTGAACTGGCCGCAGAGTATCAAGCCAAGGGTGTGATCTTTGGAACCATCTCCGATTTGATCGGCGAGCACGGTGACTTGATCAAGAAGTAC
>CALHPU010000096.1 GCA_938036435.1 uncultured Pirellulaceae bacterium | reverse complement strand
CGTGGTGCGGGTGATGCCTAGGATGTTTGAAGCTTCAACCTGATTGCCCTGCGTGAATTCAAGGACTTGTGTAATAAGCTCTCGTCCAACGTGCTCGATCAGACTGTCGTAGACATTGGTTTCCCCCGACTGAAGCTTCTGCTGAATCAGGCTTTCAATTTCTGTTTTCAGAAAAGCGTCAACGGAGGCTTCTTCTTCGATTTGCCCAATGCCGGTTTCGCCTTGGCCAAACTTGGGGAGAAAATCTGGAATCACGACTTTGCCTGTCGTATGCAAAATCGCTCTCCGCACGACGCTTTGGAATTCTCGAATGTTGCCGGGCCAGTGGTAGTCTTTCAGTTTCTGGATCGAGTCCGGAGAGAAACGCGTAACCGACTTGTCCAGCTCAACGTTGGACAACTGCCGGAAATGTTCGAGCAAATACACGAGATCACCTTCACGGTTCCGCAGTGCTGGCAGTTCGATTGTATATCCGTTGAGGCGGTAGTAGAGGTCGCCACGGAATTGTCCTGCCGACACCATTTCTTCTAGGTTGCGGTGGGTCGCAGAGATCAACCGAACATTAGTTTGGATTGTTTGGTTGCCACCGACCCTTTCAAACGTCTGCTCTTGCAGGACTCGCAACAGCTTGCCTTGTAGGACCATCGACATGTCGCCGATTTCGTCAAGGAAGAGCGTTCCATTGTCACATTGTTCAAACTTGCCGATGCGTTGTCTGTCAGCACCGGTGAAGGCGCCTTTCTCGTGGCCGAAAAGCTCGCTTTCAAGCAACGCGTCCGGAATCGCGGCGCAGTTGATTGCCATGAACGGTTGTTCGCTCCGGTTGCCAAACTGAAAGATCGCTCTAGCGACCAGCTCCTTCCCCGTCCCGCTTTCACCGCGCACCAGAACAGAAACCGACTGAGCAGCGACACGTCCAATGGATTTGTATACATCCTGCATGGCCAAACATTGGCCGATCATCGCATCGCCCTCTTCGTCGAGCGGAGATTCTGGATTCAAGGCGACGGGTTCGGCTGCAAACCGTCGGATCTCCAGTGCACGCGTAATCGCGCGACGCAGTTCGTTCTCATCCAGCGGTCGCACCAGATAGTCCAGCGCTCCAAGCCTCGTCGCTTCGATCGCTTCACGACTGTTTGCCCGACTAGCGACAATTACAACCGGCAAGTGCTGATCAATTTCCGCAATCTGTTGATAGATCGCCAATCCAGAAGGCTCACCAAAGCCCGCATCCAAAATCACGAGCTCAACCAATTCCGAGTTGGCTTTCTTCAGCAGCGCATCAATGTCGCTTGCCGTTTCGACGCCGAGCTCCAATTCGGCTGCAGCGATTTCAATAGATTCGAGTCCAGCAGTGTCGCTGGTGGCGATGAGCAGGTTTGGCAATTTCGAGTCTTTCTATGGGTGGTTAATTCAGGTAGCAGATTGTAACTAAAATCGACGGATTGAGACTGTGGCAAGTCAGCGTTCGTGGTTCTTTGTGAGCTTGATTGGCACAAAAAAAACCGACCTGAAAGAATTTTTCAGGTCTTTAAAAGTGGAGGCTGCGGGAACGGAAAGATTGAACGTCTTCGTGGCGATCAGAAGCACGGTTTTTCGTGGTTGAATCCCGTTTTTCAAGAAATTGAAAATCGGTCAAAAAGGTACAAAATCAGACACGGTTTCAGTACGACACTTCGACCGCATGAAATTCAGCTTACGAAACTGCGTTCGGCTTCATCGTCCGATGCGTTTTAAATACTCCGGTGATTTACACCGATGCACGATAACTTGCGAACGCTGGCGATTGTCTATGCTGTCCAATCTCGCAGATCTTCCGGCTGACACGCATCGATTCGGTCAGCAGCTAAGGCAACTTGAATCTGTCTTCGGCTCAAATCCCATAAGAGGTCTTTAAACCCGGCAATGCCTGCGAGGTCATTATCTGGAAATAGCATGACGCGACCATTTGCTACTTGGCAAGCAAACTTTTCGATCATGTTGATTTGTTGCTCGGTTGCTTTGTTTGAGCAAATCCCAACTGCACAAACGCCAAGCTGATCTAGCCGGATCACATCGTTCATGCCTTCGACAACAACCAAGCCTTTTTTTCAAGCGATTCACGGACGTGTGGTTCATCGAGCCTTGAGGCGTGACCGCCGTAGAGTTCAGCGCCTCGTTTAAAACCAGAAACATAGCGGTGTTTGTTCGGCTTCTTCCCTTCAGGCTTATTGGCCTTCAGCCATTTATCTCGTTTATCCTCGAAGTTAATGTCGCGACCAGAATAAGACACCACTTCGCCTCGTATATTACGATGCGTGTAAACGATGTACGACTTTCTGAAAAGACTTCGACCGTTTCCAGGAATCCAGCCAACACCCCACTTTCTCATCACTTCTTCGGTCATCCAACTCTCACGCTTGCTGAGATAAGCCGCTGCTGCTGGAGGCATCTGCGAGATGTCGGTAATTAGCTCTTCGTGAAGGTTTGCTAAGGCTCGAGCAGCTTCTTTGTCATGCTTTCGGAGCGGCACATTGATCGTCGTAGCGGTAACTTCGGCGTCTTTCACAGTCGGCAATGACTGCGGTGCAGACTCAATTTTCGGCTCAGGAGTTTCTCTTGTTGAATGTCGAACCGGAGTAGGGGAGCCAACGGAGGGACCGCCATTGATTTCCTTAAGCTTCGCAACTGCATTTTTGAATTCTTGCCCTCTTAACCGCCCGCCCGCTGGCGGTCGGTGAGTCTCTAAACCGTGGAGCAATGTCAGCAAGTTACCTTTGACGCCGCAGCAGTGAGCGTAGATGCGTTTAGCGGCATCCAGCTTTACCGATAGATTTCCGTATTGGCTTTCACTACAAGATTCGTCGAACACACATTGCATTCGGTACTCCTTACCTTGCCCGGTTAGCGGCAGTCCATAGTGAGCAAGCACTGAGTCTAAAGACGTGCGTTCGATCATTTCGTCTACGTTTGATGTGTAACCGCGATTGTTTTTCGTATTCATGGCAAGTGGAAGTAAAGTGATTTCATGATACGCTTTGCCAAACAAGATGACAAAGAAAATCAACTTCAAGATCACCAAACGCGATATCGAACT
>CALHPU010000095.1 GCA_938036435.1 uncultured Pirellulaceae bacterium | reverse complement strand
GCTGGCGAGTCGAAAATCCTACGACATTACAATGTTCGCCAGCCGTTCGTCAAAACAACCGTTTTTACATTTTCTGAGATCACTCAATGGCTTCGCCTCTCAATTGGTTTCGCAGAAACGCGATTTGGATCATGGTGCCTGTTGGCATCTTCTGTATGGCCTTCTTTGGACTGGGCGCAGTCTTCGAGCAATTTGCCACTGACATCCGTACAGGTGGAACTCGGGAAAATCCTGTTTTGGCGACTTGGAAAAACGGCTCCTTTTCGCGCGACCAAATCAACGAATTCACCCAACGCCACTACGGTACAGCTCGATTGCTGGCCGGTCTTGAACGACACGGACGCGACGATCGCGGGGATGAATTCATAAGGTTGGTTACTCCCATTTCGCCTATTCGCGATGGTCAACAAGACTACGTTGATGAGCAAGTCATCAGCCGGCACTTGATGGCCGAAAAAGCAAAGGAAGAGGGCCTGCTGATCAGCAGCGCCATGATCGATGATCACTTGGCAATGTCTGCAGGCGGCGCAGAAGTTACCCCTCAATTGCTGAAACAGATCAATCGAGATGTTAACGGCGGCCGAGTACCAATGGCTGCGATTCGCCGGCAACTGGAAGTTGAACTGCTAAATCAGAAAATGATGCTACTGTCCATGTCCGGGCTTCCGCGCGTTCCGAACCTGACCGAGTCGGTTGAGCATTTTGGAAAAACGGCTCGCAAAATTGAATGTCAAGTGATTCCAGTTTCAGTTAGCGACTATGTGGATGATTCTCTAACTCCGACACAATCTGAACTTCGAAAAATTTACGAAGAGGGGAAACTTGAATTTAAGGATCCCAGTGGAAAATTGCCGGGATTCAAAACGCAACGACGGATGAAGTTGCAGTATTTCGCGGCAAACTTCGATAGTTTTCTTACCAAGGTGTCTGCAAGTCTAACCGACAAAGAGATTCAAGCTCAGTACGACGAACTGGTCGCGCAAGAGTCCGATTTGGTGATGGAAATTGTTCCAGATGATGTGCCTGAGCCTCCAGCCGATTTGCCAGTTGACGGCGCGACAGATGATGCCGAAGCAGACGATCCGGCGCCAGTTCCATCAACTGAGACGCCCGACAATTCGATCAACGTACGATCTTCCAAAAGTTTTCAATTCGTATCCATGCTCGCGCAGGATGACGAACCCGCGGTGACCGCTCCGGTGGTCGGTGAACCCGTGGTTATAGAGCCTGTTGTTGTTGAACCAGTGGTGGGTGAGACGGTGGAGGGAGAACCTGCCATGGCAGAGCCGGTGGATGTTGATTCTGCGACATCCGAACCCGCTGCTGCAGGAGAACAGGCTGTTGCTGATACTGTAGAGGATGAAAAAGCCGAGGTCGAAGCTGAAATGGCTGCGGAGAAACCCGCCGCAAAAGAAGGCGCTGATAGTGACGGTGATGACAATGAAGAAGGTGGACTTGCCGACATGCTGAAGTCTGCCGACGACGATGACGCGATTGGCCCGCTATTGAGTGACGACGAAGAGAAAGTTCTCAAGCGTGCCAAGCCTTTGAAGGAAGTAGCCGATTTGATCCGACGCCAATTGAAAGGGCGCGAAGCTACAGAGGCGATGCGGGTTGCGGTGCTGACCGCGGAAACGGAAGTCGAGACCTACAACCAACAATTGTTGTTGTGGGACAATGGAAACAACACTGACAAACCCAAACCAACGCCTCCCGATTTTCAAGCGATCGCCGACCAAAACGGACTCCGTTTGAGCGCGACTGAACTGGTAGACAATGAGCAACTCAGAGAGACCGAGCTTGGCAAAACGATGAATTTCACTCAGCGTTCGGTAGACTTGCTGGCGGACGTAATCTTTGATCGCTTCAACACGACTGACGTTTACGCACCAACAGTTTACAATGACGGCACCAAAGCGTTTGTCTACTGGCCAGTTGAAATGCGAGAAACAGAGATCCCTGAACTTGAAGATTGCAAGGACGAGGTGATTGAGTTCTATCGGCAGAAAAAGGCGTTCGAAGCAGCCAAGGAAGCTGCTGAGTCGATTGCTGCCCAAGCCAGTATCGACAAACAATTGACCGAAATTGACCCTGACAAGGCGGGGCCAACTGGAGAGTTTTCATGGTTTCAGGTCCGTGGTCGGCGAACAGTGTTTTCCCAGCCGATTGGTGTCGAACTCGCCGGTGAAGAATTTATGGAGACGGCGTTTTCTCTCAAAGAAGGAGAAGCGGGCGTAGCACCCAATCGTCGACGCGACATTATCTACGTCGTCCAATCGACAAGCCCAACTGCAGACGTCTCCGTTATCGGTGAAGAGTATCTCAATGATCAGTTGTTCAAGTTTCAGCGTATTCCCGCTGACGTTGGTATGGTGAACGCTCACTATTACGAGGAGAGACAACGCGACTGGAATCAAGAGTACGTCGATTCCATGGACTTCGACTTCATGAAGTAAGCCATGCCTGACTATCAAGAGATCTACAACGACGTCGTCAACACCGACGCGCGGTACGGGCTGGCGCAAAACTCACCCGGTTTTCGCGCCGTCGTGCAGGCCGAGCACACATTGGTTCATTTATCCGGTCGATCGTTGGACGTGGGCTGTGGAATAGGGTTTGCGTTTGAATACCTTTCTGGGCATCAGTTCAACTTTCACACCTTCGGCGTTGACGTCAGTGACCAAGCGATCAAGACTGCAAAAGAACGCTTGGCCAACTTGCAGCACCTTGAGGCCCGTCTGAAAACGCTCGACGATCAAACGCTACCTTTTGAGGACAACTATTTTTCTTTGGTCACTTCGTTCGACGTTCTCGAACACTTGGACGAACCAGACATTGACACGACGTTGGGCGAGATCAATCGGGTCGTTCGTCCCGGCGGTACGTTTTACGGAGCCGTGTCGTGTCGTAAGTCGGGCATCGAAGATAAATTTGGCGATAACCTGCACCGGACCGTAAGGTCGGTCGATTGGTGGATTGAGAAAACGCGTCCGAACTCGGCAACATGGGATGGCGTGCGCGAGCAATTCTTAATTTGGAAGCGTGCCCCTAACGACGGCAGCCCGATGTTCGCAGGGCTGTAAGTGGATCGGCGAAAACTGGTTGTGCTCTAAACGGCACGCGCTTGAGCGGCGACCAAACCTGGCGCTCTATCATATCCTGATTCGCAAGTGCGGAAATACGAATCGCGAATTTGAGCCAGCATCGCATCCTGCGAAAATTTTGCGTGGACACGATCGAAAGCGTTTTCGACAATCGAATTTCGCAATTGATTATCGTCGAGGATCTTTTCAACGTGATTCGCCAATTGATCGGCGTTATCGGATTCAGCCAGCATACCGGTTTGGCCGTGTTGAATGACTTCTGGAATACCTCCAACGGCAGTGGAGACAACTGGCACCTTCATGAACATGGCCTCTAGCGGCAATAACGGTAGGCCTTCCCAGCGCGGCGTCATTACCAGCACATCAAGCTTCGAAATAAATTCGAGTGCCGACTTGTGATCGAGGCTTCCCGCTAGTGTGACCCGATCACTCAAGCCTCGCCTTTGAACGTCTGCCCGAATCTTTTCGTCCAGTTCGCCCCCCCCAGCCATCACAAAATCTAGATGCGGCAATCGCTCCACTACATCCAAAAACAGCTCTGGGTTCTTCTGGTAAACAAAGCGACCAATAAAACCCACGCCCATGCGTTCAGAGACATCGCTTGGTTCAAGCGGCGCGATGCCGTTGTGCACCACCCGAAACGACTTGTTATTGGGCAGAAGCCTTTGCCGTACGGCCAACTGACGATCATAGTCAGAAACAAAAAACACGTGATCCATTCGCCTCATGGTCCAATACTCGGCCATCCACCCCATCGTTTTGGGGATCAGTGATTTTTGAGCATGGTGAAAGCCATGCACTGTGTAGGCCGTCGGAATCTTACGAGAGATAAAGCTTCGGAAAAAACCAGCGCGTCCACCGTGACAATGTATCAAATCAGGTTGCTCAGCCTCGATCACCTCTCGAACCGTTGCCACCGCTTCACGATCCAATCGCCCACGAAAGAAATCGCCTCCAATGACTTTGATGCCCTTGGATAGCGCTAAATCCGAAAGATACGTGTTCTCTTGCGTGAGCAAAACATTTTCGTAGTTTGCCCCAAGTCCGGTCAAAAGTTGCATGACGTGGTTGGTGCCACCGCCCGGTGCTCCGTCGGCAACAAATTGTAAGATCTTCATGACTGATTCTTGTTAGACAACTGATGATATTTTTGTGCTTTGCAACAAGCAAATTTTCTTGGGGTTAACAACTGGCTGCCATTCGTTCACTACTTGGGAACGCAGACGATTCGCTGTCAACAGACACGCCTACCCAGTGACGAAGATCGCGGCCAAGAATATTAGATGTTTCACTTACATCTTCAGCAAAAAATTCGCAAAGTTTGGCGCGAAACTCGGAGGTTAAAGGCGTTCGTTTGGTTGGCTTGCGAAACCATTGTTTGGCTTGATCAACCCATCCGCCCTTAAACTGTCTCGCCGTAACGCGCAGCGTCTCAACAACCGGCTTCAATGGAGTAGGCGGATCAAGCACCAATTGTGAGAACAGCGGAAATTTGTGATCGTGTGAAGCGTTCACACGTTCAAAAGACTCTTTCTCGAATGCCGGCAAATCGAGGAACTGCAACGTGTCTTGAAAGGTTCCTTCGTTGTCTGCTGCGAAGTCGTCGAAAATCAAGACTTTACGGTTCTCCTCTGGCACCAGAGCGAAGAACCTTTCCAACTGTTCAGCGTAACTTGCCACGTCTCGATATTGTAGAAACTGAGGGGCGACGCATCCTTTCGGCAACCGCCGGCCAGACCAACGATCATCTTGGATGTCCCATGCCTTCTCAAAGTCTGGCTCATCTTCAATGTAGGCGAATAGGCATTCTGAATGAAACGCGTGAACGACATCAACCGGATTGCGCAACATGACAATAAATTTTGCGGCCGGGTTAAACGCCATAATGCGTTCCACAGCGACTTGGGAGGCAAGGTAGTTTGTTGAACCTTCACAGACCACCGAGTGCTCGACCTTCGCAGACGCAAACAATTGCAAGTATCTGTCTAGATCCGTCACCTTGTGCAGATCTTGCAACATTGGGTAATCGCTACTCCAGAAAAATGGTTCCTTTGGATTGCAAAGAAATACATTGGGGTGTTGATTAAGGTAAGCCGCCATCGCGCTGGTACCGCACTTTGGCGCGCCAATGACGAAGGTATTGGGAAGGTTAGATGACATCGAGTGAACCTTTACGAATGAAAATTCTTGCGTGTGTAATAACTTGTGGCACATAGCCCACGTCGAAGTGTGTCCAGATGCCCACCAACCTTTTTGCTAACCACCAGTTTGCTAGACTTTGAAACGCCAGTGCTCCGCACATTGCCACCGCCAGCCCGCTAATTCCCCCAAGATGAATCCCCAGTGGTCCAAGGGTAAAGATGGCAATCGCTGCGATTGCATTGACCGCCATCGTTTTGTTTTGGTGGCCTGCCATGGCCAATACGATTTCGCACGGACCGGTAAGAACGCTGATCAGTTGTCCCGCGACAAGGATCTTCAAGATGAATGCCGCTTGAGCATAAAATTCGCCAAACACGAACGAAAGGATTGCCTCTGGAAACAGAAACAGAACCGTGCCTATCAGAATCCCTGGAATGCCGGAGACAAATGTTGCCAAGCCAACCATCTCCTGAAGTTGCTTAATTTTCTTTTTAGCAATCAGCTCAGGCACTAGTGAGATAATGGCCGTTCCGGTGATCTGAAGCGGGATCGTCAAAACCCCAAGCATTCGTTGAGCGGCACAGTATATCGCAACAGACGCTGGCAATATCAGGGCACCAGCCAACCAAACGTCGGCCTGAGATAAAGTCACTCCAAAAGTTTGCGTGAGCATCAGAGGAATCGCCAATAGCCAAATGGACTGAGTCGAAAATTTTGCTTTTGACGCTTGCGAAGTTTCACTACTCGCGAAGGAATCTAATTCCGCAGTAGAACCCGCCGCTGTTGTAAGTGAATAAAGTTTTATCGCCAGCGCAGGCAGGGTGATCACGAAACATGCAAGGTAGATCCAAAGTACACTCGTCAGCGTTGTCGCCTGCACGAAAGACCAAACGAAAATGAGTGCGATCAGAAACATCAAGTGAGGCACTGGTCCTCCAGCGGGTCCACCAAAGAGGTTGGACCAATTGGTCTCGTGAAAACCACGCGTTGTTTCAGCCAACACAAAATGAATGTTGCGTACCAGTACGATGCCACCGAACAAACCTGCGATAGCCCAACGCGCCGTCCCCTCATGGGCTGACATGCATTGAGAACAGATCAGAAACGAAATAGTGGCAACCAACAATCCGGCGACGACAGAAGTCAGCACGCCCAGATTAACGATCTTTCCAACGGTATCGCCATCGCAAGAGGAATCCTCTGCCAAAACCTTCACCAGCGCGCGGTTCATTCCGCAGCTGGCCAACAGTGACGTCAGCGTGGCCAATGAGAATAGCAGCGCAAAAAGACCGAAATCAGTCGGTTGGAGGCTTCTA
The DNA here is from genome assembly GCA_938036435.1 of uncultured Pirellulaceae bacterium. Lineage (GTDB taxonomy): Bacteria > Planctomycetota > Planctomycetia > Pirellulales > Pirellulaceae > Mariniblastus. The sequence goes on along the minus strand of CALHPU010000095.1, from coordinate 15,634 downwards.
GCCAACACGGCGTTGAAACCGAACACTGCGATAAACGCGAGAATTCGAGCAAACAACACGCGCACAGCGCTGGAGGAAAATCTCGCAAGTATGGTTTTGTTTGACATTTCAGATCGATACGCCTAGAAGGCGCCCTCTCTGAAAAGAACCGTCTTTACGGTCCGGCCAAGAATGTAAAAATCAAACCAAAGTGACCAATTACGAACGTAGTAGTCATCCAATTCAACTCGCTTGTCGTAAGTGGTCAAGTTTCGCCCTGACACTTGCCAGTATCCCGTGATCCCTGGCGTTACTCGCAAATAAGTTTCAAATTTGTCGTCGTATTTTTCTACTTCATTAGCCACGATCGGACGCGGTCCGACTAACGACATGTCTCCAACGAACACATTCCACAACTGCGGAAGTTCATCAAGGCTAGTCTTGCGGAGGAATCGTCCCGATGATGAAACGCGTGGATCATTCTGCAGCTTTTGCGTGGCCTCCCATTCTTCTCGCATCTCTGGATTCTCGGCCAGCGTCTTTTCCAAGACCTCATCCGCGTTAACGCACATGGAGCGAAACTTCCACGCTTTGAAGCGGCGTCCGTTGCGTCCGATACGCTCATGCCCGAAAAACAGCGGTCCGGGGGAAGTGACCTTTACCCACGCCGCCAGCAACAACAGCAACGGCATACCCAATGTCAGGGCGGTTCCTGAAATGGCAATGTCTGCAATACGCTTTGTGATCTGGGCTCCCGGTTGAAGCAATTTATCTTCAATCATGATGCCGCCATTTTGCCCCATCGCCCACAGCGAGGGCAGTCTTTCGTCGTCAGGCACAATAATCACCCGAGAGAATTCTGCCAAATGTGTTTTTACAAAATCGGCGATCTTGTTGTCAGGTCTTCCATAGCGATGGACCAGTGCAACGAACGTTTTCTGTTTGTTCATCAGTCTAGCAGCATCACCAGCGTTTCTGACGGCTCCGAGATAATATGGCCGTAGTGCCTCATCAAATGAAATGGGAAGATCGTCTTGAACGAAGCCGACGGGGCGCAGACCGCTGGTCGAATTTTTCAGGTGGCCGTTAAACAAACCGTTGACTCGGCGTTGGCAGTCGAAGACAACACATCGCACTCCCCACCAATCGGTTTTCGCAAGAAAGCTACGCGCTACCGAGCGCGTGATGGGCACCACAAACAGCATTACGGGAAACGTAAACAAAACGAAGGTGCCGTTGCCCGTGGAAATAAGCGTCGCGGCAATGAAAACGAACAGAAGGCAAATGCCTGTGATGCATTGCCGGAACTCGTAGATCGGGTTCATTCCCATTCCTGAGTACAGTCCCAGAATCATGAACAAAGCGGTAAGGCCGAGAACCAGACTGAATACGGTGACCGGAGGTGCCGAGGCTGAGCCGGTCACACCAATACAGGAAGCGATGATCCAACCGCACAAGATGCTAAAGATTAAAGCCAATACATCGGCCACAACCAGCGGCGCCGAAGTCTTCACCATTTGGAAGAAGTACTTGAAGTGATCAGCGCCGCCGTTGGAGACCAGAAGAGACGGCTGACTAGGCGTCTTTCCCTCTATGGGTAGGTTTGAGTACGTAGTCGAATTTTGGAACATAGTCGAGCGACTTCTTCGGTTCAGAAAGGTTGAAAAGATGCTTGGCAGCAACGCTTGCCAGCACATAAAGAGGAGCATCTGAAATCTATGTCACGCACATTGAATGTCAAAGCGAATGTGCGGCAGTTCGTCGAAGTTGGCATTTCTCTCATTAAAGAGCTGATTCTCATATCTTGAGGACCATACGGTGTTGCGTTTCTGCCTCATGTATTTCACATTCGCCACGCAAGAAAACGCTAGCGTTGCTCCTCGGAACCTCAGCGCTTTCTTGGATTGCAGATCGCAGTGCTGCAAACGGTCCTCCTTTTTGGTGGGACGCCTGATGATTGCAGTATTGACGCACCGCTGAGCAACATCTATTTATCAGTAGAAAGCGTCCATTTTTGATTGTTAGTCGGGCGAATCCCGTCAAATCTATGCGGCCAGTTGCTTGCAATTTTATTCTGCTGAACCTCATTGCGCTACTGTTGTGCGCGCTGCCGGGTTGCAAATCAGTTATGCATTGCTCTATCCGTCCAGAAGATTTGCAATTTGATTCCATCCCCGAATCCCGTTCCACCCAGGTCCAAATCGATCATCGACTGCTGGGCACTCCCATCGATGCCGAGCACAGCGTGACCAAGGGGGATGTTCTGGGAATCTATATCGCCGACGTTTTAGGCGACAGAGAAGAACTACCCCAAGTCGCGTATCCTTCGTTTCGCACCAAAAACTCTCCCATCGAACCGTTCGTTGGCCAGCCTATCAAAGTCGAAAGCGACGGAACGATTAAGCTACCTTACGTCAGTCCGATTCACGTAGAAGGCATGTCACTTCCCCAAGTGCGCGATGCGATCTCGACACAATACGTCAACGTCGAGGGAGTGGTTAAGGAAGGGCGCAGCAATGTCTTTGTTTCGCTGATCACACCGCGCTTTCATCGCATCTACGTCGTGAGACAAGACACACGTTATAATCTGCCAGGCCTAACGTCGACGTCGCAACAGGAGATATCCCGGCGCTGGTCAGGCACAACACTCTATCTCGAACCCAAGGAGTCAAGCGTTCTGACGGCACTAATGCGGACAGGAGGTCTGCCTGGAATCGATGCAAAGAACGAGCTTTGGGTAATGAAGGGGGTGCCTAAGGAAGACCTGCACGACGTTTGCATTCCTCATCTGAAGAAGCTCGAAGGCGAAACTCCGATGATGATCCCAAAATCAAACTCGAAGATGATCCGCATACCTCTGATGCAACAATTGGGTGAAGAACTTCCATTTACTCAAGACGATGTTGTTCTTGGTGATGGCGATGTTGTTTTCCTCCCGCGTCGCGACGGTGATCACTTCATGACCGGTGGCATGTTACCCTCCGGACGGTATCCCCTTCCGCGCGATCGAGATCTCGACATCCTCGAGGCGATTGCAATCTCTACCGGGCCTCAATTCGGCCCCGGTGCAGGGACTAGACCGCCTAACTATGCCGGTGGAGGAAGAGGCGTCCTGCCACCGACTGACGTTGTCATCATCCGCAGGCTGTCGACCGACCATCAAATCAAAATCCACGTCGATTTGAAAAAATGCCTTGATGACCCCCGCGAGCGTGTGCGAATTGCGGCGGGAGATTTGGTGCTGTTGAAATTCAAGAAACGCGAGATGGCTGGAAACATCGCAATGAACCTGTTCAATCTGAACTTCACCCTCTCCAGGGTCCTTGGCGCGACCAACGGGACCACCATCATCCAGTAGATGTCACTGTCAATTGACGTCATCACCGTCAACGACATCCGCCGGCCTTGCGCCACGTTGTATTACCAATCCTAACAACATAAAGACAACGGGTTGAGTAATCCAAAACGTGTAAATGTCGGACGTAAAACAGTTTGCCAATTGGCCGCAACAAACCGGAATCATGATCAGCGCATACGGATCCGCCGCGTAGTATCGACAGACCAACTGATAAAGAACCGTCAGTACGAACATCGACATACACAAGAAACCTAGAGCACCCGTTTCGAGCATCACTGAGATGTACGAGTTGTCTGGTGATTCCTCATGCAATCGCACTCCCATTTTATATCCCCAACCAGTGAGCGCTTTCTCGTTCATCATCGCGATATACTCAGGCCAATTGTCGGCTCGGTTAGACGTAAACTCACTCGCGCTGCCGCCGCCGTAACCGGGGATGAACCTTTTAAGGTTGGTCTCGACGACATTTGAGCTTTTTCCGGCCGACGATTGGGGCATACACTGTGCAACACAAGCCAACAGCACCAGCCCTAAAACGCCATAGACAGTCCCCAGAGTTATCCAGTGATGGATCTTCTTAGGGATTCGATACAAAATCAAAAATGGGATACCAGCGGCAACCAAATGCAATAACGATGCGCGTGAGGATGCAATGACCATCACGTAAAAGAAGATCGTGATCGCAGCCGCTGAAATGACAAATCGAAATCGATGCCTAGATACGGCGATAAAGAATGTCGCTGTGATCACTGACCAAGTCGCCGCCATGTGACCGAAGGCACCTGAATTACCGATCAATCCACCGGCTCTTAGCATCGATCCGCCATCCATCCATAATCTTTGTTGGCCCGCTCTAACTTCAATTTGAAAAATGTGGAGCAGTATCCCGATCAAAATGGCCACCAATCCACCAACGATCCAAGAAATTATCGCGCAGTTGATAACTTTATTTGTCACCGGCACGAACAGGCAAAAATAAAATGGAATGAAGATACCAAACAGCCTAATCCAGCGTATCGTGCAATCGATCGCAGGTTTCAGCTGCTGAATTTGACACAGCGAGATCAACGCTGCCAAGCAGAACAACGCCAACGCGATATGCGGTGTCTGTATTTTGCCACATCTAGGTATTGCAATCAGAACAGCGGCGCCAATTGGCATCAGTAAATCAGCAGCGCCCAAACCACCAACCCCTGGCAGGTTCATCGCGATTACTGGAATCAAAAAACCATACGCAATGATCAAGTACAGGTACCACGGCACGGAGGCCATAAACGCAATCAGTCGGTCGATGGTACCGCCGAATCCTGTACGACCGTTGGAGATTTCGAGCGACGGCTCAATAACGGGGAGATGATTCATGAATCAAGTTGCCGGATAACCGTCGGTTGAGCCAACGTCTGTGCGTATGATCCAATCTGGCACAAACCCAAACAACTTTCGCAGCGGTGAGAACTGAATCAAATCCAGCGCCAAAGCAAGGAACGATCCCACAAAGAATCCGACGAGTGTGCAGAGGGCGAGAACAACCGGCTTCTTTGGCCAAGTCAGTTGTCCTTTTCCCGGACGCTGAATGATCTCCGCTACGTAGCTGCCAAATTGCGAGAGCAACGTTTGCTTCTGCATTTTATCGATCAGCACAGAAGCCAGATCTTTTGACTGCTCGTAATCATCCTTGAGCTGCTGTGCTTCAATGCTAAAATCGTACAGTTCCTTCGACGCTGACACCTCTGCCTCGATTTGATTTTTGACGAAAGCAATTTCCTTTTCAAGGTTTTTGGCTTCTTCGGCAAGCAGAACTTCATAGGCTGACACAAGATCTTTGGGAGTCAGTTCCGAGGGCTGTTTCTGGGAATCGTTCAGCTCTTCTCTTTTGACAATCTCCGCTTCAAGAAGTTTTATGTCCGCCTTCATATCAATGTATCTGGGATGGTTCTCGCCCAAGTTTGAAGCGGTCGCATTGAGTTCAATCAGTCGAGACAGCAGATCGTCATACCGAGCGCTGGCAGCTTCTTGTCGCTCGGGATAGTTGCCTTGAAAAATCTCTGCGACTTTTTCACCCTGAACCGAGATCAAAATCTCGAGTCTGGGCAAATGGATGTCGTCGACTAATGCCAAACGCTCAAGATCGGTAAGTGGCGTTCCCTTCATCGGATGGATCTTGCTTTTGACTATCTCAATACGTGAGGCGACGTTCTTTTGTTGAATTTCCAATTCGGTCAGCTCAACTTCGAACTTCTCGACTCTCAACTGATGGCTATTGTTGAGCGTGTCGCGGTCCCAAACGCCGGGAGCCATCTTTAGAAAGTCACGATAGCGACGTGACTTATGCTCGACCTCGCCTTGAACGCGTGCTTTGACCTCGGTCAATAAATCCAGCGCCTTGTTTTGGTCGTCCAGCGTTGAAGAGCTAAGGTAACTCTTGTAAGTTTCGAGAATTGCCTCAACGACTTGCGGGCATTCTCGGGCACTTTTGTGGCTATACTCCAGCGCGATAACAAACGCGCCCGCAGAATCCCCAGACCCGGCTCGGCTCGCCTTTAAATCCTCGCGAATAAGGTCACCTAGAGATTTATCACCAAGCTCACGATGTTCCGCGTGAATTTCATCGAGTTCCTCAAGTTTGTCCAGCTGAAAATCTTTGACGGCTTTCTCGACGATCAATGAACTGCCAATCAATTGGACGTGTGTCGCAAACAAGCTGTCATAAGCTTTGGGGTCAGCGACACGTGTTGAATCATCCATGAATGTCGGAAGCTTTTGGTAGACCAAGAGTTTCCCGTGAGACGAAAATATTTTCTCAGAGGTTTTGATGACTATGAAACCACAGACGACTCCCGCAAATGCGCAAACCGCAACCACCCACCAACGCTCAAGAAGCGTGACGTAAAGGGCTTTTGGGTTTGTGCAGTGTCGAAAAAAGGATTTGCCCACTTCTTCGACATCGATGTCGCGTAAATTCATCGCTATTGGATTTCCTCCAACTGAAGATCATCTAAAGGCCTATCGATTTCAAGTTCCGCGGTAGCAGCGTTGGCCCCAATAGTGGTCTTTTGTTTCCATTGTCGATGTGAACGCTCCACGACCTGCTTCAGGTTTTCTCGGAATACTTCGCGGCTAAACTGCTCCGCGTGTTTTCGGATTTCGTCGGCATCAAAGAACTCTTTAGGCAAATCGGCAACGGTCTGCATCGCGCGGGCAACCGAATCAGCGGTCTGCTCCTCAAACAATATGCCTGTCTTACGATCGACGACCGTTTCAGCGACGCCACCACGATTGATCCCAATAACTGGAGTTCCACACGCTTGCGCTTCGACCGGCATGATGCCAAAATCTTCCACAGCCGCGAACACAAACGCTCGAGCCCGACGCATATAATCGTGCATGACCTCGTCAGACTGATAGCCAAGAATCTCTACGTTGTCGCCAGCTTTTGATTTGATTTTTTCCATTTCAGGACCATCACCAATCAAAACCAGTTTCTGATCGGGAAGCTGCTTCATCGCATCGACGACCATATCAAACCGTTTGTAGGGAACCAGTCGCCCAGCGGCCAAGAAGAAATCTTCCTTGTCATGCTGAACTGTCATTTTGTGAACGTCACATGGTGGATACACGACTTGTGCATCTCGGTTGTAGGTCTTTTTGATTCGATTGGCGACGTAACCTGAGTTCCCCATGTAGACGTCAGGGCGGTCGGCCGTTGATCGGTCCCACATGCGTATATAGTGAAGCGACGACCGAATGATTGACGACTTGATCCCCCAGCCCAATTTTTCTTGCTCTAGGTACTCTTGATACATGTCCCATGCATAACGAATAGGTGTATGAACATAAGTCAGGTGCAGTTGCTCAGCACTTGTCAGAACTCCTTTGCCGAACGCGTGGCTTGACGAGATCACAATCTCGTAACCACGCAAATCAAACTGCTCTATGGCAATTGGCATCAACGGCAGGTAATTCCGGAAACGCGTTTGAAAAGGCAACCGATTGATAAACGACGTCTGGATCGGTTTAACGATCCCCAGCGACTCACGCTCTTGAATGCTCAAGTGATCAACCAAGGAGAAAACGTCAGCATCGGGAAAGCAATGCATGATCTCCTTGACGACTTTTTCCGATCCAGCGATACAGTTGAACCAATCGTGGACGACGGCGACTTTGGGCATGTCTTTAGGCTCTAAGGGAGTTAGAAGAAGAGAGAGAGGGGATCTAGCTGCGCTACTTGGCAGTGAAAGAGTAGCTTTTCCATCCGAGCTTTCTGGTAATTAGCGAGAGAATCTCGAAGTAGTTACCCCGGTAAAATCGTTAAGACCCCTCTATCTGGTTCCGAATTGGTATTCCGCTCAGTAGTGGCATACTGTGGCACCTACCGCAGAAGCCGGAGAATGATGCCGCAGCAAAAATGTTGTCTAGCCTATCTGGCTCTGTAATGCCAGTTTCCATAAACTCTTGCTATGAACAAACATTCAATAGTGAACGTTGAAGAGCATGCCCCCGGCTATCCGGTTGTCAGTGTCAAACATCCTGCCTGCACTGCTCAGGTTGCACTGCATGGGGCGCACGTTATGGCTTGGTGCCCGACGGGCCAACAACAGGTCCTCTACTTGAGTCCTGATGCAGTGTACCGAGAAGGCAAGGCCATCCGCGGTGGGATTCCTATTTGCTGGCCCTGGTTTAATGCCCATCCCAGCGACTCGAGTCTCCCATCCCACGGGCTAGTGAGGAACCAATTCTGGGAGCTAGAGTCTACCGATGCTAATGAGGAATCGGTCGTTGCGAAACTTCGCCGCACCACCGACCAATGGACTGTGTTGGCAACGATACGCATGGGAACCTCGTTGGAAGTTGCCGTCGAATCCACCAACCACAGCGATGACACGTTAATGATTTCAGGCGCTCTGCATTCTTACTTCCGTGTCGGAGACGTGCGAGAGATCACCATCAGTGGGTTGGCGGACACGGACTATCTGGATACAGTTGGCGAGCACACGACGCGCCATCAGACTGATGAGGTTCATATCGATCGCGAAGTCGACCGTTACTACGACAGCAGCGGTCCCGTGCGACTAGAAGACCCCGTGAAAAAGCGTTCAATCTTGATCGAAAAAGAGGGTAGCCCCTCGACGGTAGTTTGGAATCCGTGGATCGAGAAAGCTGCCGCATTGAGCGACCTTCCCAACGAAGATTATTTGGCGTTTGCCTGTATCGAAGCAGCCATCATCAACGACCGCGCGGTCACTCTGAACAAAGGTGAAACCCACCGTTTCTCAACTCGAATTTCCGCCGAATAAACCGTTGCGATTTAGTTGTTGGAATTTGAGCACCATTGTTGAAGATTCGATAATTGGCCTATGGTTGCGTGCCAATTAACCTCACGTAAAAATGGACCTGTTACTAAAACCCCAGACCTAAAGGTACACGCTGTGAAAACTATTGACGTTGCTTCCAAACTCAAAATGCCCGCGATTGGTTTGGGTACGTGGAAGATGGATGATGGAGTGGCAACGAGCGCTGTTAAAACGGCGCTTGACGTGGGCTACAAACACATCGACTGCGCCGCCATCTACTTGAACGAACATGAAGTGGGCGAGGCGTTTTCATCTTGGTTTGCCCAAGGTGGTAATCGAGACGACTTGTGGATTACGTCAAAGCTTTGGAATAATTCGCACCAACCCGAACATGTCGAAGCGGCGATTAAGAAGTCTCTGTCTGATTTACAGATCGACGAGCTAGACCTGTACCTTATTCACTGGCCTATCGCGCAGAAGCACGGTGTTTTGCGTGTTGAGTCCGGCGCTGATTTCATTCCCATCGAACAGGCTCCCATCAGTGACACTTGGAAAGCGATGGAAGACGTTCTCAAGAAGGGCCTATGCAAGTCGATCGGCGTTTCAAATTTCAGCTCGTCGAAGCTACAACCCTTGCTGGACAATGAGACGATCAAGCCTGCGGTTAATCAGGTCGAGGCACATCCCTTTTTTCCGCAGGACGAGCTCCTTGATTTCTGCCACGAAAATGGAATCGCGTTCACTGGATACTCGCCGCTGGGATCAGGGGATCGCCCGGATCGCATGCGCGCTGATGCTGATCCAAATTTATTCGAAAGTGAGATAATCAAATCCCTAGCGGCAGAGCGCAACATCTCGCCGGGACAAGTTCTATTGGCTTGGGCCGTTTGCCGCGGAACGGTTCCGATTCCTAAATCAACCAACAAAGCGCGATTACAAGAGAACCTAGCCGCCGCTGAGATTGAATTGTCGGACGAAGAAATGAAACGGATCGCTGAAGCCAATAAAAATTACCGATACGTTCACGGGAAGTTCTGGGAAATGGAAGGCAGTCCTTACTTGGCCGATGAGATCTGGGCTTAGTGGTTTGCCCGCCTATTCACTGCTGTGCGGCTGGCTCACTGGCAGGAGTTGGTACTAGACGAGTCGTTGTCTTGAGCGGCCCGTGGTCGTGCGGCGGGCAGTACTTTTTCAACCAGTCAAAAAACACGCGGTGCCACAGTACGCCGTTCTGAGGCGTCTGAACCCAGTGGCCCTCTTCGGGGAAATACAGGAACCGCGACGGGACCTTGTTCACTTGAGCTGCCGTGAATGCTTCCATCGCTTGGGTGACCGGAACGCGAAAGTCCTTCTGCCCATGAATAATTAGCAACGGTGTATCCCAGTTCCGGACAGCCTGATGAGGCGAGAACTGTTCATAACGCCGCTTCAGTTTGTCCGATTTCCAATAGGGACCGCCCATGTCCCAGTCCATGAAAAATAGCTCCTCGGTTGATCCATACATCGATTCGAGATTGAACACACCACAGTGGGCAATCATGGCGCTGAAACGTTTTTCGTGCTGGCCCATCAACCAGTAAACGGAATACCCACCAAAGCTCGCACCTACGGCGGCAACTTTAGATTTATCGATGTAGGGCTCGGCAATCAAATTATCGGTTGCCGACAGCAAATCCTTCATCGCTTGCCCGCCCCAGTCCTTGCTGATCTGATCGTTCCACCGCTGACCGAACCCCGGAAGACCACGACGGTTTGGCGCTACGACGACGTAACCGTGTGCCGCCATCAAATGAAAGTTCCAACGATAGGAAAACCACTGCCCAATTTGACTTTGCGGGCCGCCTTGGCAGTACGTCAACAAAGGCCATTGCTTCGTGCTGACGGGGTCGAAGTCAGGCGGGTGAATGACCCAAGTATGAATTTTCTCTCCATCGGTTGCCTCCACAAAACGCTCTTCAACGATCGGCAATTCAAGATTCTCGTATATTTTATCGTTGAGATGCGTCAACGTTTCGACGCTGGCGTCATCGGTATCCAACAAGAACAACTCGCGAGGACGAATCATGTCCATGCGCGTCACCAACAAATATCGATCTTCTGCAACCACATCGGCCACCGCCCAATTGTAGCGGCCTTGGGTAAGCGTTTTTAACCCGCGTCCTTCTCGACCCGCAACGGCGCTGGTGTCTAGCGCGTAGATTTGCTCCGTGCCTTGTGTCTCCGAGGTGAAAATAATTTTCGCTGCGTCAGAACTCCAACTCAATCCGTGGGCGCTCTGGTCGAGTCCGGCGGTTAGCTCCCGAATCTGTTTTGTTTGACGATCGTACAGCATTATGCGCGATCGGTCGGATTCAAACCCAGCGCGCTGCATCGAACGAAACGCAATTGATTTTCCATCCGGAGAATACACGGGCTCCAAGTCGTAACCAAGATTTCCCTTTGAGATATTGACTGGAGATTGATCAGGTTCGGCTTTGACGATGTAGATATCGCTGTTGGTGGACTGCGCCCAGTCATCAACATTTTTGAGAGTAAACGCAATCTCGGTTCCATCGGGCGACCAAGCGAACTGCTGGCTGCCTCCAAACGGAGGAACCGGGCAGTCTGCCTCAATGCCATCCATTAAATCGAAGGTTGTGCCACAGCAACCTTCATCATTGATGGCGGAAATGAAGATGTGACTGAATTTGTAATCGGACCACTCATTCCAGTGGCGATACATCAGCGCGTCAATGATGCGAGCGTTTGCATTGGGTAGATCGGGATAAATCTCTTTGGGCTCCGCCTCCATTTTTACCCCCGCCGTAAACGCAAGCCGCTTTCCATTGGGGGAAACTTTAAGGTTTGAGATGCCATCAGGTATCGAGGTCACTTGGACAGTCGCCCGTGTTTTCACATCCAAGTACCACGCTTGGTTGGTGGCCTTCGTTTCAGAATGCCCTTTGTTTTCTTCTTCCTCATCGGCGGCAGTTGCATCGGAGGCCGTTGGGCGCAATGCTCCGTCGACAGCGGAAGCCTGCTCCTCTTTATCATCCCCACCCGAACCTTCGAAATAGATTCTGCTCTGGCCATTCTCTCCGTGCCATTGGATCGAGGAGATAGAATCCCAGTTCTCAATGATTGCAGTGTCGCTTCCAGTTTTTAGGTCCAACAGATGCAGCGCAGTCTTTCCCGAATTCTCATCGAGGCTGTAGCTGTTAACGGTGTAGGCGACGGTAGATCCGTCTTTCGAAATCACTGCCTCGCCAAGACGAGCGAGCTTCCAAAGCAGTTCGGGGGTCATACGGGATGCCGTTTGTGTGGCAGGCACGCCACTTTGAACCGCTGAAGCCCATCGCGCAGGTAATATTGCGGCGGCGAAGATCAAGCACAATGTCAAGGAACGAATCAGGGCAGGCATGGTGACCGGAGAGCGATAATCAGGATAGTGTTATGCAGAGCGGCGAAAATTCGCTCATATTATGCGCCTTTTAGGCAGTTTGCGAAGTGATCTAGGTCAGATCTACAAACGTATTGCCTGAAGATAAGATTTTCTTCTACAAAGACGGTCTGAATTGCCCCTCGGTTCACAACAATTGGCTTACGATGAAGGTCGCGCTTGCCTATTGAGGCGCTGCGATTGCAAGCCGCTAAATCAGCTTGAACCGACCGAACGACCTTGCCACCACCACTAGCCGACCGCGGGCGTTAACCGACAGACACTTCCTTCCTTTTTCAGATAACGTAATCAATTATGTTTTGCGAACCTCTAATCGACTGGAAATCTACGCCGCGCGGTGTCTGGAATCAGTTTGTCACACTATTGATTTTGCTAATGTGGTTTGGCATCGCTGACCGAGGATTCGGTCAAACCTCGATTGACATAGTGCAGGTGCCTAGCGATGTCGAAAAATCATCGACGACGGACCAATATTTTGAAGTTGACAACGATCATTCCTCGCTGATTTTTGCCGTCAGCCATGCGGGTTTGAGTTATACCTACGGCCGATTTGAAAAGTGCAGTGGCCAGATCCTATTGACAGAAGATCTGGAAGACGCTTATTTTCGTTTCGCGATCGATGTCGCAAGCATTAACACGAACAATCAACTACGCGACGACCATTTGCGAGGTCCAGAATTTCTGGACGCCAAAACTTTTTCGAAGATTAAGTTCAACAGTACCAGCGTAAAACGTCAGAGCGCGACTAAAAACTACTTGGTGATCGGTACGATGTCCATGCATGGGGTTGAGCGGCAGATAGAAATGCCGGTAACCATGATTGGCATTGGTAAAGGCCCCATGGGAAAGACGCGCGGCGGATTCGTAACAAAGTTTACCATCCAACGCAGCGACTTTGGCATTAGCTCCATGCAGAAAGTCATCGGTGATCAAATCGCAGTGACATTCAGCTTCGAAGCCATTCTTAAGGATTCTCCGCCAGAGAATTTTAAACGCTTCATTGAAAAAAAATAAAGACCAACTGATGAGCAAAATGAACGCGTCAAACGGGGGCGCAGTGACCACACCGTTGAGCGGCGGACTTCGGTTTATCCTTAAGTTTGCCGGCTACTATAACATTGTGGCAGGACTCGCCATGGTAATCTTTTATCACGAGGGATTTCGCGCTCTCGGTGTTCCCAAGCCCGCATTTGTTCTACCGATTCAGTTGGTTGGAGTGCTGGTTGCTATTTTTGGTGTTGGCTACCTGATCGCCGAAAGGAACCCGGTTGAAAACAGGAATATTGTTTTTCTGGGTTTTCTCAGCAAACTGCTGGGGCCGCTTCTTGCGATCGTGCATATTGCCTCTGGAAGTCTTCCCGTCATGATGCTGGCCGTGCTGTTTTTCGCAGATGGAATCTATCTGGTTCCGTTTTGGATTATCTATCGCCAGTTGTCGCGCATCGCCGCCACGCATCGACCGCTCAGCCCCTCCGTTTCCTCCAGCGACGGTTGATTTTGGCCAACATTCAACGATACTCCCTCCATGCACCAGTTGAAAGTACCGCCTCCGAAACTATCATTGGTGCCGCCATCGCCTCTTAGGCGAATTGACTGCCTGACTGGACTTCGGTTCGTCGCGGCCTTACTGGTTTTCATTCACCATCTTGATGGGCATTTCGGCGTCGAAGGAACCGGCCTACCATTGGCCAACAATGCGGTTAGCTTCTTCTTCGTTCTCTCCGGTTTTATCCTGACGCTAGTTTACGGCAGACGATTTGAAAGCAATCATCGACGCGCCGAGAACACCAGCAGCTTAACCGCTGACATATTCTCATTTCTGAAGAAGCGTGTTGCCCGTCTGTGGCCGCTGCATTTTGTTTGCCTGCTGGTCTGTGTGGCGACAGTGCGTTATCTGAATCTAGATTTCTGGGTGGTCGTCAGCAACCTGTTTTTAGTGCACTCATGGACCAGTTCTGCGCCCTACGTCACGGGGCTGAATAACGTTAGCTGGAGTATTTCGACCGAGCTTTTCTTTTGTTTTGCGTTTCCAATTTTCGTAATTGGTGGCTATCGGCGTTTTCTTTGGCGATATGGTTTTCTAATCCTCGCAACGCTCGGCTGCCTAATCGTACTTAACTTTGCCATTGAGCTTCAATGGATCAGTCGGCAAGGTATGACTTTAACGATTCAAGCTAACCCAATAATGCGATTATTTGAATTCGCGACGGGAATATTGACCGCCTATCTTTTCACACGCGCGGCGAGGCACACTAACCGCAGCCCGCTTGTTGATACCGCTTACGAGCTTGGCACGTTCGGACTGGTGATCGTTTGGTGGGTTTTCATTTATCGGTTCGAAATTCTTAAACTCACTCCCTCTACACCGTTGATCGGCAATTCTCTGGGAACTTGGATTTGGTTCTGCAGCACCGCGCCACTGTTCGGCTTGACAGTCTGGACTTTCGCTCGTTCCAACGGATTATTTGCAAAGGCAATGGCTTCGCCTGTGATGGTCCATCTAGGGGAGATCAGTTTTGCGTTCTATATGATTCACATGATCATAATCCGCGTGATTGATTTCGAAGGAAGTCCTTTGCTTACAACGGGAGTACTAGCCATCGCATTAGCGCTTGTGGCATCTCTAGCCGCCGCAGAACTTTTGTATCAACTGGTAGAAATGCCCAGCAAAGACGGCATGAACGCGTTGCTCAATGGAGGGCCAGTAGACTCTATTACTAAAACCACCAGCGTCATTAGAGACGTCTTGTTCAAGCCACTAACAGGCATCTCAGCTTTGGCCTTGCTCGCAGTCGTTGGGATCGTTCACCAAAACAGCTTAACGAAATACGAACAGGCAAGAGTCAGTCAAATTGCTCAAAAGAGTTCGGCCGCGCACAAACAAGTCGATTTCGATGACGCCGCAAAACTTTTGGGTTGCCTATTGGAGATTGACGAAGACTCTATCACCATTGAACTGGCATGGAAAGCGGCTGGCCAAGACACTCAAAAACGGCGAACGGTCTACTTGATGGATCAAAATATGGAGCCGCTCAAAACTGAGATTATGCCTTGGCACATGCACAATTCGGCAGCTTCGGCAAAGCAAACGTACGACTCCATCAAGTTCGATCGCAGCGATTTCCCAAACCTATTGCGGATTATGTTGACTTGGGAGAAAGACGGCGACAGGGCCACGCTTTCAAAAGACGGACAATCATCTTCGTTGAGTTTGCTGGAACTGCATTGCGTAGACCCTGAGATGGCCGCAATCGACACACTTTCGTTGCCTCCGGGAAAGTTACGGAGTCTGATTGAGCAGATGCCACAAAAGCAGCCCTGTATTCGGATAGGAGAGAATGCAACACTTTGCGGATATGAGTGTTTGCCAAACCCGGATGGCAGTCTTTCAGTTAACCTTGCTTGGAAGTTGAAGCCAGAACTCACCGAGCGGCGTGTGCTGAATTTCCTTGACGAAAACACTGCTGTTGTTGGAAACTATGGCGACGTCGCAATGCTTCAATTCGTACGTCGCGAGATGACCGGAAGTGAGGAGAAGCTGTTTCTTGACGAGTTGTTGGTTCCACC
>CALHPU010000094.1 GCA_938036435.1 uncultured Pirellulaceae bacterium | reverse complement strand
CTGGCGTTGGCTCAGTACAACCAAGCCGATCAGCAGAACATCGAAGAGATCGCGGCGTCGATCGTGACGGTGAAAGATCACTTGGATCTGCTACGTCAGATTTTCCACCATTTCGATTCCAGCGACTATTTTGCTGGCGAGTCCGTTGCTCAATTGGATTGCTTGAAACGAGCATCCGAATACGTCCAACTGACGGAGAAGATCGAAAAACGTTTCATGGGCTTGGTCAAGCGACTGAAAGCGGCTTACGACATTTGCTGCGGATCCGAGGGGCTGTCGCAGCAGGAACGCGACGAGATTCATTTCTACTTGGCCGTTCGTTCGATCGTTTTCAAGCTGACCAAGGGCAACGCTCCCGATGCGGCTCAGATGAATAAAAAGGTTCGGGAGATGATCGCCGAAGCGCTCAAGAGCGACGGCGTGGAAGAGATCTTTAAACTGGGCGAAGACACCGCCGACGCGATCGACATCTTTGACGATGACTATTTGGCCAAGATCGAGAAGATCAAGCTACCCAACACGAAGATCAAACTCCTACAGCAATTATTGGCCAAAGCGATTGATGACTTCAAAAAGGTGAACCGGGCCAAGGGAATCGACTTTGCCGAGAAGTTCAAATCCTTGGTCGACCGTTACAACGAACGCGATGAGGAAAGTGTGCTGGTCAGTGATGTTCTGGATGACTTTTCGGGCGAAATCGTCGAATTGATCCACGCACTTCGCGCCGAACAGAGTTCATTTGGTGACCTCGGCATCGACCTCGAGGAAAAAGCTTTTTACGACATCCTGAAGAGCTTGGCCGTCAAATACGACTTCACATATCCAGAAGACAAACTGATCGTCCTTGCCAAAGCCGTCAAATTAATCGTCGACGACAAAACGAAGTACACCGACTGGAGCCAACGCGGCGACATCAAAGCCGAGTTGAAGGTCGACTTGATTCTGGTGCTCGCCGACCACGGTTACCCGCCCGTCGATCGCGACGAAGTCTACAAAGAGATCTACGAACAGGCTGAGAATTTCAAGAAGCATCGAACGAAATAGCCAACAATAAAATCTACGAGCTCCAAGAGCTTGGCAAATACCTAATGATTAAGGCGTTCCTGTTACGATTTGTGACAGGAACGCTGTTTTTGTGCGCAAAGATGGTTTGGGCCAAAAGATCGAGTGTAACGCTCTCACTACCGTTGTTGGAACTAGATTGCGGCCGGCAATTAGTTATCATGAAGGTTATTCGATCCCCAAAATCGCGTCGCACAAAAGTAAGGTCCTAAAATCATGATGATAAATTGTTGTCGCCGTTGCCTGTTTCTAATTTGCTTGACCGCCTCTGTGGTTTTGCTGCCGCAGCGATCTCTGGCAGAAGACGGGACTGCGGAGAAAAAACTTAAGGCCCTGATTATCGATGGACAGAACAACCACACCGTTTGGCCAAAGTCGACGCACATGATGCGTGACTACCTTGAAGAGACTGGGCGATTCGAAGTCGATCTCTACCGCAGCCGGTTCACTTGGAAAGGCGATCGATTCGGAGACGATTTTCAACTTGACGACGACAAGGAATACAAAGAACTCAAAAACCCGAAGACCGATGAACAGTTTGCACCGGCTTTTGCAGATTACGATGTCGTAATTTCAAATTTCGGCTGGAAAGCCGCACCGTGGCCGAAGCAAACTCAGGCTGATTTTGAAGAATACATGGCCGCCGGTGGAGGCCTCGTCGTTGTCCACGCGGCAGACAATAGCTTTCCTGAATGGACCGAATACAACCGCATGATTGGACTCGGTGGCTGGGGAGGACGCAACGAAAAGAGCGGCCCCTATGTCTATTACAACACCGACGACGAACTGATCCGCGACACATCAAAAGGCGCTGGCGGCGGCCACGGTCCTCAGCGCGAGTTTCCAATCGTCGTGCGTGAGCCAGATCACCCGATCATGGCGGGTATGCCTGCTAGTTTTATGCATGCCAAAGACGAGCTTTACCATACCTTGCGGGGGCCGGCTGAAAAAATGACCGTTCTTGCAACAGGCTTCGCAGACAAAAAACGAAAGGGCACTGGCCGTCACGAACCGGTCGTAATGGTGATCGAATACGAAAAAGGCCGCGTATTCCACACCACGCTAGGGCACGATGATTACTCGTTTGAAAGCGTCGGGCTGATCACGCTTCTTCAACGCGGCACCGAGTGGGCCGCCTCCGGCAAAGTCACCATCGAAATTCCTGAGGATTTTCCGACCGATGAAAAATCATCTAGCCGCAAGTACGAAACGAAAGTGCCTGCGTTAGATAAATAGGCGGTAAGCGATTGGCAAGCTACGAAGTTTCCGCAGACTCTTCGGGTCAGGTTGTCTTTTCGTGCAGTCGACGGTCCAACGACTAAATCACACGGTTCAAGGTGCACTCAACGGCGACTTGAGCCGTTTTTTCGTGGAAGTTTGTAATCATTGGAGGTACTGACGTTAATTTGGAGTGAGTTTTACGGCAGCTGTCAACTTACTCACGGGGGCTGATGAAGGGTCCGATTGAAGGGGCTATACGTTTTGCAACAACACCTCCTTCTGAACCGCGTCGGGGGCGGGTGCGTTGCTCCATCAGCCGTAAGACAGTATCCATGCACTTTCGAAACTCGAGAACCATCGCTGCGATCTTGGTCGTGATGTTTATTGGTTCCACGGTGACCCATTCTGCCATTGCCCAAACCAATCAAGGCCGTGACGGACAGGACGCTCGCATGACCCCTCTGGTCAAAGCTGTCAAACAATGCCGTTTGTCGGTGGTGAACCTTCGAGGCAAGAAGACGGTTCCCGACGGCGAGTCGACGACCAAAACGAAACAAGTCAACGGCATGGGCACAGGAGTCGTCATCGATTCACGTGGCTACGTGCTTACGAATTATCACGTCGTGCAAGGCGTTGAGAACATCGAAGTGGCCACCGGAGATCGCGAACAGACAACGGCACGTTTGCTGGCCCACGATCCAGAAACAGATCTAGCAATTCTTAAAATCGAAACGGCACAACCACTGCCGACCATCCGTCTAGGAACCTCATCAGATCTGATGTTGGCCGAAACCGTATCAGCCGTTGGCAATGCGTACGGATACGAGCACACCGTCACGGTAGGCATCATCAGTCAACTTGGCAGAACAGTCCAAGTCAACGATGAACAAATCTATCGAAACCTGATTCAAACCGACGCTGCAATCAATCCGGGCAACTCAGGTGGCCCACTGCTGAATGCTTATGGCGAGATGATCGGAATCAACGTCGCGGTAAGAATTGGCGCTCAAGGTATCGCTTTCGCCATTCCCGTCAACGACGCGATGGAGGTTGCCGCTCGGTTGATGGCCAAACTGACCAAGGGCGACGTGCTTCACGGGCTGGTAGCGGAAACAAAGTTCGTTAACGACCTGCCTGAACTGAAGGTAAAAGAAGTCGCCCCTTCTAGCCCGGCTGAAAAAGCTGGTTTGAAACGCGGCGACCAAATCATCGCAATCAACAATAGGCCTTCGACACACGCCGTTCATTTTCAATCAGCTTTGGTTGGCAAATCAACACGTGAACCTATCAAGCTGTCTATCAGACGTGGCGAACGCACAATCGATCTGGCGATGAAACTTAAGCCGAGTAACTCCAAGGTCAGCACGGTGGGCTGGTCGGAGCTGGGTTTTAAGGTAGCCAATGTTCCAGCATCAGAGATGGCTGGGATGCACGAGAACTACGTGCGAGGTTTGCGGGTGACCGAGGTTCGACGAAGCAGCCCTGCCGAGGAAGAGGGAATTCTTGAGGGTGACATTATCGTCGCGATGCATGGTTGGAAAACGGAAACCATCGAGAACCTTGCGTTTGTTCTTGGTGAAGATGTCGTCAGAAACGAAAAAGAGTTTATGTTCTACATCCTGCGGGACAGAGAGCCGTTTTGGGGCCAGATGCGAGTCGCTTCACGCGACGTCGCTCGGCATTAGACCGCACCGCTGCAGCCGCGCTGCACGGGACGCAAAGCTCAGGTTGAAGCAACTGACTCGCCCCAGAAGAGTCGCTCTCTGATCTGCTAATTACCAAAACGGTTCGTTCAAAGAAGCCGCCGGCCTGCATTGCAGACGGCGGCTTCTTTTTTTTCGATACGCGTTGACTACGCAGGAACTGCAAAAGAACTGCAAAAGAACTGCAAAAAAACTGCGAAGGGATTATTTACAGAAGATCGCAAAGAATCTTCATTCTCAGGTTTTTCCCCGCTCTAGCTATTCACTTTGCGTTCTTCGCGTCCTTCTGTGATTCAATTTCCCTGTACTCATTACGTAAACACATTTTTTTGACACGGGGAAAGAATCGGTTACGATAGGGGTAGTGCTCTTCACTTCCACCAAACGAGTCTTTAAGGCTCAAAGGAGCAGATATGCCAATTATTTTGGTTGTTGACGATTCCGAGACTGACCGAAAACTAATCGGTGGTCTTCTTAAATGTAAGCTTGACTGGATCGTTCAATACGCCAGCGACGGGGCTGAAGCCACAAAGCTGGTTGAACAAATTTTTCCAGACGTCGTCGTTACTGACCTGCAGATGCCGGTAATGAATGGCATCGAGCTTTGTGCTGAAGTCAAACGTGAACACCCCCACGTTCCGGTGCTGCTGACCACAGGAGTGGGGAGCGAGGCGTTGGCGGTCGATGCGTTGAAAGCCGGAGCTGCCAGCTACGTTCCAAAGAACAGTCTTGCAAGTTCACTAGTTGAAACCGTTGAACAGGTCTTAGCAGTCTCCGGTCGGCAGCGTATCAATGATTGTTTGCTAACGCAGTCCATGGAGTCAAGACACAGTTTTGAACTGGAGAATGACCAGAACCTTATTCTTGCGATGGTCGACTTCCTGACCAAGGAAATGGCAGCAGTGGGAGTTGGCGGTAACGCTGAACAACGGCAAGCTTCGATCGCGCTCGAAGAGGCAATGCTCAACGCAATGTTTCACGGGAACCTTGAACTCAACAGCAGTCAAGTCCAAGAAGCAAGACGATCTTTCCACGATGGTCAAATCTCCAAAGACGTCGAAAAACGCGTTTCGAATTCCACCTTCAGCAGTCGACGACTGTTCGTGACTCTTGAGCTTTCAAAGGAGAAAGTAAAAATGAAAGTGCGTGATCAGGGACGCGGTTTTGACGCCAAGTGTCAATTTGAAAACGCGGGCAACCTAGAACAGTTTTCTGGGTCCGGAGAGAGTGGACGTGGCCTGACACTGATTAAAAGTTTTTCCGACAAGGTTCAATTTGATCAGGCAGGCAATACGATTCTCATGACCTTGAACATTGAGACGCCTGAGGCGGAAGTGGTCGCTAACTGATTTGGACGATAATTTAGCAGTGCGGCCGTCGGCTAACTACGGCGACAGCCAAATGCTCCATACTTCGCCCGCCGAACTTTAGCGTCAGGGCACCAGACCTACGGTTCCCAAGAACTTTAAACGAATTCAACCGGGGAGCGTGCTTCACGGCCACACCGCAAGAACCATGCAACGCAAGCTCGCGACAGCCTATGGCTTAGCGCAACGCTACCAAGCCAGACGCGAGCTCTGCTGACTACGTCTCTATTTTGGGGGCGGTAACTGTTGAAAAAGTTCGCCGAAGCGAAAAAATTGGTGTGGGAAAATTGCCTCGGCGGCGTTATATTTCGCCGTCAACGAAACGTATTTTCGTTATGGATAGTAAGCGAATGGTTAGCGGCTTCCTTGGAAAGGAAGTGCCGGTTTTCCGGTTGCGAGTTCGAATCTCGTGCTATCCGCTTTTAGACAAAGTTAGCCTGTTGGTCGTTTGTATACGACCAGCAGGCTTTTTTTGCGGTTCTTCCCAGAACTTAGTGGCACGAAGTTCATGTTGAATTAGCCATTTCAAATGGATGTAGTGGGATTCGCCAGAATTCCCTTAAGAACAGCCGGTTGGAATTCTGGCGAATCCCACTACGATTTCCAAGGCAGCCATTAAAATCCGGGAAGAGCCTAAAAAGAAAGCCCTC
>CALHPU010000093.1 GCA_938036435.1 uncultured Pirellulaceae bacterium | reverse complement strand
CGCGGTAGAGGGAGATTATAATAATACGCTGGACGTATGGTTTGGTGAGAAAACTGATGCAAATGGGGTTGACTCTGCCACGAACTATCTGATGGTGCAGAACTACAACAGCGCCGTTGCAAGTAATCCGAACGGAGATAGTGGCATTGGCATTGGCCAACCGGCCGGTGTAAGGAAACAACAAGGCCTCACGTTCGATAACGTTGTCGGAACCTATGATGTTTGGTTTGGCGACAATGCTGGTACGGAAGCCGAGGGCGGGGTTCCGGCACCCACTGTCTCATACATCCGAACGGATCGCTTAGGAGACAACAGTCAAACGACTTCCGGAGATCTCAACGCATTCATTAAAGATGCAGAATCAAGAGGCTATCTTGATCCTAATCTGTCTCTCGATGCCGTCTATGCCGGATCAGAGGTATGGAGGGGCGGAGAGGGTAGTTTCAATCAGCTGAACGATTTTAGTGTTACGACGAATGATCGTGAAGAGCCAATAAACGTGGTGTAAAGCCCGTTTTTAGGACGGTGATCGTCCCGAAAATTGTTCGAAGTTAAGAACTTGGTTTTCCGAGGGCGACGGTGTCGCCCCTCGGATTTTTAAATTTGACGTTGCTGGCAGCCGACAGAAGGACCCAAATGGAATCTAGAGGGCCTTTCAAAACTCTCAATTAAATTTGATCAAACCATATGAGAATTTGTGCGTATTTTTTGCCGAAGCAAACAAACTGATGTCACAAAGGTGCCATTCTGCGGAAGCAGAATTTAATGTGGGGCTCCTATGTCGAAACTCGAATTTGAACTCACTGATGACCTACGGCGAATCAGTTGTAGTTGTTCAAGTTAGGCAGCTCGGAAGCGGAAAGGCGTGAGCCTTCCGGTATGCAATTCACCCGACGGCTTACGCCATAACGCTTTTATATGAATTGCTCAGTTTGAAAAACTGATTCGCCCTGACTGATGACCAGTTGGGCTTGATCTCTGATTGGTTTGATGATCCTTCCTTTGTGTCCAGCGGTCGGCCGTCCAAGGGCGTCTTGTCGTGATTCTTTTGAGGCTATCGCGTGGGTGCTTCAGACAGTTCTATCCGCACGTCGCTTAACACGGAAAGAGCCGGTGACGTGTTCCTTTAGAAAAAATATAACAAAATGCTGGCTCTAGAATGTAATTGGATGTAGGATGCATTTTCGCTGCATCCGCTGCGTGTATTGGAGTGCCATTTAATTCACTAAATAAAGGTTTAGCTATGACACGGAAAAATCGTTTATCCACTGACAGTGCAGAACTTGAACCACGACAGATGTTGGCAGGCGGAAGCATCGGGCAAGCTTCCATAGAAGTCGTGAACGGCGAAGTGGTGTCTCAGTCTTCTGATTTGCAGGGGAACGGGGCGATCCAAGCGACGGTCAATGGAGTTGAAGTGATTAACATGGCGTCCCCGGGATTTTCTGGCATCAGCAGTGTCTCCCCTTCACCATTGGATGGCCTGTTCGGTCTGCCTCAGGCTAACGCTCCTGGCGTGCAATCAGGTGCAAACATCGCCCGAGCTTCCATAGAAGTTGTAAACGGTGAAGTGGTGTCTCAATCTTCTGATTTGCAGGGGAGCGGTTCGATCCAAGCGACGGTCAATGGAGTCGAAGTGATTAACATGGTGTCCCCAGGATTCTCTGGTATCCAGCCGGCCGCCAGCCCGTCGATAGCTGGAGGCTCTAGCGTGGGAATGCTATTTGACTTTATGGGATCACAGCAACAAGTGAGTGCGCCGCAAAGCTCCGGGCAAATTGGCGGCACTGATTCAGGCGCCATTAATTCGGCTTCAGGTCAGTTTGTTGTGGAAAACGACCAAATCATCTCGCAACAGGTTGAAACCCAAGGCAATGGCATGATCACGGGAACGATTAACGGTCAGCCAATTAGCTTTTAAGATTGTTGACGCGAAACCGGATACGGAACCGCCATCGTAAACTTGAGAGAACTCAAGTTTCGTTGGCAGTGAGGCTTCCGTTTGAATTGTCTGCGATTGTTCAACTAGTGGTATGCCGGGTCTGAATGGCCCGACCGTTGCTGACGCTGCCAGCGTCATCTGCACAAAGGGTGCTGGTAGCATCTCCAACGGATTTTGAATCGACGAGTGGCCAATTCAGCTTTGCAAGACCACTTGTACCTGAAGAAAAGCGGTTGAGAAGGTCCCTGTATTAGGTGGTCCCTGTGTTGGTAGACACCGGGGGATTGGTAATCCGTTTTGTATGAGGCGTCAAGCATTTGTATGAGGCGTCAAGCAGAAGGCCGCAACCGATGCCCAATCATTCCAAGCGAAATCTACCTTTTCTAGACGACTAAGCAGCTCCGGAAACCAAACGCGCTCAGCATCTCCAGCAGCCATTTGAATCTGATCCCATTTGAGCCGTTATCGTTGTCTTGCATGCTGCTACAGCATGACTACCAATTGGAATCCGCCAAAGGTCAAGCAAAGTAGCACAGCCAAAAGTATCTCGAAATAGATTCCGTCTGCAAATGGATCGGGACCAAACATTGGGCACCCCATAGAAACTTGCAGAGTAAAGCCAAGCAACAAAACAGCAAGCAGTCCAGAAATTGGATTGAGCAAGAGACTGCGGCGAATTGTAGAAGTGGCTTTAGACGGCGTAGCATTTTAGCGTTGCAACGGCAGCGATCGTGGAGCCGCCTGCGTACTTGTAGGGAAGGTGGCCTAACTTGTAGCCCGATAACCTTTGACTGATCGTTGTTTGGTCATCGGAAAAGTCCGGGAATGACCACCTATCTCCAAAAGGAGAGGCCAAGTCTAACATCAATTATCGTCGCACACATATTACCGAAACTCCTTCGTTTTCGAGTCTGCGGAGTTGGCCAGAGCAAGACCAGACGACTACTTCTCCAACTGCTTTGGCTTACCGAACGCTATTCCCGCAACGTTTAAGTCAGTTTTTTGCAATGATCTTACCATCAGCCACAACACAAGTCGCTCCGGCACCGGCCATGATCTGGTCAAGTAATTCTTGCAGCGAAACGTTGTCGACCGATAGGCTCACCACTTCCCGCATCGCTGCTGGATCGGCCAGTGAAGTATCGACCGGCATTTGCAATTGTTTGCCGATTGCCGCCAGAATTGCCGACCGACGGTTGGTTACCGTGAGAGTGAATTGTTGCTCGCTGACCGTAGGTGCCGGCGGCGTGAAACTCTTGACAATGAAGTCGCGTACCGTCACCAGTTCGTCCACAGGACCGGTGACGGTGACGGATTTTTTATTACGTCTCAGTCGGCTGTTGGCTGCTTTCCCTTTGATTTTTTGATATTGGGCTAAAGTTAAATCGACATCGGAAAAACGAACCGTTCCCGACGTTGGTAAATCCGCAATACGTCGCAGCACCAGCGTTTTGGAATTGCGCTTAAGTTCATATCCGAGGTCGAACTGAACCAACAGCAACTGCAAACGTTGGTCGAGCGTCATCGTGGGTGTACTTGCCGAAGGCATCAGATCGTGTGGCAGCAAATCGGCGTTCTCTAGCTTTAGGTCTGTTTGGGCGAGGATCGTCTCGAGGGCTTCTTTGGGGGTGGTGAGGTCGGGCCATGCAGAGGCAGCTTTCTTCAACAATGTATTGTGAGTTTTTCGTGATGGCTTAGACGTATTCTGCGAACTGGCCAGCAACCTGTCTGCGGCCTGTTTAGGACCAAGATAGAAACTGTCGCCGAGGCGGCAAAAGCCAAGGTTCTCTTGATCACAAATCTGCAGCAGCAGTTGCTCCATCGTGACGTTTGAAGCTGAAAGGTTAATGGGTGTTCGTGGATCGAGTCGCCGGTCAAGGAGTATCGATATTCGCTGCTGCTGCGCCAGTTCGTTAGTACGGCTTCTTAGGGGGGCGGCCTGCCACGAAATAGAGAACGGACGCCGCCGCGCTTGCTGAAACGCTTTATCGGTTGCCCACTGCGACTCAGATTGAACAGGAGTGGATTGGCCAGCGGCGGATTGGGCCAAGACAGCTTTCGAGACGCAAATCAAGAAAATCAATGACAGTGTGAGGTGCGCAAGAGCAACATTTGGAGCGTGTTTGCCAGATGTTTTCAAGATTCGCCTTTCACATATTGCCGCTGGGAGTTACCAACAGTTTAATCTAGTGGTTTGTCAGGGATGGAAGTTAGAGTGTGTCATCGTAGCCGGAGTCGCCAGACTTCGGTTTTATACTGCTGAACTGAATTCTGGCGAATCCAGCTACCCTAAAATTAAATGTTGACAGACCACTAGGCCAAGGATTGGAAATTATCGTACGGCACAGCCGATTTGACCGTTAAAGGCGCAAGTCGCTGGTACGATGCCGTGATAGCACTGTGCGGGATTTGGGTTGCCCATCCCTCATATTCGTCACCAATTGAAACTAATCGGTAGAATTGGTCTGAAAAACGGGTCAAGTTATTTGCCAAGGGTAAGAACATTGTTGAGCCAGTCGGGTACTCCAATTAGACTCGATACCTTCGCGTGTGGATGCAACCTCACGCGAAGACGTAATGAGTGCAAGTTGCACATCAAGCGGGTGCCAATCGCACCAAAATGATTCCTCTATTGGTAGAGCGTCATTTTCCATTTCAAACATTAATCGGGAGCACGGTCAGCATGTCGGAAGATATTATCCGATATCCACTGTTGGACAAATTGTACCAACAGTATTTGACCGACGAACACTCGGCGAATTTTATCCAATGGGTCTCGCGCTCGTACGGGATCGGCTCGCTGGAACGACTGGCACGCAACGGCCAACCGTGTTCACGTCGTGCTGCGGTGCTGGCGCTGGGATTTCTTGGCGACTTTAGCGTCAACGAGACCGTTGGAAGAGCGCTGAGTGATTCTGACCGCGGCGTGCGAATGCTTGCCGATCATGGCATCCGTTCGGTTTGGACTCGTCAAGGCAACGCTGCCGAACAGGCCAAAATCAGTCAGATGTATGCTTGGTCGCTCCAGAATCGTAATGTTGATGTGATTGAAAGCGCGACGATCCTGATCGAGACCAATCCAATGTTAGCCGAGGCGTGGAACCATCGCGCGATCGCTTTTTCTGCCGAGGGGCAGTTTGAGTCGGCGATCGAGGACTGCAAAGAGACGCTGAACTGTAATCGTTTCCATTTTCCGGCGGCGATCGGAATGGCTCACTGCTGTTTGCAATTGGACGAACAAGGCGCAGCGCTTGATGGCTTTCGCCTCGCGCTTCGGATCAATCCAGATCTCGAAGGCGTCCGTCAGCACGTGATGCATCTCGAGAAAATCTTAGAAGACTGATTCGCTTCTTCATCTCTACTTGAGTCGCCAAGGCCTCAACGGCATTGCCATGACCTCTATGGAGTCGGCGAACTTCTGACGATACAATCGGTTCGGAAACTTGAAATGTGATTTCAATTCGATCGACTGAGGCTCAGATGATTAGGGCGGCAATTTTTTTACTGGCTATCTTTTGTCTTGTTTGCATGACTCATCCCATTCGGTCTGAAGAACCTGACGACGCTAAAGAGCAACCGGCTGTTGCGCTTCCGAAATTTGGCCAATCCCTTACCGTTGCTCAAGTCGACGCGTTTGCTCAACTGGCGCTAAAGAACATTCATCGCGAGTATCCCAACAAGACCGGCGACGTGCTGGCCGGTCCAGAAGCGGTCAAGTCACCCAAGGCGCTTCACCCCGCGTTCTACGGTTGCTTCGATTGGCACAGCAGCGTCCACGGTCACTGGATGCTGGTAAAATTGCTCAAGGATTATCCTCAGCATCCGGTTTGCGATTCAATCCGCGAAAATCTTGCGATTAATCTGACCAAAGAGAACTTGGATGCGGAACAGGCGTATTTTTCGGCAGACGAACATAAGTCGTTTGAGAGAACGTATGGATGGGCATGGTATCTGAAACTGGTCGCGGAACTTGATGGCTGGGACGATGATCAGGCCCGTCAGTGGCGGGTGGATCTGAAACCGTTGGAAGATCTCTTGGTCAAGCGTACGCTGGATTATCTTCCCAAGCTGTCCTACCCAATTCGCACTGGTGTCCACGCGGACTCTGGTTTTGGATTGGCCTTTATTTTGGATTACGCTAGAGCCGTTGGCAATCAAGCGTTGGAGCAGGCGATTGTCGATCGGGCTCGATTCTTCTACCTTAACGACAGCGACTACCCAACCCTTTACGAGCCCTCGGGGCAAGATTTCTTTTCGTCGTGTCTGAATGAAGCTGATTTGATGCGGCGAGTCCTATCGCGCGAAGACTTTGTGCAGTGGTTTGACGCGTACTTGCCAAATCTGCGAGATGGCGATGGAGGAAATCTGTTGATTCCAGTTGAGGTCAGTGACGTGACCGATGGGTACATCGTTCACTTGGCGGGATTGGACCTTTCGCGCGCTTGGTGCCTTCAGGGAATTGCCGCAAGTTTGCCCGAGGATGATGCGCGTGTCGCACTCCTCAAGGAAAGTGCGATCGCTCACGCCGATAAGGGCTTCAGCTACGTCTTCAGCGGCGCATACGAGGGCGAACACTGGTTGGCTACATTTGCCGTCTACTTATTGTCTCGGTGATCGCAACGTAGCCGCACTGCGACCGCTGTAGCTTCGATCGCGCTGCGACTTTGTGTCGTGGGTCCAAATAACGGTTCTCTAAACATTGAACTGCGAAGTGCATCTCTTGCGTCTTCACTTGCGGCCAAGCGGTGGACGGACGCAATGGATTGTCTATAATTAATTTTTCCCTTTTGGGCACGGATTTTGGGGCTGGTAGAGTCTGGCTGTGCTTTTGGGGCCGTCAATAATTTGGGGTGACAGGCTCACTCTTAGAAAGTAAACACATTAATGTTCCAGAAATTTGCTTCAACACTTTTTGTGGCCGGTCTGTTTGTCTGTGCCAGTTCTTCTGTCGGGCTTTCTCAAGATGGCAGTCAATCCGCAGGCGGCATCGGCGTACAGCCAACTCAGATTAAAGAGGTGATGGACGAAACATCCATGATGGAGAAGGCCAGTAAGATCTTTGGATACCAAGCCGCCGGCCGAATGATGCAAAGCCTAAACACGATGGGTATTGAGCCTGATTCGTCATCAATTGTCGAAGGTGCTCGGATCGCGATTGAAAAGAAAGAGTTGCAAATCAGCCCTGAAGAAATGAAGAAGCTGAACATGGTCATGAGTAGCCAGTCGATCAAAGGCATGGTTGAATCGCTAGGGAAGCAGGGGATTGATTTGGACATGAGTAAGCTTCTTGAAGGCGTTGACTTGGCCTCGAAAAAGGAAAAAATTGGCATCGCCGACGAGGACGTTCAGAACGTCATGCAGACGCTCCAGAGAAAAGTTCAAACTGAGATGCGTGAAAAGATGGCGGCAAAAATGAAAGCCGAAGCCGATGCGAATAAGGCCGCTGGAGAAGCATTCCTTGCAGAGAACGCTCAGGTTGAAGGCGTCAAGAAACTGGAAAACGGTGTCCAGTACTCTGTCATCACCGAAGGTGCCGGTGACAAGCCTGCCCCCACTGACAAGGTAAAATTACACTACCACGGTACAAAGGTCGATGGAACAGTATTCGATTCCTCCGTCGACAAAGGCAAGCCAATCACTCACACCGCCAACGGATTTGTCAAAGGTTTTAACGCGGCGGTTCAGGCGATGCCTGTTGGAAGCAAGTGGAAAGTTGTGATCCCTTCGGATTTGGCGTACGGCATGCGAGGCCCGGGCAAAATCGGACCGAACTCCACTTTGATTTTCGAGATCGAGTTGCTTGAAATCGTGAAATAGGGAAATGGGTGGCCGAGGCAACACCCTCAAGTGAAATTTTCCTATCCCTGATTGATATCCGAACCATGGATCAGTACGAGCTAGAACGCTATGGTCTTCCAGCGTTGGATCGATCTTGGTATTGGTCGGCGGTCAAGATGGGAGCGTTGGTTACCCCGAAACGATATGCACTGAATCGGTTCAGAACTGAAGTGCAACAACTAGTTGATCTGGCTGATCAAACTGAGATTAACGCCGCGAGCGATCAAGTTAGGATCGCGCGGCTGACGGGGATGGAGCCATATAGCTGCGATTGGTCGTTATTGATGGCGTTAGACCATCTGCAGTTGTTCATCGCCGACATGACCAAGTTGATTGATGGGTTGGCGGGAACCGCCACGTTGCGAGGTCAGTTCTCTGACCAGCAGTACGAGCCTGATCCGGACGTAAGTGTCGAAGTGATTGAGCAGTTTGTCGCTGTCGCTGACGAATTCGAAACACGAGTCACTAGGCTTGGTAGCTTGCGGGGCAACCGCTATTTTCGCCACAGCTGGCTTGGCCTAATGAATGCCCACCAATGGCTTTGCTGGACGGTTGCTCAGACTCGCATCCGCCGTAGACACGCGATTCAGATTCGCAATGTCGCCGGAGTGGTTTAGGGACTTCTGAACGTCTCTTTAGGCTCAAGGTTTAGTGCTTGGTCCTGAGTTAATGTTTGGTTTCGACAAACCGTAGTGCTCGCGTTTTGAAGTTGCACAAATACGAGCCCGAAGCGCGAGCGAGCGGATATTTCCGAGGATTCCCGGATTCCCGGATTCCCGGATTCCCGGATTCCCGGATTCCCGGATTCCCGGATTCCCGGATTCCCGGATTCCTCGCTTGCGCGTCGGGCTTGTATTAAAACGCTTCGCGAGTTCAGATTTACGCTCGTTTTATTAAGTAGAACGTGAAATTCGATCTCAAATATGCAACTTCAAAACTGGCGCCCTGCCGCTAAAAACTGGTAGCGGAACGGCGCAAGACGTCCGGTGCCAAAACTAAGTTTCATTCTTGAAAAAGCGTTAGTCGCGTCGTCCACCAACGGCAGGAATTTGATCTTTGCTTCCCATCTGTCAAAAATCATGCCTAGGCAATTAGGTGCGTTGGAGTTTTCTTACAATCCGCTAGAATTTGAATTTCCAGTTGAACTTCATTCGTTTTCCCTGATCTAGGACGATCTCATGACTTTGGTGCAGACAGAACAGGTTCTTGTTATTCCCACGGCGCTTTTCCACGAGTGCGGTCACTTTCAAGGATTTTCGTCCGACACGCAAAAGTACCTGACCAAAATGCTCGATCCAGCGGTGACTCAGTACCTGCCACGCGATCAAATGGAGCAGGATCCCTCTTTCAAGCAATTGATTCCCTACTGCATTTTTCGTCACACCGACGACGCTGGTAACGTTTCGGTGTTTCAATACGTACGCGGGAAAGGCCAAGGTGAAGCACGGCTGCACAGTAAACGTAGCATCGGCATCGGTGGGCATATCTCAACGTTGGATGTTAGCGAAACCGGAGGCCAGCGCGTTGACGAAACCGAATCCTACCAAGCCGGTATGCAACGCGAGTTGGACGAAGAGGTCACCATTGGCAGCACCTACAGTGAGGCCTGTGTGGGATTGATTAACGACGACGAAAACGAAGTTGGCAAAGTGCACTTGGGGGTGGTTCACGTGTTTGATGTCGATCAACCAAACGTAACGGCCAATGAGTCCGAGATCATCGAATCCGGTTTCCTTCCGGTGGAAGACTTGCTTGCCAAGCTTGAGCAATGCGAAACATGGTCGCAGATTTGTCTCAAAGCTCTGTTCGGCTCTGAATCAAATGCTAGTTAATCATGATCTATCTTGATAATCATGCGACGACGCGCGTCGACCCGCGCGTCGTTGAGGCAATGCTGCCTACTTTCGACGTGCAATACGGAAATGCTGGTAGTGTTACCCATGAAACCGGTATGGACGCGTACGAACTTGTCGAACAGGCTACTGAATCGATTAGCGATTTTATCAACGCGTCGCCCGAGGAAATCATCTTTACCAGTGGTGCGACCGAATCAAACAATCTCGCCATACGAGGAGTTTGCGACCGACTGAAAACTCCGGGCCACGTTGTGACCTCTGCGGTTGAGCACAAAGCAGTTTTGGATCCGATCGCTCGGCTGGAGAAGTCTGGTTTCTCGGTCACTAGGCTAGGGGTTGGGCGTTTTGATGGTTACGCCGCAGGGATGATCGAGATTGACGAACTCGCAGACGCGATCACCGATCAAACTCAGTTGGTTTCCATCATGCTGGGTAACAACGAAATAGGAACGGTGCAGGATCTGGCAGCCATTGGAGAAGTCTGTGCTAAGCGCGGCGTGTTGCTGCATACCGATGCCACTCAGGCGGTTGGCAAGATTCCAATCGATGTTGAGGCGTTGCAGGTTGATCTAATGAGCTTCTCGGCCCACAAGTTGTACGGCCCGAAGGGCGTCGGCGGGCTGTACGTACGGCAAAAGGGAAAACGATTACGATTGGCCAGCCAGATTGATGGTGGTGGCCAGCAATCGGGATTGAGAAGTGGCACGTTGAACGTTTCAGGCATTGTAGCCATGGCCAAAGCGATTGAACTATGCAGCGAAGAGCTTTGCGGGCCAGATCCGGATCGGCTTCGCGGGCTGAGAGATTTGCTGTATCAAAGACTTTGTGACGGCCTGGGCGATCTTCCGATCAATGGATTGCCACTGATTAGTCGTGATCGTCTGCAATCGAATTTGAACTGCCGTTTTCCCGGACTCAACGCCAGTTCTTTGATGACCATTGCCGATTCGATTGCCGTGTCCAGCGGAAGTGCTTGTACTTCCGCCGAACCGGAGCCCAGCCATGTTTTGCTTGGTTTGGGGTTGAGTGAAGATGAGGTTCATTGCAGCCTGCGGTTCGGAATTGGCCGCTTCAATACGCGCAGCGAGATCATCGAGGCCGCTGATTGCCTTGTTTCGGCAGGGAAACAACTTCGGGAACTTGGCGATTCTTCGGTATAATAGGCCGGATCCGAATGCTCTAAAAAGCGACAAATGTGTCAAATCGAGTAAATGCACTGGACAATTGGCGTCTGGTTACGAAAAATGTCGATGTTCGGTTAAGGCAAAGAGAGTCAAACGGCTGTTTGCTCAGTTAAAGTTTAGATCCGGACAGGGATTGAAAATTATAGATGGTTCCGAGGCCACCATGTTCCTTGGAAATTAATTGATACTTGGAGTAAAAGTTTATGAGCGTTACGTTAACCGAGACTGCCGCTAAAGAAGTGAAACGATTCATCGAAGAGGGCGATTACGAGGGCGATGCTGTTCTGCGTATTGGCGTTGCCGGCGGCGGATGTAGCGGATTGAGCTACAGCCTGAACATTGCCACGGACTTCGACGCTGCCAATGACAGTAAGAGTGAGCAGCACGGCGTGAGCGTCGTGGTCGATAAAAAGAGCGCTCTGTTCCTTGAAGGCACGACTGTCGATTACTACGAGGGCATCGAGCAGCGTGGATTCCAGTTCCACAACCCATCTGCCAAGAAGTCTTGCGGATGCGGAAATTCTTTCAGCACCTAATCTGGTGCGGAATTGACAAAACAGAAAAGGCCATCCTTGCGGATGGCTTTTTTTGTTGAATGCTAAATTGTTGCCACGCAAAAGCGCTTTTGCTTTCTCCGTTGGAGCCAGTTCGAGCCAGTTCGGTTTGCACTCCTACTCGCTCGCGCTTTTTAAAGTTGCACTAATACAAGCCCGAAGTGCGAGCGGATATTTCTGAGGATTTCCGGATTCCTCGCTTGCGCGTCGGGCTTGTACTGAAACGCTTCGAGAGTTCAGATCTACTGATCTACTTGCGTTTTGTCGAACAGAAAATGAAATTTGTTTTCAACTGTGCAACTTCAAAACTTGCGCGTCGGGCTAATATTGAAAGGCTTCGCGATTTCAGACTAAGTGCGTTTTGTCCAATTTTCAAATCAACAACTTCGAAACTCTCGCTCTAGGGCTGTATTGGAAAAAAACTTGGGCGTCATATGATGGCCTGCTTTAGAAACTCGGGGCGATTAAAACATTCGGTCAGATTGAAAACGGGCGACCGCTGCTTGAACAGTCGCGAAGTGCAGGTCGACAATTTGGTTGATGTCGTCTGCATATCCGCCAGCCATGCAGGTCACGACGGGGATGCTGCGATCGCGAAAGTAGTTGAAAACAATTTTGTCACGCTCAAGTAAACCTTGCTGCGTCATCGCCAGTTGCCCTAGGCGGTCTCCGTGAAATGGATCGGCCCCTGCCAAATAAAAAACAATATCGG
The DNA here is from genome assembly GCA_938036435.1 of uncultured Pirellulaceae bacterium. Classification (GTDB taxonomy): domain Bacteria; phylum Planctomycetota; class Planctomycetia; order Pirellulales; family Pirellulaceae; genus Mariniblastus. The sequence goes on along the minus strand of CALHPU010000093.1, from coordinate 14,132 downwards.
GTGAAAAGTTCGCGTTGATTTTTTTCAATGATTCTTCGAGCTGGTGCAAGTAAACGGCGTCAGCTGTCCCGGGTGGCAAAGCGACGTCCAGATCACCTTCGGTTTTTTGAAACGGGAAATTCTTGCTACAGTGCATCGAGAACGCGTATAAACTTGGGTCGTCCTTTGTAATGGCTGCAGTGCCGTTGCCCTGATGCACATCGCAATCGACGATTACAGCTTTCGTGATTAACTTGGCAGACTGTAATACTTTCGCGGCGACGCAAGTGTCGTTGAACACGCAGTACCCCTGCCCCGATTGGCCGAACGCATGATGCGTACCCCCGGCCAGATTGAACGACATCCCTTGCTCGACAGCGGCAAAACCGGCGGCGATGGTAGCGCCAGTTGACCGGCGAGAACGCTCCACCATTTTCTTCGACCATGGGAACCCTATTCGGCGCTGCTCGAGCGCCGTAAGTTGTCCCGTTTTGACCTTGTCTAAATAATCGTTCGAGTGAACCAGCAGCAGTTGCTCATCAGTTGCCGCAGGAGGAAGGCGAAGGTCAACCTCGAGCCCGGACGACGCAATACGCTCTCGCAACAACCGGTATTTAGCCATTGGGAACCGATGAGTCTCCGGCAACGGTAGTTCAAAAGTGTCGGAGTAGTACAGCTTCACGTCGAGTCGCAGAAAGATTGATAACTAAAGGTATGATCGAACCCGCCTCGTCAACGTGTTTTAGAATCGCGAGTCTGCAAGCCCTACGCGCAATTGAGGAATCCGGAAATTCTCGGAAATATCCGCTTGCTTGCGCTTTTTGAAGTTGCACATTTTGAAGCAAATTTCACATTCTATTCGACAAAACGCTGGCTGTTTTGAGATCACAAAGCGGTTCAATACAAGCCCGACGCGCAAGCGAGGAATCTGGAAATCCTCGGAAATATCCGCTCGCTAGCGCTTCGGGCTTGTATTTGTGCAACTTCAAAACTTACGCTTCGGGCTTGTACTTGAGCAACTTCAAAATTTACGCTTCGGATTAGTTGTGCAACGCCTTTTGCGCATTCTGCAACAACGCATCGGCTTGGTTAAGGCTGACGTTATTGGTGACTTCCGCGTAGGCGTTCTCGGTTTCCCACAGTACAACTTTCTTCATCCGCAAGTCGTAACCCTTGATCGAATTGATCAAGCCTGGGCAAATTTCATCCATCAGGTACCTCGCCATGTTCTCTGCTGTTGGGTTATACGGAATCAGATACAGGCGATGCGGCTGACATGAGCGGATCGCATCGATTGCGTTTTGGTCTTCATCCCACAGCACAAATCCATGATCCCAGTTTTCGTCAATCCAACCTTTGAACAGTTTGTTCAGGACTGAGAAGTCGACCACGCGTCCCAACGAATCCACTTCATTGCCTGTGACATGGAACTCGACCAAATAGTTGTGCCCATGCAGGTTAGCACATTTTGCTTCGTGATTTAGCAATCGATGGCCAGCGCAAAACTTGACCTGACGCATGATGGTGATGCTCATTGGACTTCCTGGGATGCTTGATGCTAAAGATCGCCGCGATATGGTGCCGCTGGAGAGTTAATGTTTGAGTTTTGGGTTGTTCTGATGCCTGTCGACGTCGCGTGTCGTTTTCTTATCCAGATTTTGCTTCAAAGCGTCCGTTAAATCTACACCAGTTTGGTTGGCGATGCAGATTACAACGAACAAAATGTCAGCCAATTCGTCTCCTATAGCCACTTTAATTTCTGGAACGTTTTCACTAGATTTAAAGCTCTGATCCCCGTAAGTCCTAGACATGAGGCGGGCTAGTTCTCCGACCTCCTCGGTCAGTTGCGCTAGGTTCGTAAGCTCCGAAAAGTAGCGTACGCCGATCGTCTGAATCCACTGATCCACGTTCGTTTGAGCTTCGGCGATGGTAATGTCCATTGCTTCATTGATCATGTCTTTACAACTTTTTCTAGGATCTGATTCGACCTTCAGTTTTCATCGGGCCATGACAATGCCGTTAGGTGCGGTTTAGTGGGTGGCTTGTCGGCCAGCGGTAGATTATATCAGATTCCGTCGTCGATTCGATCCACAAGTCGCCTTGTCGAGAACCGCACGACCGAGCATATTGAACTAGCGGAAATCGTCCTTAAAGGAAATCGACCCTAGTGGAAATCGACCCTAGTGGAGTTGCCTAGAAAGTTCTGCATTTGCCTATCTGACTTCCTTTAGCTCTTCCGCAACTCGAATAGAATCATTTCATGTCCAAACCGAGAATTGTTACCTGTTTTCCTGTCACTGACACGCAAGTGGATCAGATCCGCTCTGTTGCCGGTGAGGATTATGACGTGTTGAAATCGTCACAGGAAACGATACACGAGGACATTTTTTCAGCCGACATTTTCTGCGGCCACGTAAAGACGAAAAAGCCGGTCGATTGGTCTGCCATCGTCGAAGCAGGCAGACTGAAGTGGATTCAGTCATCGGCCGCCGGGCTGGATCATTGTCTGGCTCCTTCGGTAATTGATTCCGAAATTATCGTCAGTGGCTGCAGCGCTCTTTTTTCTCGACAGGTCGCCGAGACATCGATGGCGCTATTAATCTGCTTGGTCCGCAGCATGCCCGTCTTCTTTCGGGCTCAACAAAAAAAAGAGTACGTCCGCCGCCCAACAGACGACATGCGGGGAAAGAAAGTTGGCATCATTGGGTTTGGAGGAAATGGCTATCGGATTGCCAGCACGCTGCGGCCAATGGTGGGGCGGATCATTGCGACAGATCTGTTTCCTGAATCCGTTCAGCATGCCGTGGAAAGTGGTGTGGTCGACGAAGTTCGTCCCGCAGAGGCGCTAGAGGATTTGATGGCCCAGTGTGACGTAACGATCGTGACGCTGCCGCTCTCGGAGGCCAACGAGAAACGAATTGGCGAAGAACAATTCAGCGCGATGAAACAAGGTGCTTACTTTATTAACGTGGGACGCGGAAGTGTTGTAGATCAAGACGCGCTGATTCGGCATCTGCAAAATGGTCGAATCGCTGGTGCGGGGCTAGATGTTGCAGATCCAGAACCGATCGAACAGGATTGTCCTTTGTGGGAAATGGATAATGTTGTCATCACTCCGCATGTTGGTGCGCAGTCTGCGTGGCGAGTTCCGTTGACGGTAGATTTTTTCTGCGAAAATCTAAAAAGCTACACATCGGGAGGCTCGTTGATGAACCTTGTTGACAAGCCGCTTGGTTTTCCAAGGCCGAAGGATCGAGTTGTACTGGGAGGACGTTGGTAGGATGGATTCTGAAGATGAAATGTCAATGTTCATGGCGGCTGGCGACGATTTGTCTCCAACGGTTTCCCATTTTGAATCGCAAGTCGCGATGCGAAACGATGAATTGTTGGAAAGCTATGAACAGATCATCGCAGGGAAAAGACAGAGCTGGACAACACATTTACGGTTCTTGAAGAAACTAGGCTCCGGTGGTCAGGGTGAGGTTTACTTGACCCAACGCCGTGGAGCTGATGATTTTACCTTGCCGGTCGCATTGAAGGTCTTTTCGCCAGAACGTTATCCGACGTTGGAAGATTACGAAGATGACATGGCCCGGATGGCGCGTGTGGCATCGAAGGTTGCTCGCATCCAACATGAAAATTTGCTTCAAGTGGAGAATTTCCTTGAACGCGACCAGATTCGCATGATGGTGATGGAGTGGGTCGAGGGATTTGATTTGCGACGATTGCTGACGCCAAAGATGTTTGGCCTGCTGAAGCAACGCGTCAGCGAGAAACGGTGGAATCACGTCAATGATGTGCTGGTGACTTCGGGCCCAGTGCAGCCTCGTTTTAAGGCGGGTGCTGCAGTGGCCGTAATTCGCGATTGTTTGGAATCACTCGCAGCGATGCATCGTAACGGAATTGTTCATGGTGACGTCAAACCCGGCAACATCATGCTCAAACGGACCGGCCATGCAAAATTGATTGATATTGGTGCGGCGTTCGAGCTTGAGGACCGGCCATCCAAACGCGCGTGCACTCCGACTTATGCTGCGATTGAGGTCCTCGAAGGCCGCGAGAACACCCAGCAAAGCGACTTGGCCAGTCTTGGCTACGTGGCGATTGAACTTTTGGCCGGCCGGCCGTTGTTTCCCAATGTAAAAGGGCTGGGGTCACTTCTGAAGGCTAAAGCGGCATTGATTGATGAATTGCATCTCGTTTTGCCCGAAGAGGTTTATTGCAATGAGTTGCTGATGAATTTTTGCCGTGGGTTGATTAACCCCGATCCACAACAGCGATTCAATACCGCCGAGGAGGCTGATTTTCGAGATGAGGGAGCCGCCGCCTTCCACCGGCAGTTAATCAAGAACGATCTTGCCAGCCAATACCAGAATGACATTCGAATTTGGGTCGAGGAGCTGATCGAAATCGAAATGTCTGGATCCGATTTTTTGGAGTAAAGGCCCGTTAGATCGGATGTCTTCACCAGCGGGCTCCTACAAGCCAAATGGATCAACCAAGCATATTGGATTTCGCCCATAATCCTCGGTCGATCAAGAATTCCGGCGAATCTCACTACGTGTCAACAGAGCTTCGAAAGAACACTAAGCCCAATCCAGACCCGTGCTTTCCTTGACTCGGTCTTCAAATTTTCCCAGCAGGCCGCCGATGACATCCCACTTATGTGGTCGGCGTACCTCAATGTCGCCCTGTTGGTTAACTCGCACAATGGTCGAATCTTCCACTCCAGCTTTTTTGAGATCGCTGACGTGCAGTTCGCCATCGTCGATAATCTCTTCCAATCTTTCGCCAGTAAGTTCGATAAATTTCATCGCTGCAGTCTTTTCGTTTTGGTTCCGTTATGATGGGAGCACTACCCATTAGTATAACGGTAATCTCGTTTGCTTTGAACGCAATAGCATTTGAAGAAACGTGAATTTGTTTTGTTATCAGTTGTACACGTCGTGTCGCGCGATTAAACCTGCTGGCAACGGTGGCAATCGTGCGAGACTTAAAATAGAGACGTATTGCGCTTCAGATGCGAGCTAACCTCGGATGAACTTAGGTAGACTCCGAACTGTCGCCTCGAAATTCTTGTTCAGACATATCCATCTGTGGTTGAGCGAGAAAATAGGAAGGCGAATAGGCGGTTGCATTCCCCTATTCTTTCGAAGAAGAAAGTCGGAAGACCCAAGCAATCTTACTTTCATTGAGTCGGTACTTCTCCATTGGTAATGCTTTGTCCGTCCACGAATTGTCACCGCCAACGCCCATCTGACCGTAATCGATGTTCACTGTCAGACTGTCGGCCGGTTTGAGATCGTTGGTGTGTAAAGCGTTCTGGAGATTCTCATAGGAGTACGGCCAGACACTAAAACTGAACGGTTTGGACGCCTCAATCGTTGCGTATTGACTGGCGAAGATGCCAACGCCATCGTCTCCCGCAACGGAAATCCAACGACAGTCGCTGCGGTTGCCGTTCTCCTGAGGCCGAACGTAGTCGTGTTTCAGCTGATCACTGGGTGATTGGTAAACGCCAATCATGGCACCTGACTTGCGGTCAGCGTAGTTTTCGAATGGTCCACGGCCAAAATATTCGGTCTTTACAAATGTCTTGGGGACCGTTGTTTGGAAACCAAATCGAGGCATCAACGGGCTTTTGTCCATGTCTCGATCCAAAACGCTCCAAACCGAGACGCCACTGCCGTACTTGGCGCCGGCGAAAGTGACGGTCAAAGTGCCCTTTCCTTGAGGCAACTCAAACACAGATTCTACAGCGCTTTGGCCTTTTACCGATTTGACCGAGACTACTTTTGCTTTGTCGAACGCATCGACCCAATATTTTGACTCGCGTTTAAGCAGTTTTCCACCGATACGATCGTTGTCGGTCAAGGCTCGCCAAAAATTTGGTTTCAGAGGAGATTTGATAATCTGATTGTCAGAGCGGCTCCACATCGATAGCAACCCTGTCGTCTGATCGACAATAAAGATATCCTCGCCCGCTGTGATCTTGAACGACCCCTCTTCCTCAGATAATTTGAATTCAATTCCCGAATCGTTGGCTGTCGGCTCAACCGCGGGGTAGACGAACTCGTTGTAGGCAACAATCTTGTCCTCGCCAACCCACTCTGGGGCTTCCTTGTGCGAGTAAAAAACCTGCAGGCTGTACTGCGACGCAAGATCTCGATCAAAAGTTGGTGCAGTAAAGTTGCCGCTGGTTTGTGGAGCAAGAGCTTGTTCTGGTAGTTTCCCCTCAGCGATCGCGATGCCGTCTTTGAGAATTTTATAGGTGCCTTCAAGAGTCTTCAAATCAGTAAAGTCGTATCGGTTTTCGATAACGTAAGAGTCGCCGTTGCGTTTGACGTTTACGGGCTGGAAGACATGTTTGCACTGCATGCTGCCGGGCTTGAGTGTTCTGTCTGAGGCAATGACTCCGTTGATACAGAAGTTGCTGCTGTTGGGTTTGTCTCCAAAGTCTCCACCGTATGCCAAAAACTCACTGTCGTCTTTGGCTTTCTTGAGCAGGCCTTGGTCAATCCAATCCCAGATATACCCGCCCATCAGGCGGTCGTTCGAACGAATCAAATCCCAGTACTCGTCTAGGTTACCCAGTGAATTGCCCATCGCGTGAGCGTATTCACACATGACGATCGGACGCGTGCCGTTGTCTGCTTTGGTCATTGCCTCCAATTGATCAACCGAAGGATACATGCGGCTGAGCATATCGACATAGGGTGCGTCGGTTGGGTTTCCGTTGTAGCGTACTGCTTGAGTATATTTTTCCTTGTCATTGAACGGAACGTAGCGTGGGTCCTCCATGAGTGCCGATGCACCTTCGTAATGGACAGGGCGAGTGGGATCGGCGTCCTTAATCCAGCCTGCCATCGCCGCATGATTGGGCCCCATCCCTGATTCATTTCCCAGCGACCAAATGATGATCGAGGGGTGGTTTTTGTCGCGCTGTACCATTCGTGTCGCGCGCTCGACGAACGCGCCGGCCCATTCAGGGCTATTAGAGACTAGCCCATTGATCCCATGACTTTCCACATTGGCTTCGTCCATGACGTACAGTCCGTACTCATCACACAAATCATAAAAGTACGCGTCATTCGGATAGTGGGATGTTCGGACGGCGTTAAAGTTAAGTTGCTTCATCAATAAGACGTCGCGTTTCATGTCTTCGCGGGTGACCGTCTTGCCGTTGAGATGATTGTGGTCGTGACGATTGACACCGATTAATTTCACCTTCTTGCCGTTGACTTGAAAGATGCCGCCCTTAATAGAAACATCCCGAAATCCGATCCGAGTTGACGTTGCTTCAATGACCTTGCCCTCTTTGTCCAGCAGTTCGGCCGTCACGGTGTAAAGACTAGGCGTTTCCGCCGTCCATAGTTCTGGGTTGGAGACAACTGTGTTTAAAAGTCCGAAAGGAACACTCTCACGTTGAGGACGTTTTTCCTTAAGGATTTCATTAGCCTTGATCTCCATGCGACCACCGTTGGTCGCCGCTTTCTGGCCATCTTTATAAAGCTTAAATCGTGTCTTGCGTTCGCCGTAGTCGCCGGCGTAATCGTTCTTCAGCCGTGGGCGGATTAATAGTTGCCAGTCGTTTGAGTCGCCAACACGTTTGGTGCGAATGGCAATGTCATCAAATCCTAATTTGGGACGCGCCTCTAAAAACACTTCGCGGTAGATACCACTCAATCTCCAATGGTCTTGGTCTTCCAAGTACGAACCGTCAGCCCAGCGGAAGGCTTTTACGGCGACGTGGTTCTTTCCAGACTTCACTAAAGGTGTAATGTCGAATTCTGAAGGGAGACAACTGTCTTCGGCGTATCCGACGGGGTTGCCGTTGACCCACACGTAGTAGGCCGAGTACACACCAGCGAAATGTAGAACAATCTGACGCCCGTCCCAGTCCTTGGAGATTTCGAATGACCGCAGATAGTGGCCGACGGGATTGTCGTGGTCCTGAATGTGCGGAGGCCTGACTTTAAACGGATACTTCGCATTTGTGTAGATCGGACGTCCGAAACCGCGCGTCTCCCAGTTGCTGGGCACGTCGATGTTCTTCCAGTCAGCGGAGTCGAAGTCTGTTTCGTAGAAATCTTTGACCGCTTTGGCCGGTTTGGGACTGTACTTGAATTTCCAGTCTCCATTGAGCGATTGGTAGAACGGAGATTTAGTCCGATCGTTTGCCAGTGCCGAGTCCACGTCGGGATAGCAGTACATGGTGCTGCGAGCGTTAAGCCGATTGATGCCGTTAACCGCAGGCGTCTGGTACTCACGCGCCCAGTCGCCTGCAAAACCTGTTTCGGTTGGTGCTTCTTGAGCGAACGTTGTGGCAGCAAGTAAATGGACCGCAAGCAGTGGTAGAATGGCTGCGGCAAGACGAACAAGCTTGAAACAGACGATGGAAGGATTGAGAGACGTTTGAAGCATTAGTTTTCCGTTTGTTGGTTTGAACACGCAGGGGCTGCGGCGACACATTTGCTATTGGACTTTGTCAGGCCTGTAGTCTATCTCAGCGATCTGAGCTTAGCCAGCTTTTTTAGGTCGGAACCTTGTTGGATAAAACACTACAGTAGGCTGCCGTTTGGTCATCAAAACTGTCCGCCAGTTTACCTCGCTTTGGCGCTAGAAAAGTGCGACCAAATTCGTATAATGGCGGATTAAATTTTCCGCGCTTTTTAAGATCTTTCCTTTGAATACAACATCCTCCGAACGAATTCTTGTCCTCGATTTCGGATCGCAATACGCTCAACTGATCGCCCGCCGCGTGCGGGAGCAGAATGTCTACTGCGAGATTGTTCGACATGATATTACGCCAGAGCAGATCAAGGATCACAATCCGTCAGGATTGATCCTTTCCGGCGGACCTAGCAGCGTCTACGAAGAGGGCTCTCCGAAGTGTGATCCGGGCATCTTTGACATGGGCCTTCCCGTGCTTGGGATTTGCTACGGCATGCAGCTAATGTGTGATCACTTGGGTGGAAAGGTCGACAGCACTCACGTGCGCGAATACGGTCGAGCCACCTGCACGCACAGTGCGGGCGATGATCCATTCATGAAGGGCTTTCCCGAAACGGCGGAAGTCTGGATGAGCCACGGAGATCAAGTTCAAACCGTCAGCGCAGACTTTGTTGCTTTGGCGAAAACTTCGACCTGCCCTGTGGCGGCGATTAAACACAAAACGCTGCCAGCGTACGGTTTGCAGTTTCATCCGGAGGTGACTCACTCGCCAGAGGGCTGGATGTTGTTGAAGAACTTTCTGTACGAAATCTGTAAGTGCAGCGGTGCTTGGAAGCTTGCCAATTTCGCTCAGGAGATGATCGATCATGTCAAGGCTCAGGTTGGCGACGCGCAAGTAATTTGCGGTCTCTCGGGCGGCGTCGATTCGTCCGTCGTTGCAGCTTTGCTATCAAAAGCGATTGGTTCTCAGTTGTCTTGCATTTTGGTGGACAACGGTTTGCTGCGAAAAGGCGAACGCGAGATGGTCGAAGAACAATTCACCGATCACTTTAAGACAGACTTACGCGTCGTTGACGGCCGGGCACAATTCCTTCAGCAGCTTAAAGGGATTGATGATCCGCAGGAGAAGAGGAGGCGAATCGGTCACACCTTTATCGAATGCTTCAAAAGTGAATCTGAAGGCATCGAAAACGCTAAATTTCTCGCACAAGGGACGCTGTACCCCGACGTGATCGAAAGCGGTGCGGCTAAAGACGGACCGGCGGCGACGATAAAGCTGCATCACAACGTGGGCGGTTTGCCAGAGGAACTTGGCTTTGAGCTGATCGAGCCACTGCGCGACCTGTTCAAGGACGAGGTGCGGGCGTTGGGAGTCGAGCTTGGTTTGCCCGAGCATCTGGTATGGCGGCATCCGTTTCCCGGGCCGGGATTGGCGGTGCGTTGTTTGGGCGAGGTGGTCGAGGAAAAATTGGCTGTGTTGCGAGAGGCCGATGCGATCGTCATTGAAGAAATCGAAAAAGCTGGCCTTTATCGAAAAACGTCACAGCTGTTCGCTGTGTTGTTGCCTGTGCAGAGCGTTGGTGTGATGGGTGACGCACGAACTTATGAGAATGCCTTAGTCATTCGCTGTGTCAACACCGACGATTTCATGACGGCCGATTGGTCGCGTTTGCCCTACGACGTGTTGGCCACGATGTCGACGCGCATTATCAATGAGGTCTCGGGAGTCAATCGCGTTTGTTACGACATCAGTTCAAAACCTCCGGCGACCATTGAGTGGGAGTAGAAAATGTACTCAGTACTCAATACTCAATACCGACCACCGACCACCGACCACCGAAACCCAAAACCCAAAACCCGAAACCCAAAACCCATTTCGACTTCAGAACTAGAGCTAAATCATGAGTCAGCAGTATATCTTTCAAATGTCGGGCATGACCAAGAAACATGGTCAAAAGGAAACGCTCAAGGACATTCACCTGTCTTTCTTTCCGGGAGCAAAAATTGGCGTTCTTGGCCGCAACGGCGCGGGGAAAAGTACGCTCCTGAAAATCATGGCTGGCATCGATAAGGAATTCGATGGGGAGGCGCGGCTGACCAAGGGATTCACCGTCGGCTACCTTCCTCAGGAACCTCACCTCGATCCCGAGAAAAACGTCTGGGACAACGTGGAAGATTCAGTCGCCGACCGACGCGATCTGCTTAAAAAATACAACGACTTGAGTGCGAAGTGTGCCGAACCGCTAGACGAAGACGCGATGCAGAAAGTCTACGACGAAATGGCGCGCGTCCAAGACCAGATCGATGCGTCGAACACGTGGAACTTGGACCATGAAATCGAAGTTGCATTCGAGATCATGAACCTGCCTCCCAAAGACGCCGACGTGACGAAACTCTCCGGTGGTGAACGCCGTCGCGTGGCTCTTTGTAAGCTGCTGCTGGAAAAACCAGATCTGCTGCTGCTAGACGAACCGACCAACCACCTTGATGCAGATTCCGTCCAGTGGCTCGAGCGTACTTTGCAAGACTACGCAGGTACGATTGTGGCGGTGACGCACGATCGCTACTTCTTGGATAACGTGGCGGGCTGGATTTTGGAGCTGGATCGTGGTGAGGGATATCCGTTCGAAGGTAACTACTCTTCATGGCTTGTGCAAAAACAGGCTCGACTGAAGATCGAAGAGAAGCAATCTGAGAAACGGCAGAAGGCTTTGGCTCGTGAGTTGGAGTGGATCAAGGCATCTCCGAAGGCTCGGCAGACCAAAAGTAAAGCGCGGATCAGTTCCTACGATCAGATGATGGCCGAACAAGACAGCGAAGAGATCGCCGCACTGGAGATTCAGATTCCGGCCGGACAGAAGCTGGGCGATGTGGTGGTGGAGGCCAAAGACGTTTGCAAAGGTTTCGACGACAAGATTCTAATGGAGAACATGAACTTTCGTTTGCCTCCCGGCGGGATCGTTGGAATCATTGGCCCCAACGGCGCCGGTAAGACAACCCTCTTTCGTATGATCACCGGGCAGGATACGCCGGATTCGGGTGACTTGAAAATTGGTTCGACGGTTCAACTGGGATACGTCGATCAGTCACGTGATTCACTTAAAGATGATAACTCGGTCTACAAGGAGATTTCCGAGGGACACGATACCTTGGAGTTGGGCAAGCGTAAAGTCAACGCGCGGGCGTACGTGAACAAATTCAACTTTCGCGGTCCCGACCAAGAGAAGAAGGTTGGCGTGCTGTCAGGTGGTGAGCGCAATCGCGTCCACTTGGCGAAACTGTTGCGGCGAGGTTCTAACGTTCTATTGTTGGACGAACCGACCAACGATCTGGACGTGGACACACTGCGAGCGTTAGAGGAAGCGATCATGAGTTATGCGGGTTGCGTTGTAGTGACCAGTCACGACCGATGGTTCTTGGACCGAATTGCGACACACATTCTCTCGTTCGAAGGAGACGGCTACGTCCACTGGTGCGAAGGCAACTATCAAACCTACGAAGCCCAGCGGCGCGAACGACTGGGCTTGAAAGAAGACGAGCCTCGTCGATTCAAGTACAAGAAATTGAAGATGTAATCTCGGTTGGTCATCCGCGCGTCTGGAAGCGTAACGGTGCAAGCCGTCGGGTGTGACTGCCAGTGTAGCCGATCTCGCAAGAGATTGGATGATTGGCTCTGTGACGGTCCAAAGTCTTGCGAATTCGGCTACCCAGAACGTGAGACGGTGAGCTATTCAAACAAATCTTCAAACGCTTCGCGCTGCCGTAGCTTCTTCACCTCATCCAGCAGCGTTTCCTGTTCGTCGATCATGCGGCGGACGATATCCAGCAATTCGTTTTGCGTTTCATATTTGACCAAAATGGATAGCACTTCGTCGATCTGAGCCAGCGTTTGGTCGGTCTGACGGATCGATTGTCGCGTCAGGCGACTTGCCTCTTTATCATCATCCTTTTTGATCAACGATTGATCCAATTTTGTCACCGACTCACGAAGCTCCTTTAAAATCCCCTCGACGATCGACCGAAGAGGCGCCACGATTTGCTTCGCCAAACGAATCTTGCGGTCCTCCGAATCGACGCGGTTATTGATCAATTGCATGCGAATGTCATCGAACGCGTTGGCCACGCCGGCGATCTCTTTAGAAGATTTATCAATTTGAAGGATGGCTCGTTGGGCAAACAGCGTACGTAGGTCATCAGTCGGGCCAGTTGTCGAATCAGCCGAGTTGCTCGCTTCGCCGGGTTCTAAGATGACACCGTCGGCAACTTCATCGGTGTCAGCTTTCTTGGTGCGTACGAGATACTCACGCACGTCTGAGACCTCGTTGAAGATTTGCTCTAGGCGTTTCCGCTGGCCTACTTCCAGTTGTTCCAACAGTTTGAGCAGTTCACTGCTGGAGACTATCTCCAAAGTGTGCTCGTCACCCACGCCGACGTTGGCGGCAGTGCCAAGATTCATTTTGTCCGAAGCCTTGAGGACAACCAGCACTTCGGCATTTTGCTCCGGCAGCGCGAAACCGCTGTTGTCTTGAGCGTACTGGCGAAAGTCGAAGCTAGTGTCGATGCTGCCGTCTTTATCTTGCGGCACCTCTTGGACAATCGTGTCACTCACTGGAGTATCGATTTCGATCCAGACTGAGTTCACGTCGTAGTCATCAGTAACTGTTCCCGCGAGTGGTATGACGGCGTTTGGGGTGATGGCTGATCCAATCCCCTTGAGCAGGCCCTCGACGGTTGGAGGCTGGTCCTCGACGGAATCAAGGGTGATCCTGTGAGGCGTTTCGGAGACGACACCGTTTTCGTCTACCATGTAGAAGGCGAAATCGCGATTGCCATTAATCTTCTCTATTGGCAACGTGAAGCCGGCAGGTGTGACTTCTGCGCAAGTCATATCGCCAGAATTTTGTTCTAACGCATAGACCTTGGATAGCTTTCGGTTGGACGCGGCCGTAACATCCACATGCGTGCCCCAAGGCATCGGCATGCGTCCTGACACCGGCAGCGCACGCGCTGTCCAGCGTCCGGATTGCTCATCGACCATATAATTTGGAAAGACACATTTTAGTTCGGCCGATTCCACTAAAGGCTCATCAACCGCTCGGATCTCATACGGTCCAATGCGATGATCGCCGCCCTGAAGGTAAAACGTAAGATCTTCAGAGATTGATCCCAACGGCGTCCCACGCAAGCGGAACGTTTGCCAGCCATCTGTCGCGTTGCCAATACGGTTGAGCGTTTGGCTGTCCCAGCTTCCGCTGGCGGTGTGGAAATGCATGACGCAAGAAGCGGGCAGCTTTTTAGGTAAAGGTTCATTTTCGTGGGTTGGAGCGTCTTCGGTTTGGGCGCGCACCGACAAATTCAGCGCTGATCCCTTGGCGACATGGAAGATACCGCGCGTGTCGGATGGCAATGATGCGTCTGGCTGTTTTGTTGGCAGCAGCGTATTAAATTCCTCGATTCCCTCGACAGGATTTTGAAATTCAACTTTCAGTCCGACAAGTTCGATGTAGTTTTGCCGCGGCCACTCTTGTTGGTCAAGAAAACAGAGTCGTGAGACGGCTGTTTTCATTGCGGCAGGGTTGAACAAGGCGAATAGGCCAAGCGACAGTAATCCTACCCCAGCGATCTGCAGAGTACGAAAAACGTGCCGGTGGTTAAGCACTTTGCCAATCGAAACGTTTTTGCAGATCGAGTTAGCTTGG
>CALHPU010000092.1 GCA_938036435.1 uncultured Pirellulaceae bacterium | reverse complement strand
CCCTGAAAGATTAAGCTGCAACGAAATAAAGCGAGACCAAAGCAAGAATGACTTTCTACGCGTTTGGTGGAACTTCGGGGAAACGTTCAGGGTACTCCCAATGTGCGCCGGTAAACCATGCGGCAGATTCGGTCATTTTTTTGGGGTAGAGCATCCCAGTGAACGACAAGCTTCTTCCCATCACGCCAAATTCCTTAACTAGCTCCAGATGCAGACAGTGGCCTGTGAGTCGATTGCGGGGTGCTATATGGATGTTCCGAGCTCGCGCGTTTCTTTCTTTGATCTGATACCGTTCATTGCCAAGCCTTGCCGCTGATCAACATAGTCGATTTTGGGTACCCGGTACAAAATTTTGCACACGGCACAAAAAGATCTGTTGTTCACAACCTTGGCCGTGCGAACCGGGTATAATCGGAATGTGATTCTTGGTTCTGGAAGAATCGATTCACTCCCCTTAAGGCTCTGTAGATGGACTTTGGTTGGACAATTGGATTTGATAGGCCTTGGCTGCTGTCACTGTTGCTGGTGCTGCCGCCGATGATCTATTTGAGTCTCACCTCTCTTGCCGGGCTGGGACCGTGGCGAAAACTGTTCGCAATTGGCTTGCGATGCTTGTGCGTCAGTTTAATCGTCCTCTCGCTGGCTCAGATGAAATGGCAGCAAAAAACCGATCGGCTGACGGTGCTCTATCTGTTGGATCAGAGCGCTAGTATCACACCTGCCAACCGGAAACTGATGTTGGATTATGCTTTCCGCCAAGTGAAAGATCATCGCCGCAAGGAAAAAGATGACAACGCGGGCGTCATCGTTTTCGGAACCAACGCGCGAATCGAATCGGCACCCTTTGATGGTGATCTGCCGTTGACCAACCGTTTGGAGTCGGTGGATCAACTGAACAATGGCGGCACCTCGATCGAATCGGCGCTCAAGATTGCTCAAGCAGCTTTTCCCGAGGGAACTGCCGGGCGAGTTGTGATCGTCTCTGACGGCAACGAAAACGTGGGTGACGCTTTGGCCGTGGCCCGCGCGATGGCTGACGATGGTATCGGTATCGACGTGGTGCCGGTTGAACTTCTGGCGCGGCAGGATGTCTCGGTGGATAAAGTCGACTTACCGGCCGACATCCGCAAAGGGCAGACATTTCCTATTCGTGTCGTGCTGACCAACAAATCGATGCCGACCGCAGACAATCCTGAGGGAACGATTACAGGCCAGCTGTCGGTGACCAACAACCTCGTCAGTATGAACTCCCAAGATGGGTTGCTGAGCCAGAAGGTGACGCTCAAGCCGGGGAAGAATATCTTCTCTTTCGATCATAAGCTTGAACGGTCGGCGATGTACACGCTGACGGCTGAATTTGAACCTGAAGTTTCAACCGCTGACATGATCAGCGAAAACAATCGGGCTTCGTCGTTTACTCACGTTCGGGGCAAAGGCAAAGTGCTGCTGATTGAGGATGGGTTTTACAAAAATGAGTTCGATCATCTGGTGAGCCAGCTGATGAAGAACGAGATCGAGGTCGAGGTGCGCGACACCAGCAGGCTGTTCGAGTCTTCGGCCGATCTACTGCAGTACGATTCAGTGATTTTAGCCAACGTCGCGAAAGCTTCTGGCGATGATTCGGCGCAGGGAGATGTGAAATCATTCTCTGATGCGCAGATTCGGATGCTGGTTGATAATTGCGAACATTTTGGTTGTGGCATCGTGATGTTGGGCGGCGACCGAGCCTTTGGTGCCGGCGGGTGGTCAAATTCTCTCTTAGAGAAAGCGATGCCGGTCGACTTTCAAATCAAGAACAACAAAATCAATGCCACCGGGGCGCTGGCGATGATGATGCATGCCTGTGAGATGCCGCAGGGGAACCACTGGCAAATCAAAGTGGCCGAGGAAGCGATAAAAGTACTGGGCCCCATGGATCACTGTGGGATCGTCGATTGGGCCGACTTCAACGGGAAACCAAAATGGCTTTGGCAGTTTGACAAACGGCACGGCGGAATCGACCGGGTTTTTGGAAACCGTCGAAAAATGTTGGGCCTCGTCGGTCGCATGAACACCGGCGACATGATGGATTTTAATACCCCCATGAAGACGATGTTGGTGGGCTTTGACAAGGTCGATGCCGCGATGAAGCACGCGATCATCATCAGCGATGGCGATCCGACGCCGCCGACGAACAAATTGCTTAGGGAGTTTATCAAACGCAAGATAAAGATTTCAACTTGTGCTATTGGAACTCACGGGCCCGCCGGCAGCACGCCGCTGAAGAAGATCGCCAACGCGACTGGCGGTAAATACTATGTGATTAAGAAGGCATCGGCGTTACCGCAGATCTATCAATACGAAGCGCGGCGAGTGGCCAAGCCAGTGGTCTACGAATCGAAGGCGGGGATTTCGGCGGTGCCAGTTTCCTCGATGACCAACCATGAGATTCTTAAGGGCATCGATCTCTCGACGATGCCGCCGTTTCTCGGGTACGTGATGACGACCATCAAATCAAGCGGACTGGTCGAGCGATTGGCGATGACGTCTAGGCCCGCTAAGGCTGGCACCGAGGACAATCGAACGTTGTTGGCGACGTGGCGATATGGTAACGGTCGCACCGTTTGTTTTACCAGTGATGCGGGACTGCGATGGACGAACTCATGGGTGGACGACAGTCGCTACGATCAATTGTTTACCCAAATGATCAGATACTCGATGCGCCCGGTAACCAAAGACGCTAATTTCTCGGTTGCGACAGATTACAAGGACGGTAGAGCTCGTATTACAGTGACGGCCCTTGATGAGGATGAACAGTTTCTCAATTTTTTGGATATGTACGGGTCAGCAATCGGCGGCACCGAAACGATGGACTTACAGTTTTCCCAAGTCGGCCCCGGACGCTACGTGGCCGTTCAAGATATTGCCAAACAAGGAGACTGGTTGTTCACCATTTTTCCGGGTAAAGGGTACCAGCGTTTGATGACGGGAGTTAGCGTGCCGTATTCCAAAGAGTATTCGGATCGACAGTCGAATCTGGCGCTGTTGAAATCGATGGCTCGATTGGAGCCGACCGGCGGCCAAGCGGGGCAGTTGTCTCCCGTTTCACTTGCGGCCAACGCGATGAGTGATTTGCAGGAGATGAACACGTTTCGTCCGACGCTGTCGTCATCGATCAGCATTCAAGATATCTGGCCGTGGCTTGTCCTGGTTTGCGGAACTGTGTTTCTAGCCGATGTGTTTGTCCGACGCGTTGCAGTCACGTTTTCTTGGGTGGGGGTTCTCTGGCGGAAATTGACCGCCAAATTTAGCGGAGGTACGGTTGAGGAAAAACCGTCCAGCATGTCACGCTTGCAATCACGCAAAGCACAAATCGAAAAGGAGATTGAGACACGCCGTAGCAACGTTCGGTTTACCCCCGATGATCCGGTGGATGATGCCTCGGGTAAATCAGGCAAGCAACAATTAGAGGACGTGATCGCCAGCGAGATAGAGAAGACACCAACGCCGCTGCCCAAGCCGGCAGACAACAAACTGGCCGCAGATGATGAATCAAGTTACACATCGCGCCTGTTGGAGGCGAAAAGAAAGGCTCGCCAACAACAGGACCGAAGAGATGACAAGTAATAAACCTTCAACAGAAGAGTTAAACAAATAATGAGTGACACAAGCGATTTTACGCAGCAGGCCGCCGAGTTCCGCGCGCGCTACACCGCCGTTAAGGATGAAGTTGGCAAAGTGATTGTAGGCCACGATGAAATCGTGCATGGCGTGTTGACCTGTATGATGATCGGCGGCCACTGCCTGTTGGAGGGAGCTCCCGGATTGGGCAAGACGCTGCTGGTTTCAACGCTGTCCAAAGCTCTCTCGTTGGATTCCAACCGCATCCAGTTTACACCCGACCTAATGCCGGCCGATATTCTGGGAACCAACATGGTGGCCGAGTCGGCTGACGGTAAACGTGAGTTTCAATTTCAGAAAGGGCCAATTTTCACGCAGATCTGTTTGGCCGACGAAATCAATCGTGCCACTCCTAAAACGCAATCGGCGATGCTCGAAACGATGCAGGAAGGCACCGTTACCGTTGCCGGTACCCGTTACGAATTGAAGAAACCATTTTTTGTGCTGGCGACGCAGAACCCAATTGAGCAAGAGGGAACCTACCCCCTGCCTGAGGCTCAGTTGGATCGGTTTCTGTTTAAGTTGATCGTGGGCTACTCCGGTCGCGAAGAATTGGCCACGATCCTTGATCGCACAACCAAGGGAATCAAGATCGATGCCAGCCCGGTAATGGACGGCGAGGAGATTCTTAAATGGCAGGCACTCGTGCGGGAGGTGATTCTTGCCGATCACATCCGGGATTATATCGTCCGACTGACGCTTTCGACTCACGCGGGAGGTGACCTTGCCTCGCCAGTTGCCAACCAGTATTTACGTTGGGGTGCCAGTCCGCGAGGCGCGCAGGCGATCGTGCTGGCGGCGAAGGTACGGGCGCTGTTGGAAGGGAGGTTCAATGTCGCGTTTGAAGATGTGCGGCGCGTTTTTCTGCCAGCGATGCGACATCGCGTGGTGCTGAATTTCGAGGCGCAGGCCGAATCGATCGAAGCCGATCAAGTTCTGATGGAGATCCTCGACGCGGTTCCACAGAAAGTAGATGCGTAGAGGAAATCTTGCAATTCGAAGACGCATCGTGCGTAATTCGTCTCTTCGAGGCGAAGGCCGACCAAGGGTAGGCTGATTCTGCCGATGGGGAAGTTACTTAACGACGGCTCCAAGTGAATGACCAAGGGCAGCATGTCCGGTCGTTCTCCAATCTCATGCGAGATCGGCTTCGGCATTGAGCGAACGCTATCTGTCGCTGTTACCGCCCAAATCGCCATCGGTTATTTTTTCAACCGGATTGAGACTAATGTCGCCAGTGGCACGGATGGTGACCTTATAGGTCCGTCCTTGCTCAGCTTTGATGTGCGGCGCTTGTCCACCAACGGCTCGGATGCCCAATTCGTCTTGGCGAGCCGGATCGTTGCAGACCGCATGAAAATCTGACCAGATCTGTTTCTCAAAATCGCTGACGGCGTTCTGCTTGTAGAATTCAGGAACTTCGCTGCTGGTGTGTTCAAGCGACTGAGCTTGACTCGGTTTTTCATCGTCGCCAAAAATACGTTTGAACTTAAACAGCGCGGCGCCTCGCAAGCCGTCGGCCTGTTCAACATAGCGATCTTCAAACTTGGCCATCCAAGTATCAATAAAGAACGTTTCTCCCTGCAAGGTAAAATCTTTTGAGGAGCCGATAGGATTACCATCGGGGTCAACTTCGGTAAAACGCACCTCAAGGTAGGGCTGCTCTTTGTCGTCGACGCCCTTCTCCATGACCTCGACGAAAGCAGCACGTTTGTCCAACTTCAATAATTTGAGAGAAGTCGCGAGGCGGTCTTTTTCGGCGGTGGTCGTTTCCAGTTGAGCTTCGAGCGACTGGAAATCGCTTTTGAGAGTCTCTAGTTCCGCCAGCGCCTTTTTGGCCTCCATCCCCGGAGCGACGTAATTGTGATAACCGAACCATGTTACGTAGCCCAACCCACCGGCAACTGCCAGCATCATCAGGGTTCGAACAGCACTGTTGACTGTTTTGACGTTTTCCATCGTTCTAGATGTCATCGGTTTCTCGTAGGAGATCAGGGGCGTGCATAAATGATAGGCTTTGTTATCCTATTTAGAATCGGTTTACCAAGCAAACATCATCCACTGCCGATGACAAATGCAGGTTTTGCCAATGGTTCGGCCTAAAAAGCTATCGTATTTTTTCAGCAATCTTACGCTGTGACACTTCATGAACAATTCACAAAATGGTTTGCTAGAACGAGAGGAGTACATCGAGCAAGCGTATTTGTTCAAAGCCCTCCAGCACCGAAAAGCCCACAGTGAACCGGTTCAGGATATGCTCAAGCAGATCCGGGAAGAGGTTCTGGCCACGACGCAGTTGCCGATGGCGATTGATTTCCTGTTAGCGGAACTGAGACACGTTGGCACCATGGGCACAGCCATGAAACGCCTGCCGCATTATTTTACGCCGTTTCAGACTTTCGTGATCGACGCCGCAGAAGATGACCATGGCCGCTTTGATATGCAGATCGCATTTTTAGTTTTGGAAGCGGAAGCCAAGTTTCGTGCTGGATCTTCATCGCCGGTGGCGATGTTCTTTTTTCAAGTAGAAACGCTGTGTCGTAATCGACTCGATTACGACTATGGGCTTCAGGCAATCGCGATGGACCCCGTGTACGACGGCATCTGGCAAAGCTGGATTTTGGAAGTGCGTCATCAATTGGGAATCGTCGAACTGGCAGATCTCATTTACGTCAACAGTCACCACTATCGCAAGAAGAACCCGACGGAAGAGAACAAGACCGAGCCACTGTTTGGTGAAAAGGAAGGTCGCATTGCACTGGCCAATCGGAAGAAGGAGCCGCATTACCTGTTTTCAGCACTGCAACGCCAGTTGGGCTACCCGGCGGTTCCGCGACCGGTCAAACGCGACGAATCGATCGACTTGATTCCAAAGTTGTTGCGCACCGTTGAAAGGCTTGAGGTGCGAATCAAGCTGCTGGAAGAGGAGCAACGCCAAAGCGGAATCGATTTGAATCAGTTCTTGCCAAAAAAAGACGATCGATAACGTCGAGGCAACTTTCTAACGCTGGCGACGTAGTCCTACTCCAGCCAATGCCCACAACAGCAGCGCTATTGCCGTCGGTTCTGGAACTGGAACAGCTTGCAGCGATAACTCATAGCTACCTGAAGCATTGTGCTGGCCGACAAAACCAAAATCCGCGAACCCGCTGACACCTAAAAAGAGAGTTCCGCTATCTGGAACGGTTACGTCCAATTGCGAAAGGGTTCCGACCCCACCGTCGTCATCGGTGGCGATCAGCACTCCCAGATCATCGAACCATCCCAAAACCGTGTCGGGAGTGTTTCCCGTAGCACCACTGAAAGTCTCGGCGGAAAAACTCTGACCGGCAGTCAGCCCAGTAAATGCAAACACATCAACGTCGCCGGCAATAACGCCATCGAGCAGCAACAGCGTATAGGCCCCCGTCTGTGGATGAGCTGTGGTTCCGCCATCGGACAGCCCATCAAAATCAAAGTCGCTAAAGCCGCTGACCCGCAGGTGAATCGACCCGTCCGAATTCCCGATCACAGGCAAAGCCGACCCAAGGCCCGTTCCCAAAAAACTTGAGTCGTCGTCGCTAGCAATCAAGTTAAACGACTCGTCAAACGAACCGAGCGTCGTATCGGTGCCAGATACCGTGTTGTCGATCGCAGCGGTAAAACTGGATCCGGGTGTCACGACGAAATCGTGGGAGACGACTCCTCCCGGAAACAACGTGCCTGTTTGCTGCGCGAACGGGGTTCCGAAAATTTGGGACTCAAGTTCCCCCGACACCGTCAAGCTACCAGCGGGCAAAATCTGCGCCGAGAAAAAATCATTGTTGGAGCCGACTTCGCTATTAGCAAATGCAGCGGTCGACATGACTATCAAAAGCACTATGGCGATCGGAATCGACTTGCAATTCGCGTGGCAAGCGTGCTTCGTGAAGTTGCCTGCATGACCTTGACACATTAGTCACCCCTTTAGATCTGCCGTTGGATAGTTTCATCCTCAGCATTAAATATGCTGGGTCGAAATGCGGCTGTCAAGCATTTCTGAGACAATTTCCCGGCCGAGACTGCTGGCGATAAGAATAACGACCAATAGGCAGTCCGGCGATCATTAAAACGCTATCCGACGTCCGTAAGACCAATCAATGGGCGTCGATTGAGGTCTCAAGATTTTCAGCACCGATCAAACGGCCGGCCAATTTTCCGACGCTCAATCCTTGAACGATAATCGAAAACACGACCACGCCATAAGTCACCGCCAAGAACAGACCGCGACATTCCTCTGGGAGGATCAACGCCAACGCAATGGAAATTCCTCCTCGCAATCCACCCCATGTCATGATGGTCGTGGTGTGGGGGGCGAAATTTAGTCGCTTGGCGAAGAACATCACCGGCAACATCAGAGAGAGGAAACGCGACAGCAAAACAATCCCGATCGCAATCCCAGCGGCAATCAAAACGGTCTGGTCGATTTCCAGGATAAGCAGTTCAAGGCCAATCAGCACGAAGAGAATTGCGTTTAGCAGAATATCGACCAGTTCCCAAAACTTGTCGACATAGGTTTCGGTTTGCTTGGACATTGCAGTCCCGCGAACGGTGTCGTTACCAACGATCAAACCCGCCACGACCATCGCCAATGGGGCGGAGATATGAAGGTACTGCGCCAGAGAGCAGCCTCCCATCACGCAAGCCAGTGTAATCATGACCTCTATCTCGTAATCGTCGATGGATCGCAGCAACTGAAACGTCCCGTAGCCCAGTATCAACCCCAGCAAAATCCCGCCGCCAACTTCGACAACAAACAGTTTGGCAATCTCGAAAACACTCGGGCCGTGACCGTGGTCAGAATCGTGGTCGCCAGAGTGAGTTGCCGCGTCCTCGTGCGAATGATCCGCGTCCACGAGAGACACATTATTAAGCCCAAGCGCCGAGGGGGCTGAGACTTGGACTTCGTTGCCATCAATTTGCTGGACGCGCGAGTGGTGCCCGTCGGCCTCCTGATGATCGTGTCCCGGCATTTGACCACCGGTCGCGACATTGAAAATCGTCAGGAACACAACCACGCCGACTCCATCGTTGAACAAGGACTCACCAACGATCTTGGTCTCCAATTTTTTCGGCACGCGCGCCTGTTTGAGAATCCCCAACACCGCGATTGGATCGGTTGGAGAAATCAGGGCTCCGAACAGCAGACAGTGAATGAATTTTGGGTTCAGCCCAATCCATCCAAATGCCAACCACACTCCGAATCCAACCAAAAAGGTCGAACACAAAACGCCCAACGTCGCGAACACCAACACCGGCCATCGCTGCACTTTCAGTTGGTCAAAATTGGTGTGCATTGCTCCGGCGAACAACAAAAACCCCAACATCACATCCATCAGCACCATCTCGAAATCGATTGAACCGATGAGTGCATGAGCCGAATCCATCGGCACCGGAGAAATCCACTTACTGACCAGCAGCACCACAGTAAACACAATCGCGATCGTCATCAGCCCAATCGTGTTGGGCAGCTTGAGAAATTTGACATTGATGTAGCCAAACAAAGCTGAAAGGGCGATCACAATCGAACTGATTTCAAACAAAGACATCGGCGCGGTTTCTCGGCAAGGAAAGGCGGTCAGAACAGGTCATCCTACCGCTCAATCGCAGAACTGGAAACTGGAGCGTAAGAGCGAGAACGAAGAAGCTCGTGCTGGCTCCACGCCGAAGGCACTGATGAGTTACCACCTTCGCTGACATCTAAAATCAATCTTTTGCTTGCCCGTAGTAGGTCGCTACGACCCGCCGGCGGCCGCCACGATTGCGATGCTCACACAGATAAATGCCCTGCCACGTTCCTAATGCCAAACGCCCATCAGAAATCGGAATCGTCAGCCCAGCGCCAAAAAAACTGGCTTTAACGTGCGCCGGCATATCGTCGGGACCTTCACAAGTGTGGATAAACGGCATTGTCTCGGGGCAGATCAAATTGGCGGCCGTCTCCATATCGACTCGCACGTCAGGGTCCGCATTCTCGTTAATCGTCAAACTTGCCGAAGTGTGTTGAATAAACAAATGCAGTAACCCGACGCTTAATCGGTCAATGTTCTCTAGGTAAGAAACCACCTCGCCGGTGACCAAGTGAAACCCACGCGGTCGTGACTGAAGCGCAAAATTCGTTTGGAACCAGTCGGCCATCGGCAGAAATCCAGTCTGTCTAAAAAAAGAAATGCAAAATATATTGAATTTGTGGCAAGCTGTGACGGAGCTTTAAACCCCCACACTGTAACGCTTGGATAAGCCATATCGATACCGGGCAAAAGCAACAAAACGGCTCTTAGCGTCAATCCCGCCATTAAACCGTCGTTAAGGCAGCTTGCTTTGCCATGCTGATTCAGCCCATTCCCTTATTGAGTCTTTCGCTTCGGCAACCTTTGGTTTTCCGCGATACGAATTTCGCTAAGGCGAATCAAACTCTCAATAATTTTCTTGACTTGGTCCATAATGCATCAATAATGACCCCGTTGTTGAGACCTGTTCAGGACTGCTGTCACTCTGAAATCGACAGATTGATATGTTTGCCTTCCTTTATCGGTTCTCTCTTGACAGTTTTTCCACATCACGCTGATCGGTTGCTGTGATTGCAGATTTTCTGACTTCCACAACGGTTCAGACACTTTACGACGACAAGGTAAACATTTGATGTCAACACCCCGCACCCAAATTAAGAACGTTTTCGAAGCCATCCTTGAGTATGGTCATGACGAAGATTTTGTCCCGCACGAGGGAGAGACTTTCTCGGCAACTGACGCTCCTGCTGGAAGCGATGACAAAATCGAAGCGCTTCGTCAGCGTGTTCTGTCAGGACAACCGCTCTGGCATGAAGAAGACCGCAAGGACTACTCTGGTCTGACTGGTGCTGTTCGACCACGCGAGTAATTCGAAAAGCAGGTTCTTTAACCGTCCAGTTGAACAACATTTAGCCCGCTGTTTAGCGGGCTTTTTTTGTGCGCTGTTGCTAGAACTTGAGAATAACCTCTTCAAATTGCGCTACCGAAGAAATATTTCCCGCCGAGTCAGCCTGAGGTGTGATTGAGCAATAACGGGGAAAGTTGCCTTTTATTCGGAACATCCGTCTGCAAACTACGCTGTCGCAAACAAAAATCCATTCCGCTACTTTTTGTCAAGATTTCTTAACATTATGATCTTGGCTCACTGACGACAAGAACCATAGGTATGTGCAAATATGAGTACGATTGGGAAGCTCTTTGGTAGATCACCGTTCAGCCAGATTCAGCAACATATGGATCAGGTTAATAAGTGCATCGAAAAGATGTCTGAGGTGATCGCGGCGGCCAAGGCAGGGGAATTCGAAGTCATCGAGGAATTGGCTTATGAAGTTTCCAAACTGGAACATCAGGCGGACCAAATCAAGGACGACATTCGCGAGCGTTTGCTTAAGCGGTTCTTTATGCCGATCGACCGCGGCGAGGTATTGGAGATTCTTTCGCTGCAAGACTCGTTGGCCGACACGGCCGAGGACGTTTGCAAGGTCTTGACGATTCGCAAGCTCCCGTTCCCCGATGACGTTCGAGTCGAGTTCGACAAATTTCTCGAGTTGAATGTAAACGCTTGTACGATCTGCGCATCGATCATCAGTCAGCTGGACGAACTGATCGAAGCAGGTTTTGGAGGCACAGAAGCAGAACGAATTCGCGGCCTCGCCAAAGACGCCGCCTTCGCCGAACACCAAGCCGACGTCGTTCAGATGAAACTGCTGAAAAAGCTGTACGCCCACGACGTCGACTTTTCGACCGGAGAGTTTCATCTTTGGATGCGATTTACTCGAACGCTTGGGAAATTGAGCAACGTCTCTGAGAATCTCGCTGATCGCGTCTTGAGAACGCTCAGCCTCAAATGACCCGCCGGTTCTAGTCTCTCAACGGCCAACACAAATACAACTTCTTTAAAGACAGGATCATCACGCGAATGGGTGTCGAATTTGTACTGATTTGTTTGATCATGATTTGCGGTTTCTACGTGGCTTGGAACATCGGAGCCAACGATGTCGCCAACGCGATGGGAACCTCCGTCGGCTCCGGAGCCCTCACGCTCAAATGGGCGGTGATTTTAGCGGCGATTTTTGAGTTCGCCGGCGCCTACATCGTCGGATCGAATGTATCCAAAACGGTTCGCAAAGGGATTTTCGATCCCATGGAAATTTCCAACCAATATTCTCCCGAACACGCCCCCTACATTTTGGCCTGCGGAATGATCGCGGCGTTGCTGGCCGCGGGAACTTGGCTGCTGATCGCAACGTGGATGTCTTGGCCAGTTTCGACAACCCACTCGATCGTTGGTGCGGTGGTTGGTTTTGGCGTTTTGGCGCTCGGCTCCAGCGGCGTTTTATGGAGCCAAGTTGGAATGATTAGTGCTGGTTGGGTGATTTCGCCCCTGCTCTCGGGGACTGTCGCCTACGTTGTGTTTACGATCATCCTGAAATCCGTCTTTTATAAACGTGACCCGGTGGCGGCCGCGCGACTTGTTGCGCCCCGACTGGTATTCATTCTGATGTTCGTGATGACTGGAATGACCTGTTACAAAGGCCTCAAACCGATGTGGAAGCGATGGGAGATGGACCCCAAGGATCCGTCGTTCATGCTCAGCGTCGCGGCAGTCGCGGTCGTTCTTGGTTTCATTGGGTACTGCATTACTAAATATTCATTGCGAAATACAAAAGCCGGAGCGGCGGATTCAAATCCGAGCAGCAATCCAGTACTCGACGCCGATGTCTCCCGGTCGCTTGCCAAGACGATCAAGCACCTGACACGTGTGAAGAACAGTGCCTCGGGGGAAATGCAAGAGAAGGCGGCAAGTCTTCTGGGCGACGCATCGGCGCTTCAGGATACGGCGATCAAACAGATTACCTCTAATACAGATTCTGCTGAACTTCGGCAGGTCGAAAGGATCTTTAGCGTACTTCAGATCTTCACCGCCTGTTTAGTCGCATTTGCTCATGGCTCCAACGACGTTGCTAATGCGATCGGCCCTCTGTCTGCGGCGTACCAAGCAGTCACCGAACATGCGATCTTGAAAACCTCCACCACGCCAAATTGGGCTCTATTGCTTGGTGGCGTCGGGATCGTGATTGGATTGGCCACTTGGGGCTGGAAGGTCATCAAAACGGTCGGGGAGAAGATCACCGAACTCACGCCCAGCCGTGGTTTCTGCGCGGAATTTGCGGCTGCCATCACGATTCTGTTCGCGTCGGTGTTGCCAATCGGACTTCCAATTTCAACGACCCACACACTTGTCGGGGCTGTTTTGGGTGTTGGGCTCGCGCGGGGACTCAATGCATTAAACCTGAAAACGATGCGAGACATTCTGGCGGGATGGGCGATCACCATCCCCGCCGGTGCCTTCCTCTGCATGTTGTTCTACTTCATTCTGAAACTGATCTTCATTGATTCCGGCTGGATCGATTCGATTCCAGTAGCGGATACCGTTTCCTAGGCTTAACTGCTTTTCTGAACGATGTAACGACACCACAAACAAAGTTCCATTTCAGGCACGCTTGGATTGTTTTTAGGTGGCACGCCTCTCCTCTAAGCGCAATACTTCGACTCGGAGAGTCCGAGATTCTAGCTACCTAAGTTGCAGCGTTGAATTTTTTGGCCGAAGGCAACACAAGCGCTTCATTGCAACTGATTCTTTGGATGGAATTATTCTCGTGGGGCAGGTTTTCAAACGCCCAAGGGCTTAGCAAAGATATGGCAGGCTAAAAACCTGCTCCACCACGACGCCACCACTTCCCCTTGGCCAAAAATACAGCTGCGGTCCAAAACTGGCGCTTCTCTAAAACTGGCGTTGGTCGGGCCCGAGCGCTTGCACTTGTTTTGGGCATCCTGCCGCCCAGATTGGAAACAACTTAAAAAGGCTGCGGTCGCCATTAAGAGCTTTTAAAGTTTTCTATAACGCGACTCTTAAGATGCCCTGCCCTTAATGTGGCTCAAGGTTGGCAGAATCCACCTTGGGTGGTTTGCCTATTTTGGATGCAGCTAACTCCCGTCGCGATGCACATTAATAGCCTCTTGGCGAAGAAAAAAAAATTATTCTGCCGATTTTCTTCAGCGAAAAGTCATTTGCGGGCCACTGATGCAATTGAAAATCCAAATTGGTATGGCATGTGCTATCACCGCTGTTCGTGACCATGCCACCATTGACTATTTTTAATGAGGAAACAGTGAAAAAGAAAACAGCTCTACTATATCTTACAGCAATTGCTGCTTTGGCAATTTTACCGAACGTTGGATTTGGACAGGAAGAGGCTGCCGAAGCGGCTACAGCAGTGGTAGAAACTGCAGCAGCCTCGACAGAAGAGGCAGCTTCTACTGAAGAGGCGTCCTCGGGCGCAGTTGAAGTTATCGCCAATGACGCTAGTTTCTTGGTCAACAACCTGTGGATCATGATCGCGGGTATGTTGGTCTTCATCATGCACCTTGGCTTTGCGACTCTCGAGAGTGGTCTGACTCGGTCCAAAAACACAGTCAACATTCTGTTCAAGAACACAATGATTGTCTGCTTGGGTTTGGTCACTTATGGTGTGATCGGATTCAACATCATGTATCCCGGTTTCGGTGATGACGATCCGGGCTACTTCAAGGTCGCAGATGACGGCGCCGGTGGTTTCGGCTTTTTGCTCAATGGAAACAGCGTCGCCACACTTGGCGATGATGCGACTCCAGAGCAAATCGAAGCATACAACGCCGTCTCTACCAACGGATACTACGAAGCCTACACACTGTTCACCGACTTCTTCTTCCAAGCGATGTTTGCTGCAACTTGTTGCACGATCGTTTCTGGTGCAGTCGCTGGACGCATAAAGCTTGGCACATTCTTAATCTTCTGTCTGTTCTTTGTCACTCTGAGCTATCCAATTACTGGATCTTGGCATTGGGGAGGGGGATTTCTTGCTAAAATGGGCTTCTATGACTTTGCCGGATCTACGCTGGTCCACTCTGTAGGAGGATGGGGAGCGTTGGTGATGGCCGCACTATTGGGTGCACGTCGAGGCAAATATGTCAACGGACGCCCAATGGCGATTGCTCCAAGTAACATGCCTGCTGCTGCGATTGGTGTATTCCTGCTGTGGTTCGGTTGGTTCGGATTCAACGGCGGTTCAGTTCTTTCAGCAGATCCCGGATTAGTATCTCTTGTACTGGTAACAACATCGATGGCAGCTGCTGCCGGCGGTCTTGCTGCAGCGTTGATCTCTACGCTACACGGCGGCAAGCCTGACCTATCGATGACACTCAACGGCATCCTAGCCGGTTTGGTTGGAATCACTGCTGGAGCCGATCAGATGAGCGGACTTGATGCGATCATCATCGGACTAATTGCTGGCGTTCTGGTTTACTTTGCAGTGATCTTCATCGACAGCGTTATCAAGATCGACGATCCAGTCGGTGCGATCAGTGTCCACCTAGTTTGTGGCATCTGGGGTACATTGGCTGTTGGCCTATTCGGTGCCTCCAAAGGAATGGATCAGCTGATTACTCAAGTCATCGGCATCGTCTCAATCGGAGTGTTCACGGTTGTCTTCGCTCTGATTGTTGGATTGGTCCTTAAATTCACAATGGGTCTACGAGTTAGCCCTGAAGAGGAAATGGAAGGATTGGACATTGGAGAGCATGGTCTTTCGGCCTACTCATTCAATGGCTAATTCCTGACTCGAACACGCTTGTCGCTCTGGGAGTTGGTCCTCCACCGAGAGCGGCAGGCAGTACGAGGTGGTCAATGGTGGTTGGAGGGTGCGTCGACAATTTGTAGGCGTATTCCTCCTCACCATTTGCAAAATCACGGAGCTTACCGAGATTATTTCGGTGGGCTCCTTTTTTTGTGCGCCGTTCGTTAAGTCTTGAAGCGCAACAGCGCGAACCGTCTGGTGCTGAAATCGCGAAGCGTTTCAATACAATCCCGACTCGCAAGCGAGCAATCCGGAAATCCGGAAATCCGGAAATCCGGAAATCCGGAAATCCTCGGAAATATCCGCTCGCTCGCGCTTCGGGCTAGTATTTGTGCAACTTCAAAACGCGCGCGTTAGGCTTCTGGAAATTGATGGCAAAGATCCCAAAGGAGCATCGGTAAGCTGGCGTTCTTCCGCTTAAACATTGTTGCTTGCCCCGCATTAAAGCTTTAACAGAGCTCTGTTGCCAATTCTATTTAACGTCCGCTAGAGCGCACTCAAGTAGGCACGATTCGGCGGAGACGACTTCACCGCGGCGATAAACCTCCAGCAAATCGCGCGACTTCGCCGCCAACATGCGGCGTACCTCGCGCCGCCTCCCTTTGACGCGCGGGATCTTCATGTTGTCGTAACCAGTCGTCTGATGGCGCAGCCAAGCGATCACGGCCGATTCAGCTCGCCGCGCGACTGGGATGCGCGAGGTTCGAGCGACCGTACCACTGCCGACGGGGGTCGCATGTTTGGCGACGACGATGGCCAGTCGCTTTGCCAGATCGGAATGGGAAACGTCAAAGGCAAGGAAGTCGTAAACGGCGGTCGTAAAATCCTCGACATAAATCTCTTGCTTTTTATCACGCCGTCGTTTGGCCGACGCTTGTTTCTTGGCGTAGGCGTCGGTGGAACGCTCGGCTGCCAATCCCTTCACAACGCGCTCAATGGTATCTGTAGGCGCCCAAACCCCCAGCGAAATGACTCTGCGACCTCGTTTGGCTTTCACCGTCCAAGACGGGCCTGCCGCTTTGACGCGACGAGTTGCGCCGGCATCACCCGGTTTGAGCAAGGACCAATCCCTTGGAATGGTCAACGTCTCTCCTGAATCTTCGATCACGGTCCGTTCGGACTTCCCGGGTGCTACGACGCGCGTCTGATGAGGCATGGAGGAAGAAAGCGTTGAAGAATTAGATAACGATTTTGCTGGAGGATATGACTACGCAGTGACTAGGAGCCAACGATTGCATCAGCGCGCTTGATCCAATGCTGCGGGTTGGTGCCATGGCCCAGCTTTCCTTTGACGCTACCATCGGCATCAATAATCAGGACCGTCGGATATCCTGCGATGTTGTATCGATTGGACAGCTCTCGATTGTGGTCGATGAGGGCAGGTGCTTGGTTGGTGTTTTTAGGGAAGTCCACTTCCAAGAGAACCACTTTGTCGGTCGCCCATTGAGTGAACTGTTGTGTCGAGAGGACTTTTTTCTTCAACGAGATGCATGGCCCACACCAGTCACTGCCAGTGAATACGGCCATGATGGGCTTGCCCGTTCGAAGCGACTCTCTGTGAGCCAGTTCCCATGATGTGAGCCAGCCGCCAGATTGGTGAAGTTGCGAT
Source organism: uncultured Pirellulaceae bacterium (assembly GCA_938036435.1). GTDB lineage: Bacteria > Planctomycetota > Planctomycetia > Pirellulales > Pirellulaceae > Mariniblastus. Next base: position 8,148 of record CALHPU010000092.1, on the reverse strand, counting down.
TCTGGACGCAAGGTGGATGCTAAGTCAACGCGCGATGATTTGTCCAACATCGGCGTTTTCAGTAGGCTTGGCATGCCACTGCTACATCCAGCTTGAATAAGTACGCAAGCTAAGATGGCAACTGAGTACCAAAACAGAGGTTTGCTGAAGCGTGTCATGACAGTTCCGATCTCTTGTGTTGTATAAAGCCCGGTGGTTGAATAAGGTATTTCGCGTGGAGTTGAAAAGAGTGATCTTGTGAGTTTTTGATCTACTGTTAGTTTCTGTACTGATTCGGCGATCACTACCAAGGCGTTTCCATTTGTCCGACGATCTCACGGGCGATTCGCTCTATTACTTCCTGTTGTGCAGTCACCAGCGACTGTCCACCTTCGGGGATGAAATCGGCGCTGTGATTGATCTTTAGGGATTGCCGCTGCATCAAAGGTGTTCCAGCCCGGTCAGTCCACTCAACTTCGACCACTAAACCGACATCCACGGCTCTGCCTTCGTCCGTAAGCGTCTCCGTTAGCACCGACTTGCGATCTCTGAGGACCCTCGCTGTGATCACGCTATCGGCAAGCGCCGGTTCGGTGATGGTCAGAGGCGTTGTGTTTGAAATTTGTTTTACGACCGCTTCGGTAAGGCGTTGACCTAGGAACCGACGGTTTGAATCGGAGTCCGCTATCGCCACGTGAACGGTGCGTATATCACTGCGAAACAAGTATTGATTACCAAGATGGTAGGATCGACAACCAGAGCTCGCCATCACGGCACACAGCATCGCACAAAAACCCACGATGGCTCCCGGTGACGAAGACTGTTTTTTAGGTAAGTTGTTCAATGAAAGCTTCGTTTGGTTGTTTGCCTTGAGCGTTGGACGTTTTGGTTGACGGTCAGACTGCATCAACGGATGATTGTTCCAGCGCCACTTCCGGGGCGGATGATTGATTTTTCAGACTTCGCATCTGGAAACACTTTTTGAATCCAATCGGCTGGCGGTTTGGGAACCGGCGGCAGATTGGCAACCGTTTCAATACGCTGTCCCAATTCGTCGGTGAATACGCTGCCACCATAGTCTGCTTGAGCCTTCTCGTAGTAGATTTTTGCCGCTCGGTTTTCGCCGCGGCGCTCGTAGAACTGGCCAACCTCTACGTCACGCTGGGCCAATTGATTGACGATCAGCGATCCCTGTTGTGCAAGAATCTGTTGGTTCTGCGCAGCCTTGTCAGGGAACTGGGCTGCGATCTGTTTCCGCAATTTCTCGGCTTTGGCCAACGGCGTCCCGTCGTAGTCAGGCCCTTTGTACGATTTCAACAGCGATTCAAGTTCAAGCATCTGTGCTCTGAACTGATACTCGCTACCCGGATAGTCTTTTCGCAGGTACGAAAACGTGTCGGCCGCCTCTTCGAATCGTTTGGCATCCATATAGGCGGTCGCTAAAGCGAAAGTAGCATCGTCGGCAAGTTTGCCCGTTGGATCGTCGATTCGAATCCTATGTAAGATTCTCCTTCCCTCACCGGCCAAAGAAAATTTTGGACGTTTGGCATCGTTAAGTGAGATTGAAGCGCCACTTTTCTTTAGATTCAACCAGTAAACGGCAATGGAATAGCGTCGTTGTTCCGCTTGATCGAGATACCGCGACCCTGAATAATCCGCGACCAGTCCCTCAAAGGCACGATTGGCTTGGACATAGCGATCGGCGAAAAAGAACGACTCTCCTTCGAGGAACATCGCGTCCTCGGCGAGTGAACTGTCGGGGTGACTGGATGATGCAGCGCGGAAATGACTGGCAGCTTCAATGAAAATAGGAGCGTGCCGCGTACCGTCAGGATTGGCTTTAATCATTTGGGATGCGCGATCGAACAGTTGCTTGCCCATATCAAACGACTGCTTCGCCGACGCTACGCCCTCTTTGCTGGTCAAAGCTGTTTTGATCGTGGTCGATAATTGAGAAGGGGCTAAGTCGTCCCACAGAATTCGTCTGTGACTGCGGGCTCCCATCGGATCAAGCGAATCTTCCTCGCTGACGAGGGTGCTGGCGGTACGCTTTTTCCCCGAAAACTTATCCCCAATCTTGTCGAAACTTTTTTGCACAGTCGCACAACCTGATAGCAATGTCAAAGACAATATGCTGAGAAGCAATAGCGCGATCGGCCTGTATAGGCACCGGCAATTAGTGGACGAGATACGATTTGACAACGGCATGCTTGACTTCCTTGTCTCGCAATGAAACTTGTTCTTTTTTGTTAGTGAAACCAATCACCAATGATTGAGCCTCAGTCATAACGTTACAGATTTCCCAAATACTTCTGCAGTCGCGGTGGGTACCCAATCAAATGCAATATGTACTTGCTGACCAAGCGTCTTACTTCCGGATAGGCCGAGTGGTTCGACGAATAATCTTCGGTTTTCATACTTTTTATCTTCGTGTGATCTGTCAAATTCAGCAACAATTCCAATCCTTCGGAACTGAGGCTAACTATGTTTTGTTTTCCCGGTCGGCAATCGGGGCAAATCACTCCTCCTTCATTGAGCCCAAAATGGACTCGGTTCATCGTTCTTCTCATCCGCCCGCAACCCACACATTGCGTAAGCATGGGCAAGTGGCCCAGCAAATCCAACATACGAATCTCGAACTCAATCAACGCATCTTTGAGCGAAGATTGACTATCAATACGCTCGATCGCAAGACAGGCCGCATCGAACAACAGTTCGTGCGGGTCGGCTTCATCGGTTAGCAAGTTAAGCAATTCGACCAGATACAAACCAGCATAAAACCGGTCCAAATCCGTGGACGCGCTGCGAAACCGCCGCTCAAGTTTGGCCTCAGTCAATATGTCGAGCGATTGAGACGATTTGTGCAGGAACACTATTCGACAGATCGCAATAAGGTCAATAGCGCCTTCGTACGGATTCTTTTTTCGACGAGCTCCCTTCGCTATAGCCGATATCTTGCCCAGCTTTCGGCTGAAGAGCGTGACGATGCAGCTAGTCTCGCTAAACTCAACCACTCGCAGGACGATTGCTTCGGTTTTCTCGTGTTCCATGGGGCAAATGATAGCATGTTTGAAGTCAGGATGAACGACGAGGCCGTCGGTACGAGTCCAAGAGAAGAACAACACCTGAGAGTAGAACGACGCTTGAGAGCAATTTCTCCAATCTCTCAGGAGCCCGGCTACGCGAGTTGCGAGGGGGCTTGTTTACGAAACAGACGAGTTTTATTTGAGCCTGAATGTGAGGCAAGCATCTTGGTTGCCAACGTGGGGCAAGCATCCTGCTTGCCAACTTGCGGCTTTAACGTGGGGCAAGCATCCTGTTTGCCAACTTGCGGCTTTAACGTTGGGTATGCATCCTGCTTGCCAACTTGCAGCTTTAACGTGGGTTATCCATCCTGCTTGCCGTCCTTAAATCTCGAAGTGCTCGCAAGCTGAAAGCTTACGCCACCGTAGCAATGTAATCACTTATGATCGCCGAAGCCCTCAACCGAATTGCCGTGTTTGTCGTATCGCATCAGACCAAAGTAGAAGAACACAAACAAGCCGATGGGAATCGCAGAATAAAAAGACAGATGCACAAACGTACCGAGTCCAATACCAACACCGAAAATCACCAGCCATAGCCACCACGTATCGACAAGAAGGGATTTGTATCGTTTCATTGATCTTTCGGGGCCTTAGGAGACTGAGGGCCGTGTTGGAGATGTTTGTCGAAAAATGGAATAATCTGCTTCAGCAATTCGGCTCTACTAAAAGTTGCCAAATGACCGGCACCCTCAACAGTCAAAAGCGTCGAGGGTACTCCCTTGGCTTTCAACGATTGATGAAAATCGATGGATGACTGAACGGGTACCAGCATATCTGCTGTCCCATGAAAGATAAAGAACGGTGCATCGTCGGCAGTGACGTACTCAACGGGAGAGGCGCGCCGATATTTTTCAGGCAATGATTTTCGGCTGCCACCCATCCAGTACTTCAACACCTCCGATCCTTCGTCCAGCCAGTTAAATTCGCACGGAGCACCTCCAACGGCGACCGCATCGACCGCAGGAGAGAAACCTGACAGATTTTGATCGCTTACCGACAGACTTTCATTAATCAGAGGATCGCCCTCTGCGCCCATGGTTCCCAACAGCGCGGCCAAATGACCGCCAGCGCTGTAACCGAAAACGCCGATGCGTTCGGCGTCGACGTTATAGGCTTGAGCGTTCTTCTTAAGCCATCGCACCGCGTACTGGCAATCATCGATCTGCGCGGGCCAAGGGTACTTGGGCGCTAGTCGATAATTGATCGAAACGACAACATAGCCAACTCGCGCCACGCGGCGGGCATGCCGCATCATTGCCAGTTTACTTCCCTGCCGCCAAGCTCCACCGTGAATCATGATGACTGCAGGCAATGCAACATCGGACTCCGGTTGGTAGACATCACATTTAACTTCGCAATCGGGCAGTTTTCGAAATACGATAGCGCCCTTTTTCTCGAACCGATACTTTCGTCGCTCTTGGACGTCACCGATCGAGTGGTCCAACTCGATCGCTGGATCTGCCGCTTGATTAGCGGGGACCACCGGTGCGACGTCCACGGTCTGGGCGATGGCCGGAGTGTAAAGTCCGATGGTGACGATGCACGCAGCAAACAGGATCGCCATTGGAATTCCCAACCGGCCCACATAAGAAGGCGTACGGGTGAGAACTGTTTTGTGGGCATTTGTTGTCATCTAAATATTAATCTGGCGATGGCGATCTGAGTTAACACCTATTTCAGGAAAACGGTTGCGGTATACTCTGGAATTGACCAGAGCCCCCAACCATTGACCGCGAAAGCCCAAACAGGATGTCCAATTCATTTTCATCGATCCCCGAGGCCGTAGATGCAATCGCCCGCGGCGAAGTCATTATTGTGATCGACGACGAGCATCGTGAAAACGAGGGAGACTACATTTGCGCCGCCGAATTGGCGACGCCAGAGATGATGAATCTGGTGATGAGTGGACGAGGCGATTTTTGCATGCCAATTCTCCCCGAAGCGGCGGCACGACTGAAGCTCAATCCTTTGGTCGAGAACAACAATTCAACCAACGAAACGGCGTTTCTTACTCCGCTGGATCACATTTCGGCCGTCACAGGAATTACGGCTAAAGAGCGTGCGACGTGCGTTCGCGCGGTGGCCGATCCTAACTCCAAACCTGAAGATTTTCAGCGGCCCGGCCACGTTCATTTGCTGGCGGCGAAAAAAGGCGGCGTGCTGCGACGCGCCGGACACACCGAAGCAGCGGTCGATCTCGCTCGAATGGCTGGCCTCGCCCCCGCTGGCGTCCTCTGTGAGATTCTCGACGAAAGCGGTGATCGGGCGACACGCGATGAATTGCTTGAGATCGCAAAAGAGAAAAATCTGAAGATCATCACAATCGAAGACTTGATCGCGCACCGGCGCGTGTCGGAAAAACTGGTCTCCCGAACCGCGGAGTCTAAACTACCAACGAAGTACGGTGAATTTTCCATTGTGGCTTACGGGGTCCAGTTTGAATCGCAGGAGCCGATCGCTCTGGTCATGGGGGATCTCGCCAACGCCGATAAAGCCCCACTGGTTCGCATGCATAGCAGCTGCTTTACAGGTGATTTGATCAACTCGTTGCGGTGCGACTGCGGCGACCAACTGCATATGGCTTTGGAGATGATCGCCAATGAAGGCTGCGGCGTGTTGGTTTACTTGCCTCAAGAAGGACGCGGCATCGGACTGGCAGCCAAAATCAAAGCCTACGATCTTCAAGACCAAGGCTTGGATACTGTCGAAGCGAACACGGCTTTAGGTTTCAAGGCCGACATGCGGGACTATGGCGTCGGCATCCAAATACTAAAAGACCTCGGGCTTAAGGAGGTTCGGTTGCTGACCAACAATCCAAAAAAAACCGAAGCATTCAACTTGCGAGGTTTCGATCTGAAGGTCGTCGATCAGGTTCCCATCCTCTCGCCGATCAACGAACACAACCAGAAGTACATGGATACCAAACGTGACAAAATGGGACACAAGTTACCATAAGGTCACATGACCGATGGATGGAGGCATGTGGAGAGGAGGAGAGGACCGAGGAGTCGGCATGGACGAATGACGCGTTATCGCGCCGTTGGATACCGGTTGTACCAAATAGTCTTAATTTACGGCTGTCAGTGTGCAATTCGGTTCTACGTGCTCACTATTTGCAGCCTATGGTCTCCTACAACGTTGTGCTGCTTCGATGATTTTCATCGTACCTTAGCGGTCGGACAACGAAATTAATTTTGTGAGTCTATCGTGGATCAAATTTCATCTTCAACTCAGAAAGCGCACCACCAGCAAGATGTGCGCTTCGATGAGATCCTCAACCGCCTTCGTGGTTGTCAGGGACTGGTCGAAGAAGAGTTACAAGCATACCGCACGATCGAGACGCTTTCGTGTGAGCCCCAAGACACGAAATGTGACTATTTAGTTTCGATCGTCATCCCCGTATACAACGAAGAAGCCACCGTCGCGCGCGTTGTAAGTCGCGTTGCTGCTTTGCCGCTGAACTCCGAACTGATCATCGTTGATGATTGCAGCACCGATAAAACCGCGGAGATACTAGCACGTGTTGCCGACTTGCCAAACGTGCAAGTGATTGTGAAAGATCAAAACGCTGGTAAAGGGGCTGCTCTTCGCACCGGTTTTGAACATGCGACGGGGGACTTCGCTATCGTTCAAGATGCAGACCTTGAATATGACCCGCGCGACATTCCTGCAATCATCCATCCACTTGTGCTAGGCGAAGCCGACATCGTGTACGGCTCGCGTTTTATGGGCGATGTTGTCCATGATGAATCATTCGTTCACCGTTTGGGAAATTGGTTACTGACGCAGGGGTCAAACCTGTTTACCGGTTTACAGCTAACGGACATGGAAACGTGCTACAAAGCTTTTACTCGAGAAGCGATGGAAGCGATTGACATTGAACAAGACCGTTTTGGCATCGAACCGGAAGTCACGGCAAAACTAGCACGGCGTGGTTTTAAATTTAAAGAAATCCCGATTAGCTTCTACGAAAGCCGCGGATACGACGAAGGCAAGAAGATCGGCATCAAAGATCTGTTCAACGCGTTCTGGTGCATTGGCCGCTACGGCGTCAGCGATTAATCGACGCACGAGCAACCTTGAAGATTGCAGTAAGCGGGCCAGGTTTTGTGGGGAAGGTTTTCTACCTGCCATCTGGATCTATTTGGCAGGCTGCCCCCGCTTTCTATAAGGACAAAGCCAATTTGACAGTTTCAAGCCAGCGGTTTGCAATGTGCCGAACAAAACGACCACTTGCCCAAACGGCTTGGGATCGGCTCGGTACCTTCGATATAGCTCACGACAGAATCAACGTCGTCGAAGATCGCAATCAATTTTTCGTAATCATATCCTTGGGCCAATTGCTTGATCATTGGATAGATCGGTTTCTCGTTTATCCAATAGTCGCTGTTGAGAAATACCATCGGACTTGAGACGCCGGTGGTCGCGTAATGATTCTGTGTTGCGTCCTGAAAAATCTCTTGAATGGTACCAGCGCTTCCCGGCGCGAAAATTAACCCTGACGCCGCGATCGTTACCAATCCATCCTCTCGGACACTGTTAGCGAAGTACTTGGCTATATGAGTCGCGAATGGTGTAGGCGGTTCGTGACCATAAAGCCACGTCGGAATGCCAAGGCTGACATGAGACGACGCCAGCGGAAATTTGTCTCGAACGCGAAACGCGCAGGCGAGCCATTGCTTGTCCTTGTAAGTTGGAGCGGTCGCCAATTCACGAACTGCTTCTTCGAGATCGCTGTCTGTTCTCTCGGCGAACCATGCCCCAACGTGGGTCGCCTCCATCGCGCCCGGACCGCCGCCGCTGACCATGAGATACCCTCGGCGGGTGAGTTCTCTGGATATTTGCGCTGCCATCAAATATGCATCATCCGAGCGCTTCATCGAATGGCCGCCCATCATGCCGACGATCTTTCCATGCGACGCATGTAATGCCAGAAAGTCTTCAATCGCGTCGGTCATAGCCATGTCATGCAGACGTCTACCGAGCGCGTCAGCGATTGTCGATGGGTTGGGGCCGCCGGTGTCCAGCCAGTGTTGGTAAACCTTGGCGTCGGTCGTCTGGCAATAGCTGCACGGATCGTCAG
>CALHPU010000091.1 GCA_938036435.1 uncultured Pirellulaceae bacterium | reverse complement strand
GTTTTCATTGCGGCAGGGTTGAACAAGGCGAATAGGCCAAGCGACAGTAATCCTACCCCAGCGATCTGCAGAGTACGAAAAACGTGCCGGTGGTTAAGCACTTTGCCAATCGAAACGTTTTTGCAGATCGAGTTAGCTTGGGCGGTGATTTGATCAAGCAGAGCACTGTCTGCCTGCGTTGCGGTTGCGTCGGAGGATTGATTTGCGCGATCGACCGTTGTTAGTAGACTTTCATTGAACTCCGGGTACTGGCGCTCAATCAACAATGCGATACTACTGTCCTTCATTGATGCGAAAACACGTCGAAAAATGAAATGCCAGATCAGCCAAGCCATCGCGGCACCTGTCACCACCAACAAAACGATTCGGGTGGGGCGCGAAAGTTCGGCTAGGCCAAACCGCACTGGTAGATAGTCAAGTGCTAGGGAAATCCAAAACATCACCACTAACCAGATCAGTGCGACTGCAAGGCCTTCGAGCACAACTAGTGCGCGAATGCGTTGTCTGATGCGGCCAAGGACAGAGGCCACTGCCGGTGCAGCAGAACTAAGTTGGAAACGGGTGACTGGGTTCACGTCGCAAGACTTCCTGTCAATATAGGAAGGAATCGAGGGTGTCGGTTAATTAGAGGACGTTTCAAAATTCGGTACTCCGATACCAGAATAATGTGGCACGACTCTCCGAGTCGTTATTCGCGGCACCAATACGACTCGGAGAGTCGTGCTACGATAGCTTTGAAACTTCGCTCCATGGTAACGGATAAACGCTGGTTTGCGGACGGTGCATGCTCAATTTAATCGTTTTGCCTTTTTGAGTGTGATGGTGGACGGTCGGTATCGGTTCTGGGACGATAGTGATTAAAAGCTATTTCTCCGGTAGGCGACTCGATGAAAAGAATAATCGTGCAATCACTTTTTCATTTCCTTGTTTTGGTGTGCGCATTGATCATGTTTGACATGCCGGCAATAGCGCAGACTCCTACAGCCAGCCCGACCGACTGGACTCAGTGGCGTGGCGTTGATCGAGATGGGATTCTCAAGAATGCTTCACCTTGGCCAAGTTCTCTATCCACCGATCGGCTTGTCAAATCTTGGCGCGTGCCACTGGGCAGCAGTTACAGCGGACCGCTGGTTGTAGGGCAGCGCGTTTTTGTAACGGAGACGGTCGACAAAAGCGAAGAGTACGTGCGGTGTCTCGATCGTTCTAGTGGCAACGAGATCTGGAAAGCCAACTGGCAAGGGTCATTGCGGGTGCCTTTTTTCGCTGCGGCCAATGGGAGTTGGATCCGTTCAACTCCCGCTTACGCCAATGGTCGGATCTTTGTAGGAGGAATCCGTGACGTGTTAGTTTGCTTGGACGCTGCATCGGGCGAAGAAATTTGGCGCCGAGATTTTCCGGCTGAGATGAACAGCCCTGCTCCACAATTCGGTTGCGTCTGTTCTCCGCTAGTCGATGGCGAACATGTCTACATGCAGGCCGGTGGAGCCATGCATAAATTAGATCAGGTGACCGGAAGAACGCTGTGGCAATCTTGTAAGGATGGAGCAAGTAAAAACAGCAGCGTGTTCTCCTCTCCCGCGATAGAAACAGTTGGAGGGAAGCGACAGTTGCTCGTTCAGGGCCGCACTGAGCTCGCCGGAGTCGATCTGAAAACTGGTGCGAAACTCTGGGCATTTCCGGTCCCAGCCTTTCGGGGAATGAGCATCATCACACCGACGGTCTTCAATGATCAGTTCTTCATCAGCAATTATCAGCACCCTTCGATGATGTTGGCCTTAACGAAGTCCGGTGATAACTTTGACGTTTCTGAAAAATGGAAGCTCAAGACACGTGGCTATATGACAACGCCGGTAGTGATCGACGGCATGGCCTACACCTTTCTACAGAATCAGCGATTTGCTTGTGTTGATTTGAACACTGGCCAAGAGAAATGGGTCAGTGAGAAGTTTGGAAAGTATGCGAGTCTGATTGCTAACGGCGACAAAATACTAGCACTTACCTCGGCCGGCGAATTGGTGCTGTTCAGGGCGAATTCAGATCGATTCGACATGATCGATCGCCGTCCCGTTGGCACCGACTCTTGGGCTCATCTGACCGTTAGCGAAGACGAGGTATTCGTGCGTAACCTTAACGAGTTGTTGGTGTTGAAGTGGAAATAGATCCAAAAGCTTGGGTGATTCCGTTAGCTCACGATGGCGTTGGTGGCGTAAGATTCCAGCTTGCCAATTCTACGGCGGCTCATTAAGGCAAGCAGGATGCTTGCCGCACTTCAGCTCTAGAGGCTTTATTACTGACCCAATCTCAGTGTGAATTCTAAGAACTTATTCCCGCGCTGAGCCGTCAGCGAAACAGACGCGTCACGATCGATGGAGCGCAGACGCTGTTTGACGTCTGCGGTTGAAGGTGTCATCACGCCATCGACTTCGATGATCAGATCGTCAGCCAGCAATCCGACTCTTGCAGCGGGAGAACCCGACGCCACACGATCAACATACGGCGGCGTGCGCTTGACGATGTCCGGGACAAGGGACACTCCCATCAATCCTAGCGTCATCGGCTCAGTTGGCCCCTTGGAAAGAACATCGGTGGCGGATGTCGTACCTTGTTTCTCTCCGTCGATGATTGATCGAATTGACTCTCTTAAGTTTTCGATCGGTATTCCATAGTTTAGCCAAGACTTGGTGCGCTCGTCCCGCAATTCTTTGCCGATCAGTGCAATCAAGTTTCCGCTGCGGTCAGTAACCGCTCCTCCGGTTGCACCCGGATTGTTGGTCATCGCGTCGAGCAAAAATGCCTTACCCTGATAAGGCGATTGCCATACCCCGCGGACGGCGGACAGTTTCGAGACCGAGGAAATAAATCCCTGTTGGATACTAACGGGCTCATTTCCTGTGGCGACGTTGTAAAGATTACTGAATGCAAGGACGCGATCGCCAGCCTGGATCGTGCTTACGTTGTCGATGTTGAAATGTAGCGATTCGGTAACTGGGATTTTTAGAATCGCAATGTCAAGCCTAGGGTCAAAACCGACCAAATTCGCCTCGTGCTTGTATCCATCGTAGGTCGTTAACGTAATCACGCTGGTGTCCAAAACGTAGCTCCACGTTGTCAAAACATGGCCATCGGCAGAGACCAATACACCACTTTGGTAAGCCTCTAAGCCGCGCGTGCCTCCACTGCCAACAATCTTGACGATTTTTGGCAACGTTTGCGAGATAGCACTTCCGAAGCCAATCGTTTGGCCGGAGACGAATGATTCCGCCCCAATCAATGAGGCCACAGAAATCGCTAATGCAATCAAAAGTGAGACGGTTCGGTTCATGGGTTGCTTCCTGGTGAACCGGACGGGGGGCGTGCGAGAAATTCAATCCGTGTGATGTTCAGTTCGCGTTTTTCGCCATCGGAGTCCAAGTATTCAATCAGTCCCGGAAGCAACAAATTCCCCTCGCTACGGTAATTCAACAGTCGCAGACGGCAGGCAACGCTGTTGATCTCCGGGTACATCTCTACGGTGTCCAAGACTTTAGTGTCCGGTGCAAACAGAAACCAAGTCTCCACAATGCCAGAGGTCGCAATAAGCGTTTCAAGCAGACCGGGTTGGTCGCCCGGTAGGCTGCCGAAATAGATGACGTCACCAAATTTGTTCGGTCCGTCGACCAACATTTTACGCCAGTAATGCAACGCGACTAGCAGGCCATTGGAATTGGGCGGGTAAAGCTGAGTTGAAAAATCGATATTTGGATCGAGTGCCCACGATTGGCCACCGACCTTGATGCCCGATTTTTCGTCGCCCAATAGAATCAGTACTTCTTGACCAAGACCATCGGTGGCCGAAATTCGCCAACGTTGTTTGGCGGCAGTCCAGTCACCGCTGTGAGAAGTGAACTCTTGCCAGACTCTGTCACGATTGAGCGTGTTGAAGTAGTAATTTGTGAAACCGGCGCGCTCGACAAACATGTGGCTAAACGGATTGTCAACCTCGGCCGGTTCATCATTGTCGCTGGCATCATCCGGGAGGGCAGGCTCGGGAAGCGGAGAGGGATCTTCCTTAGGTTTGGGCTTAGGTTTGGGGTGCATGTCTTGTTCCAGCGGCTTGCCTTCGATGATTTCGGCAAGTTGGTTGGTTGCATGAACACCCGTTAGTCGGACAACGATCTCGGTAGTTTCACCCTCGCGGCGATAGATCAGCGGGACGCGAAAGCCCTTCGGGAAAATGCCCAGCACGTTTTTGAATTGATTTACCGTTGCGATCGCTCGGCCTCCAAAGGACATAATTTCGTCGTCGTATCGCAGGCCTTGTCGCCAAGCGTCAGACGTTTCGAGGATTTCGTCTACTCGGACCGAACCGTCTTCGTCGGAGGAAACGGTCGCTCCCAAAGTGGCGTGATCGACCAACCGGCCGCTTTTTAAATGGTCGAGGAAGTAATTGATCTGATTGATGGAAATCGCGTATCCCACGCCAACATTGACGCGTCCACGTTTTTCAAAACTACCACGGCCGTTGACGCCGATAAGATCACCGTTTTCGTTGAACAGTGGGCCGCCAGAATTTCCCGGGTTAATTGCCGCATCGGTCTGGATGCAGTCCGCATATTCCAGCAGTGTTCCGGCTGGATACTGGTAGCGATGCGTCCCTGAGACGATGCCCCAAGAAACGGATGGTTGGAAATTGGTGGCCAGCAAAAATGGGTTGCCGATCGCAAAGCAAGCGTCACCAGGTACGACGGTGTCGCTGTCGGCAATGTTGGCGGCGGGAAAGTCCTCGCGCCCCAAAAGCCGGATCAAGGAAACGTCGCCCGTTGGATCGATCCCAACAATGACGGCTCGGTACAGATTTCCGTCGGGAAGAGTGCAATTCATAAATGCGCCATTGGATTCAATGACGTGATAATTCGTCAGCGCGTAACCGTCGGAGGAAATGATGACTCCACTGCCGCCACCTTGCGATTCAGGAGCGAGCACAGAAATGGTCGAACGCGTCGCTTTGGCAATCGCAGCAATCCGACGTTCTTGAGCGTCAAGTAATCTCTGGTCAACCTGCGGTTTTTCTGCGATTGTGGCAGACTGGCAGACCGCAACGAAGGCGACTAACGCAAAGACGCAGGTGTTCCTGATTTTCAGTCCAAAATTGGTCATGCCCATTGGTTTACCTCGACAGCCGCGCATCGACCAAGTGTATTCGATCGCCGACGGACCGACCATCGTGATAGTTAACTCGAATGATCAAACGTTTTGCGCCGACCAGATCGACATCGATCGGCAATGGTTGGACAAGCCTGCGATTTTCCAAGACCTTGCTTACGACAGTCCTGTTGTCGACTTGAATTTCAATCTGGACGTTGCCGGGAAGCGCCTCCATTTCTGGATCAAAACCGGCCAACGCAGTCAGGCGTTTAAATTGTCCGTTGAGATTGAACGCCAGTCGACCTCCTGCTTGAATCGCGAATCCTCTCTCGTAGGTTTGTGTTTTTGCCAGAAAGCTGAGCCCATCAGTAGGGAGTGTTCTCAGTGAGAGTGGTTGACCCGAAAAATTCTCATTGGCCACCGATAGGTTAAGTTTGGCAAGGTTGTCCAGATTAGCTTGGCTCGCTACCAAAGGTTTCCAGTCGTTGGTTGTCGGCAGCAGATCACTCAGGTAGATCGAGCGTCCTGCCGAAAGATTCAAAGACGCAATGATTTCCGACGGCAGGCTGATTTGGTCTCCTGTCCCCGTGGCGATGTTGACGTTTCCATTGGACAGTTCAATTTGTGCAGCGGCAATGGTCGAGCCACCGATTAGCTGTACCTCGCAAACGAAGTCTGGGAAATCACGTTCAGCGCGGTAGAAGATCACCCCGGTCAGCTTTTCAGCTTTGACGGTCACCTGCCGGCCTCCCATTTCAAAATCGAAGCCTTCCTCCCCCACATCCCCAACGATACCCTCGATGGCTTGGAGGGCGTCATTCTTTTGGGCAATGATCGAATCACTTGCGGCCGCGAAGTCAGTGAGAAATTCATTCCACTGCTTCAGCTTGTTAGCGTCGTTGGCCGTGTCGAACAGCAGAACTGATTTGAGGCTGCTTTGTGCGAGGGTGATTGATGCGTTGGACGATAGGTTGAGCGTCGCCCTTCCTGCGGAGATGGAAAGTTTGGTCGCGTTGAATCGAGATCCGTCTGCTAGGCGGCATTGCAGTGACGCCGAAGGTGCTTTCGAGTCGGTTTGGGCAAGATCGATGCGTTCGATTTGCTCAAAGGCAAGTGTTTGGTTGGTTCGGTTGCTCGTCATCTCAAGAAGGTTTCCTTGGAGAGCAACCAGTTCGCCGGAGAGCGTCTGGCCGTCGGATGTCTTCACCGAGATCGTCAAACTGGTTTCTTGAGCTGCTTCCGTTGCAGTCCCAACCGCGAAGACTAGCAGCAACACGAGCTTTGTGGCGAAGGCCAGCAAATGGTTGCGGACGTTAAGATGTTTGTCGTATGGGCTCATGTTGAGTCACTTGGCAGTTGCTTGTGACGCGATAGACTCGATAATCATTTTTAGCAACGACATGGTACCATATTATTGTCCGATTGTTGGGAGGCAGCACTGAAGGGCTGGCACGCCACGGAGTTTGGACAGCCTTGGAGCGAGCCTTTTACAGTTGTCGGTTTTGAGTGACAATTACAGCTCAAGAAGAATAAATGTACGCAGGTAACACAGTGGTGAAAATAACGTTTGTGAAAAAGTTAGGCGTCAGATTTCTGTTGTTCGGCATGGGACTACTGTTGTGCACCTCGACTCAGGGCCAAGATGTCGCTGTCGACGCGTCACAGATATCTCAAAACGATCAAAAGGTAGACCAAGGTCCGTTTCCCTATACCGTTACGCCGGAGACGAGGAATCGAAAGTTGAGCGCGGCGATGCGTCGCAGTTTCGAAAACTACAGTGCAATTCATCCGGCGGAAAATGAACTCTATAGCCAGTTTAAGTACACACCGCTGAAAGGGCTCGATTATCACGGCCACGACGGCACCATCTCACGGCGCGATCCTTCCAAGATTATTTTTGAGAATGGCAAGTACTACGTTTGGTACACCTATCGCAATACGCCGACGATTCCGCAGGGGGCGGATAAATGCTCCGATACGATTCCTTCAACCGACTGGGACCTGTGTGAGATCTGGTACGCTACCAGTGACGATGGGTTCACTTGGCAGGAGCAAGGAGTTGCCATTCCAAGACCTGCAAAACCAAAAGTCGGCTGGCGTTCGGTTTCCACGACCGACATTTTGAAGTGGAAAGACAAATACTATCTTTATTACCAAGGCTTCATGGAGGCCAGTGGGAAGCGCGGCGACTATTGTCCCGTTGCTGTTTCGTGGTCTGATTCACCAAATGGTCCATGGACCGCGACCGATCAGGCAGTGATTCCCAACGGGCCAGCAGGCTCATGGGACCAATTTGCGATTCATGATCCGTATCCTTTGGTGCATGACGGAAAGATCTATCTCTACTACAAGAGCGCGTTCAACCGTCCGGGAAATGTTTGGGTGGCTGGCGGATTGGCGATTGCCGATGATCCTTTGGGGCCGTTTGAGAAACACGCGCTCAATCCAGTGCTCAATTCTGGGCACGAAGTGGGTCTGTTTCCTTTTAGGGGAGGCGTCGCGGCGCTGATGGTGCACGATGGGACGGAACACGATACGATCAATTATGCGAAGGACTGGGTGAATTTTGAGATCGCGTCGATTTGCGAGTCAGTTCCCATCGCGCCCGGTTCCTTTGTCGCCGACGCGTTTACCGACACGACCGACGGACAGGGAATCACATGGGGGTTATCACACTTCACCAACGCCGGCAAAAACGGAGTCAATCAGCATTCTATTCTGGCTCGATTTGATTGTGACCTGAGCCGACAGATTCATGACCCCGAATTCAAGAAGACCCGTTTTTGGAGGAGCCCGGAGGAGTACTTTAAGCGTGGCTTAAGCAAACGGCAACGCGAGCGTATTGCAGCACAGAATGCGGCTATTAGGGAAAAGTGAGCGACGAACGTTAATCGATTCGCCACATCTACTTTGCAGTACCGCTCTACGTCCAACGATCACTTCGCCGCACGCAGCGTTACCAATTGAACCGACGTGATGGTTGTATTTGGCTCAGCCATAATTCTGATCTTGTTGTGTTGCTTGATCAACGAGGTTGGAACGACAGCGTCCAGCGGCGAGAAGAACTCGGAAAACTCGTGTGAGTCACCTGTGTCGATTGAGATAGGACTTCCGTTGAAGCCTACAACCAGCGGTTTGGTCAGCCCGCCCCTGCGATGGATACCAACAAGCAATTTGGCTGATTGGATCGAAGCCGGTGTGGTGCACTCGATCTCATAAACGATGGGTTTATCGCCGCTCTGGTCGGTTATTTTGACCGCGGTCTCGGTGGCGTATGACCGTTCTAGTTCGAGTATGCCTGATGGGGCAAGCGGTTGGCGAAGGGCAAGGTGGACGATTGTCGTTTCGTTGACGTCCACCTCGACGGCTGACACATCAACGGCCTGATTGGGTTCAAATACGACTTCACCCCTGTGATAGTTCAAACGCGTTTGCGTGGCAGTTGATGAACCGACTCGCTTGGCAACGTCGGATAGGTTGAGTGCGATTTGGCGTCCACCAAGATTAGAAACGGCCAATGACACACGCTTGCCGTCATGCACCGCAACCACATCAAGCCAATTGCGGTCAAAACTGACCGGTAACCGGTGGCCGTCGAAGTCGCTCCAGAAATCGAAGTAGTTTGCAATCGTGGTGCGGTCAAAATCTTCGATCGTCAGATGCCGCTTGCGATCAGGTTTTGGCGTGAACGCGTTGTCGCCACTAAAGGGATTCCAAGAGGCATGCGTGAAGATAAACGGAACGAACAGATCGATTTGGTCAGGCCGCTGCATTGATTTCGTCAGGTACCCGTTCCAAGCCACCAGACGCAACCAGTTGTCAGACGGCAAGCGACCATTCTGCAAGGATCCGCATTCGGTAATAAGAATCGGCAACACGTTGTCTGCTTTGTGCATGTGAGCACGTAGCATGTCTAGAATCGCCTCGTAGCGGCCAAGCAAATAATTTGAGTAGCCCATGCCGCGACGCTCGTGAGCACCCAGCATTAGCGCGTTTTCGTAAAAATGGTGTGAAAAGAAATCGATGTGTCCACGCGTTTCGTCGATGAACCGTTTGTGATCGCGAAACATGGCAAAGTCTTTGACTTGAACCTGCATGTAAGCCGAAGACGGACCGCCAACTTTTACTTCGGGGGCTTTTTCGTGAACGGCGTCAGCGACTCGATTGTGAAAATCTGCCAGCAATCCCCACCCGTCGATTCCGGCCTTCCAGTGATAGGCCCATTCGGACTGAACTGAGCTTTCGTTTTTGACCTCCCACCAAGAGGCGGTGTAACCAGCGTCTTTGATTTGATCGGCAACATAAGCTCCCGCCAGTTCGGCAGCGTCATCGAAATGCTCAACCAGCGGTGTGCCGCGACCGGTCAGCGGAACCGACATGAACTCGGGCCAATCGTTAAAGCACAAGGCAAATGGTTTCTTTTGGAATGGTGGAATCGCTTTTCGCAATCGCAAGCCGGCGTCGTACTGGTCGAAGAAGTTGAGATCGGCCGCGCCTGGTTTATCGGCGCGTTCTTTAAGTGGTTTGGATCTACCCCACCGGCGGGTCAGGGCCGGATTAAACTTAAACGCTCCACGGCCCGGAAAAAAGCCGCGTTCATGCGCCCACCGTTCGAAGGATTCATGCACTACTCCCGGAGTGTCATGCGTGCGGAACCAGCGATCACGCTGTAGTTCTGTGCTGCCGCCGATCGAAAGTTCATGATCTGTGTCGATGTCGATTTTTACCTGTTCGCGCGGGAACTCAGATCCCAAATCTCGATAGGCAATGCTGTCAAATTCAGGAGGGATTGCTTTCTGAGCGATGAACGTCAGGTCGTCGATGCGGCAGACGCCGTCTTTGTCCTTCATCAAGAAGCGGATCTTCATTCGTTCGACCGGCCCATTGGTCAGGGGAATCGAAGGCATCTGCACGCGATAAAAGTCTTTGACTTGGATGCTGCGAGGCGGCGCTACCTCGGGCGAAAAAGGAAAGACACGTACCTCTTTGACTCGGTCTAGGTTTGCTCCCTTGAATCCGAAATGTCGAAAAAGCGATGCGATCCGCTGGGTGCCCTTGGGCAACAAAAGTTCGTCACCGTCGCGAATCTCACGTGTCTCTTTGAGGATCGTCAGTACCTTCAATGCACGTGCGTCGCCTTTGCCTTGGTATTTCGTCTCGCGCCCTTTCAAGAATTCTTCAAACAGATATTCGTGTTTTGCTTTCTGATCTAGGCCTTCCTGACTTAACTCTTGAGCACACATTGTCGGCATGCAGGTGGTGGCGATGGCAAAATGGGCTGTCGTAAGGACAACCAGTTCGAAGAATCGGAGAGGAAGCATCATATTGCAGGACCGGATTAGGCAAAGGAAAACAAGGCGTGATTGTTAACAATACTCTATCAGACCTGTCGACCGCAATTAAGTGCTAAACGGATGCGACGAGATTCTCCCACGCGTCGATGATCAGATTAGCAGCCTTGTCGATTTCTTCCTCTGACGTCGTCCAACCGACCGAAAGGCGAACGGTACCACGTGCTACGTCGGGTGAGATCCCCATTGCAGTAAGCGTCGCCGATGCAATTTCGTCCCCACTGTGGCAGGCCGCACCAGTCGAGGCGCACACTTCCGGAACGCGCCGTAGCAGATCCTCGCCAGTAACCTCAGGGAAAGAAACGCTCAGCGTGTTGGGAAGGCGTTCTGCGCCGTATCCGTGGACTCGTAGACGTGGAATTGCATCGGCGAGATGGTCGTGCAAGCGATCTCTTAGCATTGCCATTTTTTCCATCGATTCATCAAGGCAGCCGATCACCAGCTCTGCGGCTTTGCCCAATCCCACGATGTAGGCGGTGTTTTCAGTTCCCGCACGCACGCCCGATTCATGACCGGCGCCATGTAAAAGCGATTCAAGTGCCAAGCCCTCGCGCACAAATAGGACTCCGATACCCTTGGGACCGTAAAACTTGTGTCCGGCGATGGTCAGCATATCCACATCGAGTTGATCGACCGCGACAGGAATCTTACCGGTGGACTGCGAGGCATCCGAGTGAACAAGGATGCCGCGCTGGTGGCAGACCTCGGTGATCTCTCGGATAGGTTGGATGGTGCCGATTTCGTTATTGGCGTGCATGATGCTGACCAGCCGAGTGTTGTTGCGCAAGACGGCTTCGACATCGGCGACACGCACTACGCCATACTCGTCACAAGGAACGACCGTTAGCTCGCAACCCAGACGCTGGAGAAATTTTGCGGGTTCAGAAATGGCGGCGTGTTCAATGGCGGAGATCACCATGTGGCCGCTGGGTCGGTCACCCGAGAGCATGACACCTTTGATGGCCAAATTGTTGGCTTCGGTTCCGCAGCCGGTGAATATGATCTCGTTGCGGTCGCATCCGATAAGTGCACCGATCTTGCAGCGCGCGTCCTCGATCGCTTCGGCGGCAGCCCGGCCAAGTGTATGACCGCTGGACGGATTGCCGTAGTGGTTGGTGAAAAAAGGTGTCATCGCTTCGACAACGCTAGGTGCGATCGGCGTGGTGGCGTTGAAGTCGAGGTAAATTTCTTGCATGGTGACAGAGGTTTTCGGTTTTCAGTTTTCAGTTTTCGGTAGCAAGTGTGAGGCCTCGCTTGAGCGTTTTTAAGGTGCCATTACAAGCCCAAAGCGCGAGCGAGTGGATGTTTTCGTAGACTTTTGGCTTTTCAGTACTCACGCGTCGGTAGTTTAAGTGTTCTGTGGCAACAATGCTGGAACACTAGGCCAGTTTCTGTAGCCGACGAAGGGTCCACTCCATCGTCAGGCACAATGTCATCAAGGCCAAGGTCCATATCATAAGCTGGCGTTTGAAAAAGCGATCGAAGGTGCCAGCGATAATCGTCTCCTGATCCTGCGGCGGAATCAGTTTTAGCGTTGATAACGGATGGTTGGGCGATCCGACGGCCGCATCGGTATCCAAGAGACATTCTCCTCCTGTATTTTTCGCGATTTGCGTCAGAACCGCATCATTTCGTTGCGGCTTCTCTTTCTCTAAATCAGGAATCGTCGCCATGACCGACAACGTCAAAACGTCTTGATCAGGGGCTTCGGGCACTGGCAAGTTAAGCCGAAACTCACCTTCCTCGCTTGCCACAAAAGTTCCTGTAAAACTTCCCGGCGACGCGGCGGCTGAATTAGTACGCAAGGTCAGTGGCTGTGATAATCCGGAAGGCATTTTCAACAAAGCTTCGACTTGCGGATAATCCAACGGCTGGTTCTGAGCGTTTTTTAAAATCGCCTGAACGACAATCGTGTCGCCCATCCAGCAACGTTGCCGATCGGCCAGAAGCACGCCGCGCGTGGAATCGCGGTTCAGTCGTCCTTGGCTGGCCCAGCGAATTAATTTGGTGTAGTACTGTTGGAAATAATTTACATTCAACCGTCGCACTCGCCACATCTCGCCGCTAGCTTGAAAAAATACTCGTCCCGCTCCATAGAAATGACTGGCCAGATAGATCGGGAACGATCCGTCGATTGCTGTTTCCGGGTCTCCAAAGTTCGCCAGTACGTCGGCACCCGGTTTGGGATCGTTGACAGCGTAGTAGCCAAAGACGCCTTCAAACTGCGCCCAAGTCTCTTGGCTGAGCCCCGCCGAATCGCCGATCCACAGATAATCTGCCGATCGGCCAGCGCGACTGAAATTAAGAGGGAACGGCGAAGTTCCACCGAACCGACCCAGCTTCAAAACTGCTGAGCCTTGATTGTAAAAAGAAACGGGATAGATACGGCGCATGATGTCGATCTGTTCATCACCGCGTGGCTGGCGAGTCCACTGAGGCGTATGGACGGGGCCGGCGATGTTGATCAAACCACCTGCTTGATCGGAAATCCATGTTTCTAATTGCTGAGTCTGAGCCAACGAAAGTTGTCGCCAATCTGGATCGAAAGCAATGATGCAATCGATTTCGTACAGTTCTTCCATCGTTTCAGGAAAGGACGTTAGCAGCACGTCAGATTCTTGATCAGCGCCTTCATCGGCGGATTGCAGCCAGACATTGAGAAAGATCTCTTCATCGCGAAACAACTGATTGCGAAGGAATCGAAACTCGCGTGTTGGTCCGCCGGCAATCAGAAGTACGTTAGTCTTTTGCCTAACGACCTCAACCAGACAACGCCGACTATTGTCTCGAAGATCTAAGTCTTCCTCGAAACTTTCGACACGCATTTCGTAACGGCGTTTTCCCTCTTCCTCGCGGGAGATATTAAATTCAACTTTAGCCGGCGTCCCATCAGCCAACAGTCGAACGCTTTGCTCATCTTCCAGAATCTCCGCCTCAGATTCCTGTTCATCGACGCTCAGCAATTGCACGCGCGCAGTGCGCCCCTCAAGTCCGAATGCCTTGATGAGCCCCTTCAATAAAAAATTGTCACCGGGGAAAACGCGTGCCGGAGCTTGAAGTTCGGCGATCATCACGTTTTTTGGCTGATTAGGTGAGCCGATGCCGATCGTGTAGATTGGGATGCCTGCGTTACTGGCCGCGGCGGTCGCGCGGTCGATGGACATGCCGGCGTTACTTTGCCCGTCTGAAAGCAAACAGATGCCCGCGATCGGTCCGCCCTGCTCTTTGTTGACGATGTACTGCAATGCTGAACCGATACGCGTTGAGGTTCCGCGTGGGACGATGGCCTCGACCCAGTCATCGGCTTGGTTGGAAGCTCCTGTGGAATCAGCGGCCGTTGGCATTGCGCCGGTGGCAATCGCAGATGGTAAGTTCTCACTTGTTTCCAAGGGGCTGATTCCCATCGCTTGCAACAAACCCAGACGCGGTGCTGCAAGGTCGGCGATGGCCAGCACAAAAACGGAAAACACGAGAGCCAATGCACCGGCGGTGAAACGCCAAGAACCAAACGTCGACGGTTCAGCTTCCTCTCTGGTGGGCACTGGATAAAAGAATTGGCTGCCCATCATTGCAATCGCCAGCAAGCCAATGGCAATCCCGATCCAAGCGATGATCAATGACATGCCGGAGTTTTTTGAGATTTCACTGGCCGCAAGCAGCGTCTTGTTTTGCTTGGCAGATTCTGCTGGTTTAAACTTGGGCAGCTCCGCCAACAACGTGGGCTGGTCCATCTCGCTGAAACTGTACATGGCCAGCGTGTGGGTTTGAAGTAGTTGGTCCGTTGCGGCGCTACCCAGCAAACGCGTGACTTCGCCAATACGGGGCTGTGGGATTTGTGGAGATCCGGTCGCGGCTGAAGTTGAAAGTTGCTTTCGATCTGCCAAACCCATACTCAGGCTGTCATCAATCAAAAACACGAGGCGTGATTCTTTGGTCAACCGTGTTTCAGATCGCTTGCCTAAATTCAGAACGAACAGAATGAGTGTGCCGATGGCGATCATCCGCAGCGCCGTCAACAGCGTTGCGGCCGGGCGGTTTAAGTCAACGTTATCTTTACGATGCAGCCACAAAGTCCACCCAATGAGCAACACAAAAACGACAACGGCCACAAATATCTGCCACGGCATCCCCAATGGCACCACCGGCTGGAGCTCAAAATAGGTTCGGGTGTCGGTTTGCAACAGCATTGCGGCAGTTTCAAGCATGATGAAAAGAAGAAAGGTACGCCAACAGCGGCTCGATCGCGAACACCATCACCAGTAACACCAAAAAAAGGCGGCTAAGTGAGGACGCCGGTTTAACATTAGGCTCCGGATTAAATTGATCCCAGTTGACCCAAGTCGGCTCAACTGCATTGAGACTGGTCAATAATTGGCCCGGTGGGATCGTTTCAAGGTTTCCTTCGATCGTATCCACGTTGATCGCGTCTCGATCGACTGACCAAGCGCCATTTGTCTCTTGAAACCAAAAGTCATAGACGCCCGGAAGCGTCAGATTGGCTCGCCCCGCCGGATTGTAGGCCGGTAGGACGCTCTGCAAAAATTGATTGTCTTTAACCGCCGTGAGTTTCAGTTCGCTCGACTCGCGTTCTTGGCTTCCAAAAATCGGAGACAGTATCGTAGCGTCTGGCCGGAACTGACCTGCGTCCTTGGTCAGTGTAAGCGTCGAAGAAAGTGTCAGGATGGTGCGCTGGTGCTTACCGCCGGCCAAGTAATCCTCCAGCAGCAACAGCACCGGGAGAAAGGTCGCGTTGCGTGACCAGTTGTTCCAGACCGGACCTGCTGTGGTGGTGCAGACGACAATACGGCCATCACCGCAACTGCTTTCTACCATCAAAGGGCGTCGCTGGTCTCCGCGCACCGTCGCAATGACCTTGGCATTTGCTGGCGGCGAAAGTAGCCACTCACGCGTCGGCACAATCGTTTGCTCAACGTCAACTAAATCCAATAGCGAGTTTTTCTGATTCAATACCGGTGCGAATATAGGATGATCCAGAGGCGAGAAATCGGCCGAAGGCGCTTGCGGGTCCTCCTCGACATCGACGGCCTGCTCAAGTTCGACTGGAAAGATGCCTTGCCCGTCTTCAAATAATTTGTTGTAAAAAGTCGGGCTTGATTTTGGGCCGAGGAAATATCCCAGTCCTCCGCCGGCGATGCAGAACGACCGAAGCCTACGCACGGCCGCTTCGTCGAGGGCATCAACGTCCAGTAAATAGATGACGTCGTACCGGGACAATGTTTTGCCGTCTACGTCGCGCAGGAAAGATTTGGGTTGAACCTCGGGAGCGATCCCCGTCAGTTGATTCGGGTTCAGGGCAAGGCTGACGAAAGCCGCATGTTTCTGGTTGGCATCGTCGATCAGCAACACTTGTGCTTTCTCTTTGATCGTGACAATGCTGGATCGCACGTTGTCGATGGCGACCGCGTCCTCTGGGATCCGAGCGGTGATGGAGTGTTGGCCGGGGGAGGAGAAAAATACTGGGAACAGCCGCGTGATAGTTTCTTTAGCTTCGATTCTCTGAATAAAGATCGCTGGCAGGTCCTCAGTTTTCTGAACCAGTCCCGTCGGCGTTGTGGATTGGCTGAAGGTGTCGGTGCTGATCAGGGCACGCAGTTTTGTGATGGGGGAATCAGAAAGGTTCTTGATTTTGACCTCCATCATTAGCGGGGTGTTGGCGACTCGTACGTTGCTCGCTGGCTGCAGATCGACGATAGCGAGGTTGGGGCTTTCCGTCGCGGTGCAATTGATCAGCTCGACCGCTCCACCGGACTCTTTGAACGCGCGGAGATCACCTTCGATGTCGTCGATCAGCTCCCAGTCTTTGCTGCGAAAATCTGAAAGGACGTAGAGGATCGGATTCTCATCGCTACGTTGCCGAGCAATGGCTGAAACTTGGGAAATGATGGAACGGCCGTCAACGGCAAGGGCAGAAGCGGCAAGTTTCCCTTTGGCTTCGTCCAGTAGACTGCCGAAGGCGCTATCGACCAATCGGTTTTCAAGATCGAATCGCACGTCGCCGTTGCCAACGGTACGCTCTCCGGCGGAAAAACGAGCGAGCGAGAACTTTTGGTTCTGCCGGTTGGATACGCGGCCGGCGATTGACGTCAAAACACCTTTGGCATTGTCGAACGCAGAAGTCGAAACATCGGTCGAGTTTGAGGAGTTGCTGTTGTCGCCTGTGTCGGTCATCGAGTAGCTGTCATCCAGCAACACATAGTGGTGCGTCGATCTTCCGCCCAAGATGCGTGCGATACGGTCTTCTTGACAACCAGCTTGTGACAGCAGAAACAACGCCAACAGCAAAGCTGCGACTCGACTAAGGAGCAACAACAGTTGCTTCAGCCACACATAGTTTTTGCTTTGCTTTTGACTTTTAAGCAAAAAATCCATTGCGGCAAAAGGCACCTTTTTATATCGCACCAGATTGATCAAATGGATCAATATTGGTAGCAGCACCGCAGCGGAAATAAGTCCCGTCCAGACGCTGGCAGATGATGTAAAAAGGTTGTCGAGCATTTAAGTTGTGGTTTTCGGTTTTCGGTTTTCGGTTTTCGGTTTTCGGTACTGAGTACTGAGTACTGAGTACTGAGTACTGAGTACTGAGTACTGAGTACTGAGTACTGAGTACTTGGTACTTGGTACTTGGTACTTGGTACTTGGTACTTGGTACTTGGTACTTGGTACTTGGTACTTGGGCCGCTACATCGCCATGCGGGTGGAAAGGAATTGGGCTAGAACGGCGTCGAGGGGGTCGCCAGTTTTCACCAGCGCGTATTGGATCGCCGACTTGGCGCAGCCCCGGCGAAGTTCATCCAGAAATTCGTTCAGCGCCGTGAGGTAACCCATTTTAAGCGCCTTCGGATTACAGTTCACCGTCGTGTCGGATTCCATGTCCTGAAATTTTGTCGGGCCAGTGAAGGGGAAATCGATCTCCTCGTCGTCCATCACATGAAACACTAACACGTCGTGGCCGCGTTGGGTCAGCAAACGTAAGCTCTTGAGCGTTCCTGCGGTGTCGGAGAGTAAGTCCGAAATCAAAATCACCATCCCGCGCTTGGTCAGCGATTCGGCGGCGCTACCAAGGATCTTAGTCATGTCGGTCTTTGACTCAAGCGAGGCGGCATCCAACACCGACATGATCGAGTGCAACTGGCTCTTGCTGGACATCGGACGCAGGCGATTGCGGATCTGGTCGTCGAAGGTTATGCAGCCCACAGAATCCTGATTGCGAATCGCGAGGTAGGCCAAACTGACGGCGATTGTCGCGCCGTACTCGAATTTGTTCAGGTGCCCATTGCCAAATGTCATGCTGTTGGAAATGTCCACCAACAAATTGACCTGCATTTTTTCGTCTGATTCGTACTGCTTTATGTACAGACGGTCCTGCCGCGCCCAGACCTGCCAGTCGACGTGGCGGAGATCATCTCCGGGCGTGTATTCACGGTGCTGGCGAAACTCAACCGATTGGCCGAAGTGGGGACTGCGATGCATGCCCGATAAATAGCCCTCGACGATTTGCCGAGCCCGCAGATCCATCCGGGCGATACGCTTGATCGCTTCAGGATGTAAAAATCTTTTGGAATCTGGCATCGGAGGTCAATTCGTCTTCTTTGGCTGGGGTGAACTGGATCAATTGGTCGATGACATCGTCGGAGGTCACGCCGTCGCTTTGTGCGGCGAAATTTACCGCCAAGCGATGACGTAAAACGGGTTTGGCGAGTGCTTGAATGTCCTCGGTGGTAACGTGAGTTCTTCCGTGCAGCAACGCCCGAGTTTTTGAACCAAGGATCATAAACTGAACGGCACGCGGACCGGCACCCCAGCCAATTTGTTCGGAAACGAAATCAGGGATGCCTTCACTGCCTACGCGCGTTTGACGAACGAGCGTGAGCGCGTATCGAATCACGTGGTCGGAAACAGGAACATCTCGCACAATGGCTTGCAGTTCGCGGATCTCCTCGGCGCTCAAGACGGGTTTCACGTCGTTCTTCTGCCGAGATGTGGTTCGACGAGCCACCTCGAACTCATCGTCGAAGCTGGGGTACTCGACGAAGATCTTGAACATGAACCGGTCTTGTTGCGCTTCAGGCAGCGGATAAGTGCCCTCTTGTTCGATCGGGTTCTGCGTTGCCAGAACGAAGAAAGGGTCCGACAGTTCGTGTCGTGTTCGTCCGACGGTGACGGTACGTTCCTGCATCGCTTCCAAAAGGGCTGCTTGAGTTTTGGGAGGCGTTCGATTGATCTCGTCTGCCAAAACGATATTGGAGAAGATCGGGCCTTCCATAAATCGGCGTTCACGTGCCCCGGTGGATTTGTTCTCTTCGAGAATTTCGGTGCCAGTGATGTCCGCTGGCATTAGGTCGGGTGTGAATTGAATGCGTGAGAAGGATAGGTTGAGTGTTTTGGCAATCGTGCTGATCATCAGCGTCTTGGCCAGACCGGGGACGCCTTCGAGCAAACAATGGCTTTGGCTGAACATCGAGATCAGCACCTGCTCGATGACCTCCTGTTGCCCAACGATGACTTGCGAAAGTTCGGCGAGGATTTGCTCTCGCGCTGTTTTCAGGCGTTCGATGGCGTCTTGGCCCGGTGACTCTCCCGACATATTGGCTTCCGATAAGTGTTTGGTGTTCGGTAAGTTGTTTGTTTACTGGAGGGCATTTCAAAACCCGTAGTGGACTTCACCAGAAGCCCGGCCCGTCTTGAGTACAAAAGGAATTCTGGCGAATCCCACTACAAAGAATCGAGAAGTCCGGGGTTTGAAACGTCCTTTATTAATGTCATATAGATTATAGCGGGTTTCCTGCCGCTCAACACCGGACACGCGGGGCGAAGCGCGATTCAAAAGCGAGCCCGGTTCTGGTTAATTTCTTTTCTGCAATACTGTTATACGGCCTGCATTGCCAAAAGTTTGTTTGACACGCTCAAGGATATAGATGTCTGTATTGATAACAGGTGGGACAGGGTTCGTTGGGCGTTATTTGATCCAACGGGTGGACGATTCGATCGTAACATCGCGGAATCGCCAAGCTGCTCTCAATAGGCTTGGCGACAGCGTCGCCGATGTGATTCAGTGGTCCCCTCAGAATGATCCTTTGGTTCTGGATCCCGGCATGAATTGCCGCGCGGTGGTCAATTTGATGGGCGATTCGATCGCTGAGGGTCGTTGGACGGAGAAGAAAAAGAAGAGCATTCGAGACAGTCGCGTCGACGGGACACTGAAACTGGTTGAAGCAGTTTCGAAGCTTGAGAAGAAGCCCGAGGTGTTCGTGTCGGCATCGGCGGTGGGTTTCTATGGAGACCCCGGAGAGATGGAGGTCACCGAATCGCATCCGATGGGAGAAGGTTATCTTCCGGAAGTGTGTAAAGAGTGGGAGGACGCCGCTGACACGGTTGCAGAATTGGGCGTGCGTGTGGTGAAGCTTCGGATTGGAATCGTGCTGGGCTCTGACGGAGGCGCTCTGGAGAAGATGATTCCTCTTTTCAAATTAGGACTCGGTGGAAAGCTTGGTTCGGGCAAGCAGTGGTTTCCGTGGATCCACGTTGAAGATCTGGCGGGGATGATCGATTGGGCGATCCGGACGCCGTCGGCCAGCGGCGTGTACAATGCAACAGCGCCTAACCCAGTGACCAACGGACAGTTCACCGCCGCGCTAGCGAAATCTTTGGGCCGCTGGGCGATTCTGCCCGC
>CALHPU010000090.1 GCA_938036435.1 uncultured Pirellulaceae bacterium | reverse complement strand
GCGAAAATGAAGAGCGCTCAAACGCGGGAGAAAGCAGAAAAGTACACCCGGGAGGATTCGAACCTCCAACCTTCGGTTCCGTAGACCGACGCTCTATCCAATTGAGCTACGGGTGCATGACTTTCCGAGATGCGGAATCTTAATCGGTAGAGCTACTATCGTAAAGACTTAGCCGCTGCTTCAGCGAATTTTCGAGAAATTTGCCTGAAAGCCCCGCGTTGCAGGTGCAAGTCGGCCGTTAGAATCGCACGTTTGCACGCTGTCACAAATCGTTTTCTCGATACTCGCCTTCACTGTCCCGCTTTGGCGGCTTGGTACTTTTTGAGCTGATTTCGATAGTAGCGGCGCGGAGGGTCAAGCACAATCGAACGCTCGATCGTCTCGATCGCTTCGTCGTACTCTCCCCGTGCAAAATGAGACTCGGCCAAGGTGTCGATGTAGGTATGCTCTTGGGGTTGCAACTGCACCGCCAATTCCGCGTGCCGCAACACCGTATCGAGTCGCCGTTGGGCACAGGCCAGCAGCCAAGCGTAATTGTTCCGATTGACGGGGCTCTTAGGGTATCGCACCAAAATGTCTTCAAATAACAAAGCCGTCCGCTGAGTGAAATAGTCCGCCAATTCAACTTGTCCTAGTTCGTCCAAACGCGGAACGACTTTCTCCACTAGCGACGGGCTGCCCGGAGAAAACTGGTTCACTTGATCAAAAATTGATTTGGCAGCCTCGAAGTCACCCGCTTCGACAGCGCTCATCACGTCACGAGTACGGCCATCAATATTAAATGATGCAACAACGCGATACTGGATGATGTTGCCGGCCGATAATCTCGGTGATAGTTTCAACGTTCTGCGTTTGCCGAAATTAGCGCTCTCGATTGGATCGGCCAGCTTCCAACAATTCATGGCGATGTCTAGTATTTCTATCTCTGGATACAGAGATGACTCAACCCCTACGATGGTGTCCATTCTCGCCAGTTCGCATACCCAAGCGCCTCGTTCGTCACTAATATAATCGCGGTAGAACTCGTTAATCGAAGAACCATAATGTTGCGGCACTACCGAAGCGTAGAACATTCTTTGCTTGGCGATTTGATCTTCTCCTGCCATCTCCCAGGCGTGGCTGCTGAGTCCTAGTGAATAAGCCTTCGAGGACTCCAAAAAGTGTTCGTCAAACATCCGCGCTGCATCGGCGAAATCACCTTCGGTCAAAGCTTCTTCCGCAAGTGAAAACAAAGCGTCGGCTTGTCCTTTGAGGGCCGCCAATTCTTTCCACTGCTGTGCTTCACGGTGCCGCCGGTGGTATTGGTAAATCCGGCTAATTTGCCAACAACTTGTGCGCGTGGAATTGTGACTGACACGCGCAAGCTCCGCGTCGAGATCGAAGCCGTCGGGGTAAAGTTCGTTAACAGTATCGGGATCTGTCGGCTTGACCGTAGAGTCAAGTAGAAAACTGATTCGCTGTAAACGCTCGGTGTGATCTTTGACAGATTCGTAAAGAGCGCCGTTAAGAAACTGTGCCAACGCAACCTTTGGTTGTATTCTTGGATCACCAAAGATAGTACCATTGCCGGCGATTGAGGCCATTTGAGTATCACTGAAAGCGGCATCGCTTAAAAAGGACCATGTGACGTCCGACCGTGCCGGATAACAAATGGCCTTTGTGATCAACTTTTTGACATCTACTAACTGCTCCACATCGTGTACCAACAGGTAGACCTCTCTCAGGAACAGGATTGCTTCTTTTGCCAATCCGAGATCACGCCAGTGCTCGCAAACGTAGATGTAGTAATTTACTTTTTCAGCAACCTCACTCTTCAGTTTGTTGAACTTGTCGTTGTTCCCTCGTCGGGCCGACTCACGTTCCATTTTCGCAACCAGTTCACCAATCTCTTCCCGGCGTTCTTGGGCCCACTTTGAACGCGACTCAAACGTCACCCCAGCACCGATCAACTCCTCCAGCTCTCGGGAGCGGCTGAGGACCGACAACAGCTTCAATGATTCGATGTCTTTTTGAAGATCGACTCCCGTTTGGGCCTTTTCCCAGTCGCAGGTCAAAATCGACAAAGAGGCCAAAAAGCCTTCGTCAAAAGTACCATTGGCGCGATGTGCAGCTTCAACATCGTCGATTGCTTTGACTCCCGCCTGCACACCTTGGCCGTATTGTTTGAGCAAAACGTATTGCCAAGGCGTACAAGAGAAGTGCGGTTGGTCATAGTCGAAATCCGCCTCCGCCATCACAGCACGTTCGGCCAGCTCTTTCCAGCCACCACGCTCTAACAGCAACTGGTTCTCGCGCTCCAATCGCAAGCGTTTCTCGGGGATCTTGGCAATGTACCTGCCGGCGGTCTCGTACTGGCGTTGGAAAACCAGCAGGTCAATCAGAGTATTGAGCTCCTCATCTGCGCGAAATTTAGGGCTCGTCTCTTTCGAGGTCGCCTCCCTGATGCGATCGTCCAACCGCTTTTGAAGTTGCGTGATTTGGCTATCTAATGTTCCCATCAGAAAATGAAAACGCGTGCAGAGGATCGGCTGGTACTTCCACATCAGCGGCATCGAAAGCAAACGGTCGATTAACTCCCACTGCTCGCCGCGGCAAAGTTCTACGATTTGAGAATAATAATAGCCATTGTCCTCAAACACTTCACGAATGTCTTGCGGCTGCAACTTTTCCAGCAGCGCAAAATGAGCCTCGTACTCTTTGAGCGTCAGTAATTTCTCGAGGATCAGATCGCGTGTTTCAAAACCAACGTCATTGAAATCCAGCCACGCGCGTCGAGCCGCCGGCGATGTCTGACCAGCCTTAATCGCTCGAAACACAGTCTTGATATTTTCCAGCCGCCGGTTCTGCTCGAGGCTGGCAGACCGCTCTACCTTCTCTAAGGCCGGCAGAATTTCCGGTCCCATTTCGAACAACTTTCGAGTCGCTTGCTGCCGATTCTCGAAGCGGTCGGATTTGAGCTCCCTTACAATCTGAGCGACTTCCGCGTCACGTGATTGACCGAAAGCAGCAGCACCTATCACCAGCCACAGAGCCACGACACTGCCCAGCCGCGATACCAAATTCGTTGGCAGGAAGTTGTTAGTACGACAGGCGCTCATATTGATTGGGTGAAAAAGGAATGAATTTTGATTTGGGCCAAAATCCATTTTACGGCAGTTACAGCGTGTGTCACCTTGAATCAGAAAAAAGGAGCCTTCCACGAATTTTGTCGGTGTTTAGGCGATCTTGAACCACCAAGTGCTCCGAAGCGTTAAAAAAAGCGACAGACAGAAATAAATCTGCCGCCGCCTATTGTTTGCGTAAGATGCCAACTCTTGGCTTTGCTTCCTCTAAAAGTTCATTCGCAGGCCAAACGTGATTGCGTGGAAGAACAGCGTATTGGCTGTATCAACTCCAGAGGTTCCATCGCCAAGGAAAGCGGGAGGTGCCAATGCAATCCCGTCGATCCAAGTGGCCTCATATCCGACGTAAGAAGAGACCAAATCTTCATACAGGTCGACATAAATTCGGCCGCCGACTTCTGCCAAGAATGATCCTGTTGATTTAGTCTCCCTAGTTGCTGGTTCGGAATCAAACAATATTCCGTCGGAAAACGAGTTCAAAGAGCTGGTGACTTCGGTCGGATTGTAGTATCCGCCAGCGCGAATGAAGCCTGTTGTGTAAATTTGTTGGGACACCGGAAAACGCAAATCGAGCCCCGCCTGAAGACCGATCAATCCGTTGGTGGCCTCGCGAGTGGAAACGGTGTTCAGGGGAATTACCGGGTCGCCGGCCACCGGGCCCGTAGGCACCACGCTGAACAGGTCAGTTGTGGCGGTGTCGGTAAGAGATACGTATCGAGGTCCGGAGAAAAATCGAATTCCAGGTGCCAACGATCGCCATGAATTTAATTCAAAACTCAGTAGGCGTGAGTCGTACTGGTAATCGAAGTTAAGGACGCCTTCAGCCGGAAACAACGGCGAGTTGAGATTCGGTCCGGCAACGCTAGTATCGGTATCAAATTCAGCGATCACTGTGCGAAATTCCCAGTTCCGATCGAATCTCTCGCCCTCAAATCCGAAGCTGATCTCCAGTCCCGGCGCCGAACCTGCGTTGGTGGCTTGGCCGGCATCAAATAACGTTTCACCCGTGAAAGCGTTGGTAACCAGCGGGATGTCCGAATCAGTCCCGGGCCGACTGTAGGCGCGACCGCCAATTTCAAGCCAGTGCGTTTGGTGACTTCCGCGAGTCGTGCCAGGCCACTGGGCGTGACAGTGACTGGCTGAAATTGACGCTGCAATCGAAATCGCAACGGCACAGAAAGTTAAAAACGTCCTCACGGAACTCCTCCAGACCTTAAACAGGCGCAACTTGTGTCTGCACAATTGAATCGGTCCGAAATTCCGTATTAATAAGAGCGATTGATACTGCCAGCAATCTCCGCCGACTCAACCCAGATTACCAATGGCGTTTTGAGAACCAAATTTTTGGCCCTCCAGAACTTTGCCCGCAAGTTCCCTCCAAAGAAGATTTGATCCTTTGGAAAAAGTGTGCCAAATCCGAGATTTCGCAGTTAGTCACATAGCCGCAACTTGGGCGATTCGTTAAATTTCTTGGAGCGCAGCCTGCAGATCAACGCCTACCCTCGGCGTGGGTACTTGTCGCGAAAAGTGCTGTCATGATGCCATTTTAAACGGACGCAATGACTGATGAATGTTTTTAGTCGAGCTTACATCGACAGCCTCTACGAAGATTACCAACAAGACGCCACTTCGCTCCCGATTGAATGGCAACGATTCTTCCAAGACTTTAATCCGGATTGCGAATTAGCCGATCTTGGCGCTATTGCAAGCACTATCAGCGTTGGCGGCGTTAGTTCGCTAACGGCAAGCAATGGTGCGGTCGCTGCGGATCCCAATTCGGGTAACCTAGAACGAGAGCGTCTCCGCAAGGTCATTCAGCTTCAGGACCGCGTCGATCAGCTTATCCGCGGCTACCGCGTGCGCGGTCACTTGGAAGCCAAGATTGATCCACTGGGACGCCCCCGAGAAACCAACTCCGAGCTGCTCCCGGAGTCTTATGGATTATCAAAAGCAGATTTTCAGATCAAATTTTCCGCCAGAACAGTCGATGGCCAAAACTTTCGGACTCTGGAAGAAATCTACAATTTGATGCGGGCGACCTACTGTCGATCGATCGGTGCTCAGTTCATGCACATCGACGACAAAAATGTACGCGGTTGGTTGCAAGAAAGGATGGAGGGCAGCCAGAACCGCATCAGACTTAACCGCAGTACTCAGGTCCGAATTCTGACCCGCCTGACCGATGCGGTGATCTTCGAGCAATTCATGCGGAAGAAGTTCATTGGTGCCAAGACGTTTTCCCTTGAAGGTTCGGAGACACTGATTCCGCTTCTAGACCTCGCGTTGGAGAAAGCCGGCAACCACGGTGTAAAGGAAGTCGTCTTAGGAATGGCCCATCGCGGGCGATTGAACGTTCTAGCCAACATCATGGGAAAACGGGCCAAGAACATTTTCTGGGGATTCGACGATCCGGATCCCGAGGTCAATCGTGGCGGCGGCGACGTTTTGTATCACCTAGGGCACAGCGCCGATTGGACCACCGCATCCAAGAAGAAGATTCACATCTCGCTGTGCTTCAACCCCAGCCACCTTGAATTCGTCAATCCCGTAGCCATGGGACGCTGTCGTTGTAAGCAGGAACGCATCTATAATGGCGAACACGACAAATGCATGACGGTGCTGATTCACGGTGACGCGGCTTTTGCCGGAGAAGGTGTGGTTCAAGAAACGCTCAACCTTAGCCAGCTTCCAGGCTATAAAACTGGCGGAACACTTCATGTGATCCTCAACAATCAGGTTGGCTTCACCACCGATCCCTCAATGGGCCGATCGACAACTTACGCCAGCGACGTGGCCAAGATGTTGCAGATTCCGATCTTTCACGTCAACGGCGAAGATCCCGAAGCGGTCGCTCAGGTGGTAAATCTTGCGATGGACTTCCGCAAAGAGTTCAATCGCGATGTGGTGATCGACATGTACTGTTACCGCCGGCTCGGGCACAACGAGAGTGACGAACCTCGATTCACACAGCCTCTGATGTACGAGACGATCGATAAACTTCCAACCATTCGCGAAAGCTACATGGAACGGCTGTTGAAGATGAAAGAGATCACCGTAGAGGAAGCCGACGGCATCGTCGAAGACCGCCGCCAGATTCTCGAAGAAGAATTCGAATCGGCCAAACGCAAGGATGAATTCCAACCCGATACGCAAACCCTCGAAGGATTGTGGAAAGGATATTACGGAGGTCCGGTACGCGATGACGACGTGGAAACGGGAACCACACCGGACACGCTTAAGCACGTCATCGAGCGTATCACCGACATTCCAGATGATCTTAATATCAACAAGAAACTTCAACGTGTTTTGAAGAAACGCCGTGAAGCTGCCACTGGCCAAAGCGACATTGATTGGCCAACGGCAGAGCTTGCCGCCTTTGGCACGCTGGCGATGGAAGGACACTCGGTCCGTATGTCGGGGCAGGACTGCGGCCGCGGTACATTCAGCCAACGGCACGCGGTGGCCAGTGACAGTGTCAGCGGCCAGCGCCATCACTTTCTGCGCCATCTGTCCGACGATCAGGCCAGCGTCAACATCATCAACAGCCCTCTCTCGGAGGCCGCGGTGCTAGGGTTCGACTACGGTTACAGTTTGGACGCTCCGGCTGATTTGATCCTGTGGGAGGCTCAGTTCGGCGACTTCTTCAATGCGGCGCAGGTGATCGTTGACCAATTCATCACGTCGGCCGAGGACAAATGGAAGCGATTGAGCGGTCTGGTGATGTTGCTACCTCACGGTTTTGAGGGCGCCGGACCGGAACATTGTAGCGCTCGAATTGAAAGATTCCTCACCGGTGCGGCTGAAGACAATGTGCAGATCGCCGTTCCGACAACCGCCGCACAGTACTTCCATCTGCTGCGTCGTCAGGTCAAGCGTCGATGGCGGAAGCCGCTGATTGTGTTCACTCCCAAAAGCTTGCTGCGTGAGCCGATGGTGATGTCCAAAATCGAGGATTTCTGCACCGGGACCTTCCAACGCGTTATCCCTGATACTGAGGTTGCCCCAGAAAATGTGACGCGCGTTTTAGTCTGTAGCGGAAAAGTCTCAGTAGATCTGGCGAAGCAGCGTCAATCGGCCGAAAAAGATGATTTCGCGATCTTGCGTGTGGAGCAGTTATATCCGCTGCCGGCCGACGAGATTGAGGCCGCATTGGAGGCCTATCCAGAAGGGACAGAAGTCTTTTGGGTTCAGGAAGAACCACGCAACATGGGCGCGTGGTACTTCATGAAAGTCAGATGGGACGAGGTGAATCTTCAGGAGCGTTGGCCGTTGAAAGTGGTCAGCCGTCCTGAATCGGCCAGCCCTTCGACTGGCTCCAAGAAAATGCACGTCATCGAACAACAGGAATTGCTCGAAAAGGCAATTGGCGTGCGCGTGAATGATTGACTCTTCCAAATTTCAAATCACCCGACTTAATTCATCAAGACAGAAACATGTTTGAAATCAACGTCCCGGAATTCGGCGAATCTATTCAGGAAGTTCAAGTTGGCCAGTGGCTTAAAGAGGTTGGCCAATGGGTCGAAAAAGACGAGGACATCGTCGAACTCGAATCCGACAAGGCCACACAAGCTCTTGCCGCCCCCGAGGCGGGCGTGTTGAAAGAGATTAAGGTCGAAGAGGGTGGTTTTGCCAAGGTCGGCGATCTGTTGTGCGTCATGGACACTGACGCCAAAAGCGGATCGGCAACCGCATCGAGCGCGGCATCTGAAGGCGATTCGACTTCGGCGGTATCTGAAGGCGGTTCGACTTCGGCGGCAACAGCGACCGCTACGGTCGCCGATGAAAGTGCAGTCGGTTCTGCGGTTTGGATCATGCCGGCTGCCGAACGGGTTTTAGACCAGTACAAAATATCGGCTGACGCGATCACACCATCTGGGCCCGGAGGCAGGCTACAGAAAGAAGACGTGCTAAAATACATCGAAGCCCACGGACTCAAACCCGGTGGCTCACCATCATCGGCCGCTCAGGCGGGGGCCGTCAAACCTGCTCCGGCCGCGCCCGCGGAAGCAAAATCTTCGCCGCCCAAAGCCGCCCCCAACAAATCTGCGGTGAAAAAGCACGAACCAAAAACCGCAAGCGTCGCCTCGCAGACGAAAGAGTTCAACACGCAACTTGAAGGGGCAAGCCGCGAGGAAAAAGTGGTTCCGATGAGCATGATTCGGCGGACGATTGCCAATCGTCTGGTCGAGGCTCAACAGACCGCCGCGTTGCTTACGACCTTCAATGAGATCGACATGAAACCTGTCATGGATTTGAGGAAAAAGTACAAAGAGCCGTTTTTGAAAAAGCACGGCGTCAAGTTAGGATTCATGTCGTTCTTCGCCAAAGCTGTCGTCGAAAGCTTGAAGCGTTTCCCGGCGATCAATGCAGAGGTCCAAGACACCAATGTGGTTTGGAAAAATTACTTCGATATCGGTATCGCAATCGGCGGTGGCAAAGGACTGGTCGTTCCTGTTCTGCGAAACGTCGAAAGAATGAGCTTCGCCGACGTTGAACAGCAAATCGGCCAATTCGCGACCCTCGCGCAGAACAATAAACTTACTCCTGCCGATCTGACCGGTGGTACTTTCACGATCAGCAACGGCGGCGTCTATGGATCATTGCTTTCGACGCCGATCGTTAACCCGCCACAAAGCGGAATTTTGGGACTGCACACGATTCAGGAACGCCCCATCGCACTCAACGGTGAGGTCGTCATCCGGCCAATGATGTATGTCGCACTGACCTACGATCACCGCATTGTTGACGGCCGTGAGGCAGTCGGGTTCCTCAAAACTATCAAAGAAGTGCTCGAAGAGCCTGCAAGATTGTTCTTGGAAGTGTAAAACAGACGTCGCGATTGACCATTTCCAACAATTTTTGCATCTACGTACTTACAACAGCGAATGACCTATGTCGGAATCCAGTTTTGATCTTGTCGTAATTGGCGGTGGCCCAGGGGGTTATGTGGCCGCCATTCGTGCCGCGCAACTTGGTCTAAAATCTGCTGTCATCGATGAAAACCAAAAGTTCGGTGGAACCTGCCTGCGTGTTGGCTGCATTCCCAGCAAGGCACTGCTGGAATCCAGTCATTTGCTGGTCGAAGCACGCGACAAGATGATGGAACACGGGATCACCGCGACCAAGCTGACCGTTGATCTCAACACGATGATGCGTCGTAAATCAGGCATCGTCGACAAACTGACCGGCGGCATCGGCATGCTGCTGAAGAAGAATAAGGTAACCTCAATCGTGGGACGCGGCGAGCTTACCGGTGACGGCAGCATCAAAGTCGGTGACAAGACAATTTCGGCCAAGCACGTCATCATCGCCACCGGCAGCAAGCCCATGGAGCTACCGGGAATCCAGCTCGATGGGGATCTGATTGGTGATAGCACTGCCGCACTTTCATACAACAACGTGCCACGTCGCTTGGTCGTGATCGGCGGCGGCTACATCGGTTTAGAGCTGGGTTCAGTCTGGAGCCGGTTGGGCGCGGAGGTCGCGATCCTAGAGGGCACTGACCAAGTCCTTGGCGGGCTGGATCAGGAAATAGCGCGAGTCGCGGTGAGGACATTTGAAAAACAGGGCCTGCACTTTCGTACAAACATGTGGGTGGAAAGTGTCAAGAAAACATCCGGCGGTTGCGTGGTTCAATGCAAAGGCGAAAATCCAATCGAATGCGACCGGGTCTTGGTTGCCGCCGGTCGTTCGCCCAATACAAAGAATCTTGGTTTAGAGAGTGCCGGTGTTCAAACGGACCGACATGGATTCATTGAAGTCGGCGGAAACTTTCAAACATCGGCCAAAGGCGTTTATGCGATCGGCGATTGCATTGGCGGAGCGATGCTGGCACATAAAGCCTCCGAAGAGGGCATTGCCTGCGTTGAAAAGATCGCCACTGGAACCGGCCACGTTAATTACGACGTAATCCCGGCGATCGTCTATACGTCTCCCGAGATTGCCAGCGTCGGCAAGACAGAACAGCAACTCAAGGATGCTGGCATCGATTACTTGAAGGGCAGCTGCCCGTTTGGTGCCAACGGACGTGCGCTGGCAATTGGTGATTTCGAGGGCAAAATCAAGATTCTGGCCGACAAACAAACGGACCGTATTTTGGGCGTACACGCCATCGGTCCGCAAGCTGGAGATTTGATTGCTGAAGCCGCCGTCGCCATGAATTTCGGTGCCTCCAGTGAGGATTTGGCTCGCTGCTGTCATGCTCATCCAACTCTATCTGAGATCATGCAGGAAGCAGCGCTGGCTGTTTCCGGCCGGGCCATCCACACTTAAGTCTGTACAGTGTCTAACGAAACCTTGCAGCAGACTCTCGCTCTTTTCTTGAGCCAATGATTCCTCATGGATTTGGCCAGTCGCTCAATCGGAAGATTCGCCTCTGCGCTTCGGTCAAATTGATTTGGAAGCACAACGGGCGGCTCTTATCTGGCTGCCTTTTTGCTTTTAGACGCGAAATGGCACTTATGCTCGTTCCGCTAGAATCGAACCAATCCATGTGATCGGTCGCCCGATTTGAACCAGCGGCTAGCGTTGGGAGGCCGTTCAGGACCAATGGTTACGGTTGTTCTGGTTACTAAATGCCCGCTTTGCAGATTGCCAAACGGTTTAGGCATCGGTGTGTTCTACTGAATGAGAGTTGCCGATTTGGTCCATTAGAGGAGGGATGAGCACGTCCGAATCGCTTTTAGATCTCAGTCGGCCCGAATCAAGCATCAAAGCAACAACAATCAAGACGTAGATGGCGGCGGAGGCACTGTGTCACAAGACGTAAATGTAGTAGCACTTGTCAAAGGGGAAGAGAGATATCTCTTTCTCTTCAGTGACGAACAAAAAGGCGAGACGCTCAGAACCCTCGGCAAGTATGCCTCCAATCCGGAGCTGAGCTTTTCGTGGTATGACGCGGCTGTTTTGAGTCAAAAAGTTCGTCGCGCGGTTCGAAAAAAAGGCGAGCACTTCCAAAACACCGATCAATCTGTCGGCGACTCAGATGCACCGCGCGTCGAGTACAACCAGTTCGAAGATTTTATGGGTGAAGAGCCTACTTGGTAGCCGCGTGCAAAAGACGACCGAAAGATTTTTGCGCTATTTAGAGATCGAACGCAATTCGTCTGAATTTACGATAAAATCCTACCGCGAGGATCTTGAGATCCTGATTGAGTATTTTCAGGATTCCCTCGGCCGCGTCCCTACTCCGGGGGAATTGACGCCGCAAGATTTGCGAACCTATGTCACGGCGCTGCATCAGGCGCAGTACGCTAAAACAACCATTGCCAGAAAACTGGCGTCTCTGCGAAGCTTCTTCCGATTCGCTCAACGCGAAGGACTCTGCGATTCCAACCCGGCCAAACCGCTTCGAAATCCGCGGCGCGAACGCAAACTGCCGCATTTCTTGACCACTTCCGAGATCGGAAAATTACTGGTTGCACCCAATGCCAAAGAGCCCATGGGTTCCCGTGATCGCGCTATTTTCGAAACGCTGTACTCGGCCGGACTGCGTGTCAGTGAACTGGTTGGCATCAATCTAGACGACCTTGACCTCGAAGACGGTCTGGTCCGCGTACGCGGAAAGGGAAAGCGTGAGCGATTGGCTCCTATCGGTAGGTTTGCCGTCAAAGCGATTCGAGCTTGGATGCGGCAACGTAGCGTTGCAGACAAACAACGGCCCGGCGACGCGGGTGATCCGCTGTTCTTGAACAAGTACGGAAAACGTCTAACAACGCGCAGCGTTGGCCGTATGTTGGAGAAATATCTGAAGCTAACCGGTTTGGATTCGCGTACGTCCCCCCACACCTTGCGACACAGCTTCGCCACACATTTGCTCAATGGTGGCGCGGACATTCGTAGTGTTCAGGAACTGCTTGGCCACAAGTCGCTCGTGACGACTCAGATCTACACCCACATCAGCACCGCCGGGCTGCGTAAGGCATACGATTTGGCACATCCGCGGGCAAAAAAATCGATGTAGCACGGCGCAGTTCCGCTAGTAGCGGGTAACGGCGTAACCGCAATGATTAGCACGCCCCTTTAGCGGATTTGTAGGTTTGTCGAAAATAACGAGTCCTAGGTTTCATCTTTTCTCGTGAAAGACCTCAGAGTTTTTCCCGCGACGTCCTAAAGCTACACGCAAGTTTTAATGTTGCACTAATACAAGCCCGAAGCGCGAGCGAGCGGATATTTCGGAGCATTTGCCGATCCCTCGCTGGCACGTCGGGCTTGTATTGAAACGCTTCGCGATTTCAAATTTGCGAGCGTTTTATTCAGTGGAATGAGAAATCCCATCTCAATTGTGCAACTTCAAAACTCGCGCATCGGGTGGGGATTGGGAATCGGGAATTTGCGATACGTTTCCAACTGGAGTTCTGTTTTGTTCAATCTAATCAATATCACCTTTCTGGTTTTGGTTTCGCTAGGCACCTCGGTCGCTTGGGGG
>CALHPU010000089.1 GCA_938036435.1 uncultured Pirellulaceae bacterium | reverse complement strand
ACGCGACTGTTTCTGCCGTCTTGAACCCACTGGTGGACAAGTACCCTAGCGCCTTGAATTGGATTGCCAGTAAGCGCGTCAAGGACCTGCCCAGAGTAAGTGTTTTTTGTCTGAGACGAATAGACGTGGCAAGCAAGATCGGATTTCCAAATGTGCTCCACCATCAGGAAGTTGTCTTGGTACGCGAAATCTGGCTTGCTGCTGGCCAACAGAAGGTAAGAGCCTGCAGCAATATCGAGTGGCGCTTCCAGTTCTTGTTTGCCCGGCTGGAAATCGTCTACCTTTGATAAGTCAACACTCCATGACTTGATCGCCGGTAGACCCGTCAGCCCTGCACGTTTCTCTCTGGGAAGATTGGACGGCGATCCGTATCTGCCGAACTGCCACTGTTGGTAGTCAAATTTGACGAGGCGGAAGTAAACCTGATCGAGATTGCGATACTGAACCGAAAACTGAGGCTTGGCCGCATTCCAAACTTTCTCGACTCCCAACGTGAGCTGCGGCTGCTCCACTTGATTGACAATGTACTCACATCGCTTGCCTCCATACGAATCAGCAAAACGGGCGGCACCGGTGGTCGCGTTTTGGTAGGCCAGTTTGTACTCGCGATCGGCAAAATGGCTGTCTGAGAGCATTGCCAACGCGCGGGCGGACAACGGATGTTTGGCATGTTGCTGAGCAAACCGTTTCAATAGCGCTCGATAACGTGGTTTCTTCTCGTCGCCGGAGGCAAGTTGGTTGGCGAATGCGATTCGGTTGAGGTCCGTATCAAGAAACGCGGTGAGATCGTCGTCATCTTTATGGAACGAGAGTAACTTTTGATGAAGCTTGACCGCCTGCAACAGATAAGATTCGTTGTCGCTG
The DNA here is from genome assembly GCA_938036435.1 of uncultured Pirellulaceae bacterium. Taxonomy (GTDB): domain Bacteria; phylum Planctomycetota; class Planctomycetia; order Pirellulales; family Pirellulaceae; genus Mariniblastus. The sequence continues at coordinate 2,904 of CALHPU010000089.1, read as the reverse complement.
GTCGTCGGATTCCAAGCGATGAATTCTGCTGCACTCGATAGAACCGGGCTATCGGCGAGTAAATCGAAAGCTTCTTGACGCCGGATGATCTGTTCGTCCAGTGAGTAAAACGCGATCGCCTCGTTAGCGATAAAGTCAAATACTGTCGGACGATGCGTATCGTCAACGGAGCCCTTTCGCAGAAGCTGCTCGTAGTCGGCGATGGGTATCGCCTTGAGGTTTTCCTCGTCAGCGAGAGCCTTAGTAAATGCACTATCGGTTTCTTGCAGGATTCTTCTCAGATCCCACGTTTCAAAATCGTCGCTGACGGTAGTTGAGGTCTGAGACCGCTGGGCGAACTTCCAGCGGTTTTGCTGGAAGTATTGAAAGAACCACTTGGCAAGAATTGCGTTCGTGATTGGTTTAAGTTCGTCCGGAACCTCTTCTGCGCGCCCGATCATCTTTTTGATCGCAAAAGGAGTGGACGGTTGGTTAATCGAGGCTTCGACGCTAATCTTCTGGCACATCGCCCTGACAGCTTCGGGGTAGGCCTTGTCCGCGACCGCCGATTGATAGACTGCTTCGAGCAGCTTCATTTCTGTTTGGGGAAGTCTGTCTTTTTTTGCTTGGGCAATCTGCTGCCAAAGCGTCGGCCGATTCTGAGTGATCTCATTTTCGTCAGAACTTGCCATGAGGAGCCCCATACCTAGGAAAATGATCGTCGTCAGGCCAATAAGCCAGCCAGAAAAGAAACGCATAATTGCCTCGGAGAAAAATGGCCGTCGTTGATGAAGCTAATTGCCGTACAAGCCAGTATGGCACTGTTGGTGCTGATAATGAACACGGGGCTAGGCGATTTTTATTACGGGAATTATGCGAGAATTTTTCGTTTTCTAACCGCCCGTAGTGCAAGCGTCCCGCTTGCTGATTTAGTTTGAACAAGCGAGACGGTTGTATTACGGTAGAGGCTCTAGCGATCCTCGAACTGCCGCTGTTTCTTGAAATCTGATAGCCGGGGAATATCGTCCTCTAAGTCGCCGAGTCCCGAGATGAATTGCAGATCATTCATGGTTCGTTCGGTTTCCTGCATGCTGTTGGCTACAGTATCGATCTGACCGAAGATAAACTCCGGATCCCGACGGCTGACGGACATTTCGGAGATCGATTTGATCTTGTTTTCAACTCGGTCCAACTCCAGATTGATGAACAAGAAATCCCTTTTAGCTTGGGCGTAGTTTTCCTTCCGCTCTTGGAGCGTGGCTCTATTGTCCAATAGCGTTCGGCGAATTTTGTCTGACTCAACTGACGAATCACCGGATATCTCTTGAAGTTGTTTCTCAACCGCGTCCAACTCTTCGATCATGCGTTCTTCGGAAACTTCTTTTTGAAACTCATCCAACGTGTGCCGCGCGAAGAGCAGCTTCAGAAACACCCACAGCAAGCGGTCCAGCCCCCGCGTGTGCAGTCGATCCGTCGTGCCAAGGTTGAAGTCATTTGGCATTTTCATCTTGGACGTGATTGCGGCCAATTTCCTGCAACGCTTCTTCAATCGACGATATCGCTTGAGCGAATTGCGCGGCAGTTCGTCCATGATCCTGTCGAGCGTCAATCGATTGTCACGGTTGAGTCGTGAGCGCTTTTGTTGTGCGGCTTGCGCGTTGACATAATTTCGAAATTTGGGAGTCGAAACCAGCAGCCCGATGTAAGTAGCTTCAGCGCCTATCACCAGCGGAATACTAAACTCGGGATAGCCACTATAAACGGCCAATCCCATGCCTCCTGCGATCAGCAATAGGTTCCAAGGATTGAAGAACGCAGTTTTAATATAGTTCAGCACGGCGAACGCAAATGGGTAAGTTGTGTGTCTGCTTGTGTTTTACAATCGCAAACGTTCGATGCCCTGTTTGGTGCGTGCCTCGTCGAACATGTGCAGCATCTGCATCGCGTTGAACGCAGTCATCTCACACAGCAGTTCGGTGATTTCGGCGTGTTGGTCGTCGTCAAGTTTTGGTTCGATCTTTTTCATCAGATCAACCAGTTTCGCTTCTTGAGCACTGACTTCACTGGCATCAACTTTGCCATCGGCCATTGCGTCAATGTAAGCGCCGGTTTTGGTTGCGTAATCGTCGATCAGAGTGCTTTCACCGCTGTCGTCAGTCCAACTTTTACGTGCCATTTTCAACTCCAAGTATAGTTTTCAGTTAGTGTATTCGTCGATCGGCGTTAATTCTTGCCAAGATAATCCTGAAGCGCGGCAACTTTTCGTTGAAGCGTTGCTCGCCCATCTTCTTTCTCTAGTTCTGCTCGCCAGTGATCGGTAAGGAATCGCCTGTCGGTACACTCAAGTACCGCCGCCATTTCCTGCAGCTGTTTCTCCATGCCCTGTGCCGAGGGAATAAAACTTCCCAAGGCCATTTCCATGTCTTTGCGTGTCAACTCAGTGCGTCCATCGGCCATCATCTCGCGTTTTGCATTGAGGACCACACTCTCGATGTCAGCACCGCTTAACTCGCGCTCCACCGAAACCGCGGGTATTGCATCGTCCTCAAGTTTGACCTTATTCTTTTTTGCCATGATGACAAACATCTTTTGGATTTCCGATTCCTCTTTCGGATAGAACAGAGGAATGTGGACCTCGGCCCGCCCCTGCCGCTTGAGGTCAATCGGCAACAGTTCGGGGCGGCTGGTCAGTAACATCCAAATGATCTTTCCGCGAAAGCGCGTGTTGCCCATCTGAGATGCGATCATCGAGAACACTCGGTTGCTGGTGCCCGAATCCCCACCGGATTCGCGATTGCCCAGTGCAGCGTCGGCTTCGTCGATGATGACCACCACCGGTCCTAGCGATCGCAAGGTGTTAAGCACTTTCTCGAGATTGCCCTCGGTTTCGCCAACGTACTTCGATCTAAAGTTTTTCAGCACCAA
>CALHPU010000088.1 GCA_938036435.1 uncultured Pirellulaceae bacterium | reverse complement strand
CGCTCGCGCACGCCGGATTCAGATTGCGGATTTGAATTGATTGTCAACGGCGGACATCACGAACCGATTCAACCCTGCGGTTGCCCGGTAGGCACGACGATCGAAGTGAGGCAGCTGTTTTACAACACGCCAGTTCGCCAGAAGTTCATGAAGACGCCCCAGACCGAGCGTGGACATATCGCCGAAGCATTTACTCGCGTGGCATTGGCCAACCCGCACGTGCAAATGACGTTGATGAATAACGGTAAAGTCCAACATCAATTGGCCGCCAGCGATTCTTGGGCAAACCGCATCGCTCAGTTTTTCGGTCCCGAGATAGGCGAGAATCTGATTCCAGTCTCCAACGAAGACGATCAAGTTTCAATTACGGGGTTCGTGGTCAACCCTTCGGTTAATCGTTCGAATAATCGGATGCAGTATTTGTTTCTCAACGATCGATTTATCCGTGACCGTTCGTTACAACATGCACTCAGCGAGGCCTATCGTGGTTTGCTGATGGTAGGACGGTATCCGATATGCTTTTTGCGGATGCACATGCCTTATGAATTAGTTGACGTAAATGTTCACCCCGCAAAACTAGAAGTGCGTTTTCAAAACGGCGGCGCGGTTTACCGACAAGTGCTGGGCACTTTGCGCAGTAAATTCCTTAGCACTGATCTGACTGCCAAGGGGCAGTTAGGCCGTCGCAGTCCGGTTCCCGAATCTGACGAAGCCAGCCTTGAACTTAAGCCGGGGCCGTCGGAGAGTCAGGAAAGAATTGCGTTTGGTCCTACGGTCGTCGCCCGAGATTGGACCTCGACGCCTCGCCAACCCGGCAGCTTGCTGCCGGGACAGTCGGGCGACTTCCGTCCGTTCCCGCCGCTGTCACCTGTCGGTGTGCCGGGGGATAACCAGACAGATGGGCAAGGTCAAGCTAAAGTGACGCGCGCGCTACCGGCGGGCTATGATCCGTTCTCGCAACCGATGCCCGACCCGTTTGCAGATGCTGCCGAGAGCAACAACGCTCAGGATGATCCGTTTTCGTCGGTCCCAGATCAAGCTTTATCAAAGCAAGTGGGCGCCCCCAAAGCTCCGCTGGCCATTCAGGTACACAATACTTATTTGGTTCACGAGACCGAAGACGGCATGATCATCACTGACCAGCACGCCTTGCATGAGCGTGTCATTTACGAACAGATCCGCGAAAAGGTACTTGCCGGGACGCTGGAAAAGCAGCGTATGCTGGTACCTGAACCCGTTGCTCTACGACCGGCAGAAGCGGCGGCAGTATTGGAGCAGGCAGACCTGCTAAAAGGTTTGGGCATTGAGGTTGAGCCTTTCGGCGGCGACACCGTTCTTGTGGCCTCTTACCCGGCAATGCTCTCCAACCAGAATCCAGCTGAAGTACTTAAAGGCGTCATCGAAAAGCTAATGGGGGAAGCGAAAAATCTTGACCAGCGCGACCTCGTCGATGAGCTACTGCATATGATTTCCTGCAAAGCGGCAATTAAGGCCGGTGATAAGTTGACTCCTGAGGAGATCGAAGCTTTGTTGGAGCAACGTGAGTTGTGCCAAGATGGGCATCATTGCCCACACGGTCGGCCGACCTCGCTCACGTTTTCGCGTGAAGAGCTTGATAAAAAGTTTAAACGTATTTGATATTCTGTTGTGACTTGGGGGCTCATCGTTTCTAGCAGAAATTCCCAATCCCCTCCCACTGTTTTTTCGAAGGTCTATTCAGACAATGATTTGCGTTAGTATTGGTCGCGGTCGTCATGCCATGATGATGGCCGAACACAAACACATCGTCGAGCAGGGCGCTCAACTGGTCGAGTTGCGTCTGGACTTTATTCGTCGTCCGGTCAACCTAAAACGTTTGATGGGCGGAGCGGGCTGCCCCGTGGTGGCCACCTGCCGCCGACCGGAGGACCGCGGGCTGTGGCGACGGACCGAAGAAGAACGTGTCGCGCTGCTGCGTTCAGCGATTGCCTACGGCGTGGATTATGTGGATCTTGAGATGGAGATCGCCAGCAAGATCCCGCGGTATGGCAATACGCAGCGGATCGTCAGTTACCACAACTTTGACGAAACGCCTAGCGATCTAGAAGATATTCATCATCAGATTACGAAGATGGATCCGGATGTGATCAAAATCGTCACGATGGCCAACAATCCAATCGACAACATGACGGCTTTAAGGCTGTGTCGAGATTCTGAAATTCCGACGGTCGCATTTTGCATGGGCGAAATGGGGATGTTCTCACGGATTTTGTGTGGCAAATTTGGTGCGCCTTTCACCTATGCAACTTTCAGCGAAGACCGTCCCATGGCCCCAGGCCAATTAAGCTTTCAGAAGATGGAAGAGGTTTACGACTACGATGCGATCGATGCCGACACCACTGTGTTGGGCGTGATTGCCGATCCGGTCGCTCACAGTCTTTCCCCGACAATTCACAATGCGGCGATTCGCAAAAATGGCCTGAACATGTTGTACCTGCCCTTTCGAGTGCCTCGTGAGTATCTCGAATCGTTTGTTTCGATCTGTCCGGAACTAGGCGTCAAAGGGCTGAGCGTTACGATTCCGCACAAGGAGAAAGTGATCAAATGCATCAATGCGCTTGACGATCAGGTTGCTGGAATCAAGGCTGCCAATACCGTCGTATTCAAGGAGAACAATGCTTTCGGCTACAACACCGATTGCTACGCGGCGATCAAAAGTCTCGAGGATCGGCTGAAGGAAAAAGAACCGGATAGCGAAAATGTCTTTGAGGACAAAAAGGTCATGTTGCTGGGGTCCGGCGGGGTGGCTCGCGCTATCGCCTTTGGGCTGCTTGAAAAAGGGGCCAAGGTTACCATCTGCGCGCGGGACTATAAAAAATCAGAGGCCTTAGCGACTGCCATGGACTGCCAGTCAATCGATTGGCCCGAGCGTGCCACGTTTGAATGCGACGTGATCATCAATTGTACGCCTGTGGGGATGCATCCCAATATGAACGAGACTCCGTTTGACGGTGAGTGGTTTGATAAGCGGATGGTGGTGTTCGATACGGTGTACAATCCAGAACAAACGCTATTTATTAAACTGGCACGCGAAGCGGGTTGTGAAACGGTCACGGGGATCGACATGTTCGTTCTCCAAGCAGCCCGGCAGTTTGAACTGTTCACCGACACCAAAGCGGATTTGGAAGTGCTTCGTTACGAGGTCAAACGCGCGACCAGTGCGGCGAAGTACGACTCCTTCGCCGGCAGCAAACAACCAAAGGCCGCTGGCAAAGATGATCCGGAAATTGTTTTTCTAATCGGATATCGCGGAAGTGGAAAGACTACCGTCGGGCGGTTGGTGGCGGAAAAAATGCAAATGAGATTTTTCGACTCAGACAGGCGAGTTGAAGCGGCGGCGGGAAAAACGATCGCCGAAATTTTCGCCGACAAGGGAGAGGCTTCTTTTCGTCAAATGGAAGCCAAAATCATTGCCAAGATCATTGTGAACCAAAAGAAAGTCGCCAAGGCGAAGAAGGACAATTCGGGCGGGAAAAGCGGTTGCGTTGTTTCACTCGGCGGCGGTGCACCGATGAACGAATCCAGCCGGCAAATGTTTGGTGGACAAGGAAAGTGCGTTTGGCTTCGCGCGAAAGCTGAGACGCTTTGGAAGAGGATCTCAGCAGATGAATCGACCAAAGAAAGCCGGCCAGATTTGACCGACGAAGGTGGGTTGGGCGAGGTCGAGTCCATGCTGGCGTTAAGATCTTCGACTTATGATGAATGTGCCGACCACATTCTCGATGTCGATGATCTGTCGCCCGAAGAAGTTGCTGACCAGATTGCCAAGTTGGTTGAAGAGAGCCGAAAAGAGTAGAGCGGGTTTTGGGCCTGCTTCTCCTTCGTTGCAACTTGTTCTGACTGCCTGAAAATATGCTTGCCAATCTTCCCGCTTCCGTTTGCTGTGTGTTGCTGATGGTCGTCGGTGCTGTGATCAGTGCATTGATTAACTGGGCAATTTACAGTTGGTCGGTCTTCAGTCGCCGCCCTGTCAGCCCTTGGATGCGATTGCTGGAAGAGGAACAAGAGTTATTTGCCGATCGAACATGGCAGGATCGAATTCCGGTTTACGGGTGGATTCGCCTGCGACGACATCACGACAAAGCGTGGACTTGGATCCGACCGATGCTGATCGAAGTAGTCTGGATTGTTGGTCTGCCATGGTTCTGGCACTGGCAGCTCGGCGGGGGACTACTGGGATTTCATGCCGGTAACTTGCCCGTGATGGCTCAATGGAGCACTTACGCCGAGATTTGGTTTTGGTCGCACACGCTTTTGATAGCGCTCCTATTTATCGCAACGTTTATCGACTTTGACGAACGTTTGATTCCCGATCAAATTACAGTTCCGGGAACAATCGCCGGTTTGTGTATTGCCGCAGCTTTACCCTCGTCGCGATTACCAGAGATGGCCGCCGGTGCTGGAGGCGCGATGGTTGAGTGGATCAACTTTCGGTCGCCGCATCCATTTGATCCGCCGCCAGCGGTGCACTGGTGTTTTAGTTGGATAGGGCTAGCGCTGGCGATTGGTGTTTTCACGATCTGGATCCTCTCGTTATTTCCCCGCATCAGCCCGTTTCATCTGGGCTTTGGCAAAGGGATCAAGTTTACATTTGCGTCGGTGCTACGGCCAAAACGAAAGACGGCATGTGCCATTCGCACTGTTGAGCGTGGGCCTTTTGGGCTGACGAAAATTTTAATCGCGTTGCTGGTTGTGGGACTGCCGCTGCTGGTGTCGGCGTGGATGATGCTGCCGAACGAGAACTGGATCAGCTTGATGGGGGCCGTGATCGGTATGGCCGTGGCCGGAGGATTGATTTGGGGAATTCGATTGGTCGGCGGCGCGGTGTTGGGCATGCAAGCTATGGGGTTTGGCGATGTGACGCTGATGGCGATGATCGGCACCTTCATAGGCTGGCAGGCATCAGTATCTGGTTTTATCTACGGCATCATTGCAGCGATGGTTTGTGCAATGGTCCTGTTTGCCATTTTTCGCGATAGCTATTTGGCTTTCGGCCCGTACCTTGCCTTCGGCGCGGTGTATTCAATCTTCAACTGGAATCATGTTTGGGCCATCGGCCGTCAGGGCTTTTTTGCTTTTGGAGCGGGGCTGTTGGTGGTGCTGCTAGTGTCGCTAGGTCTTATGGCTGTTCTGTTGCCGCTCGTACGTTGGTTGAAGATAAAGACTCTAGGCCCCGAAGTTTAAATTTGAATCCTCACCCAGTACAAAGCCAATTTACTCAAAGAAAGGCGCACTAATCACCCAAGGGCCAATCCATCACCCTTGGTGATTTTTCGTATTTGATGGATAAATCGAAAAGACATCGTTGGCATGCGAAATGGCTTTAATTAATGTGTCTTCTTTAACCCACCAGAAGCTTCCTTTTTCTTTCTCACTCCGACCTTCGAAGGTTCTAATAATGTATCGTCCTCTATCTTTTGCGTCGGCGATTTGCTTCGCTACGATTTCTTTATCCGCATCAATAGGATTTGCTCAAGAGTTCTACTTGCCAGTTGAGATGTACTCTCAGTCTCACACTTCCTATGAAGCAGCGTCGGGGCACTACGTGGCTGACCCAACTCCAGTCTTCGATTTGCCACAAACTCAAGTTTCCCCCTATGAATCGGCGGGAGCAGCAACTCAGACTTATGGCGGTTTCACAGTCGTCCAAGAAGGTGTCGTTCAAGAAGGTGTCGTCCAAGAAGGTGGTGTGCTAGCTGATACCGTTCACGGTGCCACTGTTCAGGGCGGTAATGTTTACGGTGATGCTATCTATGGTTCAGATTTTCATGGGCAAGAAACGACGCAGATCATCAGTCCAGACTACGGCTACGAGGGGCCTGGCGATATGCGCACGCATCTCTGGAACGATCACAGCGATGACCTCATGGCTAATGGAGTATCTAGAAGTCAGCTCGATATGATGTCGATGGAGACAGTTCAAAAGTGGCACAATTTCTTTCACGGCTCCGAAGGCAGGCCAGAGTAGAAACGAAAATCTCGAGCAGATTCGATCCAAAGGGACGCAGCCTATGCGTCCCTTTTTTCGTTTTCCCCCGAAACGGAACAAGGCAAGACCGACGACGTGGTGTGATATGGAGATGCCTTTGGTCGAAAAATAGACCGCCCAGCACCTCTACGTAGATTCGATTGCCAATCGAATTGGCAATGGTCGCTGGTGCTTCATCCCGATTACGAATTGGTGTTTCGCTATAGAGGAAATGACGCGGAAGTTTTCAACCTGTCATATTCAAGGGCCTCATTAAGGGGAAGACTGCCCGACGCAAATAAGCCTCAGCACGGAGAGATTTCCGGACATCACATGCGGTAGATGTAAATGTTCACACGCAAATAAAATTGCCGGCTGAATACGATTTCAAACGGCTTTTACAAACCGCATGTGTGGCGTTCTTTACGAGGTTGGTCACATAAAGACAACCAGTGCGATGTCCCGCTGAGATTTTGGGGTGACCGAAGTCGCCAGAATTCGGCATTCGGTACAGGTATTGTCTGAAATTGGGCGAGCCAAATTGCCAGTCTAACTTCTAGTTGAAGCGACCCACTAGGTTGTAAGAGGTCGCACTAAGGCAAATCGCCGGGTTGTGAAAGATCGCACGTAACTTTTCGATGTTCATATTTTCCTGACTTCGACGCAATGGTTCTTCCTTGCGATGACAACTGTTGGTGTCCCAGGGAAAACAAAGAAACTATTCGCTCCTAAACTATAGATGAACAAGTTCAATGAAAATCATTAGATTCAAAAACTTAATGCGTGCACTAATGGCAACGTGCTTGATTGCAACTGCCGGCGTATCGAGTGTTTCAGCACAAACAACCACAACAACAACGCCAGCGGCTGGTGATACCGTCAATGTCACAGAACAGATGACAACGTGGATTCAGGTCCTGCAGGCTAATGGAATCGACATTCCAGCGGGCGCCGATGGCGTGGTCATCAGTAAT
>CALHPU010000087.1 GCA_938036435.1 uncultured Pirellulaceae bacterium | reverse complement strand
GGTGATCTACTCTGCGAGTACGAGTTTGCCCCAACGTCCCTCCGGTAGGTTTGATCGAGACCAACCAGTAAGGGTCACTAGGCACGTTGGCTTCTACCATCGCATGAAGCGTGTCGGGATCGTGAACGCCGTTCTGGCTGTACAAAGTTGCGTGAAACTCTTTCTCGCGTCGAATCTTCTCTCGATCAAAGAACACAGCAGAGCATTTTTGTCCCGGTTGAACGTCACCAAGATGTTCGATGACAATCATAATCGCCGCTTTATTGTCTAGTTCTCGGTTTGCCACCATTTTTTCTCACTCAATCGTCAATTCGGTTCCAGACACCTCATATTGGCTTCTGGCACTTTTTATCGTCCCTGCTTAGACACGAGGACTGCCCGCAAACACTCCTGTCGATGAAAAGATTACCAGAGAAAAAATGGCACCAATCAAAGTTCCTTGCAATGTGTTCCATGGCCTCGACACTCTTTTTGTTTCTAAATTGGACAAGCGATTGATCTCGCGCTTGAAGGCCAGCGGTCCACCACCGATATTACTTTTATTATACTCAGCCCATGAGTTCCTTTAGTCTTCAACGAAGCACTCCAAAAACCAACGAAAGCCATATTCAGCACTCCGGAAGCGAAAAATGTAAACATTGTCTAGCTTTCGCATCGCAGCAACCAATGCAAACTTCTCTGGCTTGCCGCTTGCTAGTGGTTTGTCAGGGATGGAAGTTAGAGTGTGTCATCGTAGCCGGAGTCGCCAGACTTCGGTTTTATACTGCTGAACTGAATTCTGGCGAATCCAGCTACCCTAAAATTAAATGTTGACAGACCACTAAGAGCCTTTGGTAAAAACCTTTGATTCTCGCGTTGTGCCTCGTCGCGACCTGAGCCGCCCCGCTCCCGGAAGTATTGTCCACCACGTAGTCAACCGTGGAGTAGGCAGAGGCGCACGAAAAAACGCCGATCAGAATCTGAACGGCGCTAGTGTATCCCCGACACCGAAGCGGCAAGCCACTTCGGTGCCAGTGAAAGCTCAGCCGTGAGCACCTGAAGAAACGATTGACCCAGAAACCATTTCAACAGGATAACTTAATGCTCGTCCCCAGGAGGGAGGATTAGTGAGAGAGTCCCGCGATTCGCTCACTTACGGCTGAAGCTAAGGTGTTTCATTTTCGTGCTTCGTCCAAGTTCCTTCGAACCAAGCTTCAATCGCCGAGGAATTTGGCCGCAGACACCGGAGACTGCCGCACGTTTTCCTCAACTTTCAAAATACCTATACAGACGCTTGACGACCGCCGCAAGAGGAATCGACCACCGGAAACGCGACCGCGATAGCTCCCGTGCCAGCACAGTTGCTTTTGATGCTTTAGATTGCACCCTGTTCAATAAGGCTTTGATGGTCAAAATAGGTAATTCGCAAATGAATTAGCTTGGGAGCCACGTTTCTCTATGAAAGTTTTGATTACAAACGATGACGGATTCTTCGCAAAAGGCCTCAAAGCACTGTCACAGCATTTAGGCGAAAAGCACGAAATTTTTATCGTGGCCCCTCAGTCCGAGCAGTCGGGCATCAGCCAAGCGATCACCTTCCTGCGGCCACTGCATGCCAAACCTATCCAGAATCAACATCAGCAATCGCTCGGTTACAGCATCAATGGCACGCCAGCGGATTGCGTTAAACTGGGCATACATGAACTGGCTCCTTGGAGACCGGATCTCATTATCAGCGGCATTAATTTTGGGCTGAATGTCGGGATCAACGTCTGTCACTCGGGGACAGTCGCTGGCGCGCTTGCCGGTTCGATGTTTGGCATCCCTTCAGTTTCGGTCAGTGTCGAGGGAACGGAGGACGCGAATTTTGATCGCGCCGCCGAAATCGCTTGGTCGATCATCGAAAAAATCGACTGGGAGCAATTACCAGCCAAATCTGTCGTCAATATAAACGTCCCGCGTCAGGTCCAGTCGACGGACGTGACGCCCGTTTTCGTTCCCGTTGAGACGAATCCGCTGGGCTATCATTTTCAGAAAGGAACTGATCCCAAAAACCAAAACTACTTTTGGGCAACCAATGCTCCCGCACCTGAGCCGTCTCCTATTCTGACCGACACCAAAGCTGCCAGCCAAGGAAGCGTCACGGTTTCAACCATCGCTTATGATCCCAATCATGCTTCAGCACTCAACGTGCTTGCCAATCAGTTCGCAAAAACAACGTTACCCAAGCCATGAATCAATCAGAATCCAACAGCCCTCCGAATTCCAGCGCCGCTCTAATTGGCATCGTTACCGTTTCGGATCGAGCAAGTCGAGGCGAGTACGAAGACCGCGGCGGACCGGCGGTAAAGCAATATCTAGACGAAGTGCTGACATCGGATTGGCATAGCGTAGAGAAAATCATTAGCGACGACCAAGCCTTGATTGAACAAACGCTAATCGAGATGGCCGACGAACACGGTTGCTGTTTGATCGTTACCACGGGCGGAACTGGGCCCGCCGTACGCGACGTGACGCCTGAGGCTACTGAAGCGGTCTGCGAAAAAATGATGCCCGGGTTTGGCGAACAAATGCGGGCCGTTTCACTGACCAAAGTGGCAACGGCGATCCTATCACGCCAAACAGCCGGCATCCGTGGCAGGGCACTCCTAATCAATCTTCCCGGCAGCCCCAAAGCAATCGCCGAATGTTTGGATGCGGTGTTCGCTGCGGTGCCTTACTGCGTTGATCTGATCAACGGTCCATCACTGCAAACGGATCCGCGAAGAATCGTCGCCTTTCGCCCCAAGAAGTAAATACGCAGCCTAGCCCAGCATTCGCTTCAGCTTGGCCAAACGACTTCCACATGTCTGGCCAACGGCTGCTTTTTCGCTGTCGCTGAAGAACCAATTGGTCTTCCAAGTCAAAAACGCGATCAGCGCGATCGCTAGTGCAGAGAGCCACGAATTGGCCAGCAATACCAGCGGCGTCAGCGCACAAAAGACAATCCCCCTGTCGACTCGGCAACCAAACAGGTGGTTGAAGCCAAAAATCATGACAACATTGATTGCATTACCCAGCGTGGTTGCAACAACCGCGCCTGTAAGCCCCATCTTTGGAATCAGGAGCATGTTCAAAACAATATTGACGACCAGCCCCACAAAAATCGAGAACGCAGCCCACTTGCCTTTTTCCGCAGTCCACAAGTAATCCTGCCCAACAACAAACAGACAGAACCAGATACAGTAAACCAGCGTCAATGGCAACACGCGCAGTCCTTCGTTGTACCGCCCTTGCAGGATCCAGTCAAACAATACTGGAGAAAATAGAAGCACTAAAACACTACCGGCGGTGAAGCTGATCGACATGAGTTTCACCGTCCAGTTCAACTGTTCGATGGCCTTGTCTTTCCTGCCAGCCTCCCAGTGAGCGCTCATATAGGGCATGAGCACACCGCCCAACATCGTGGCGACGCTGACCAACAACAGCGGCACGACACGACCGCTGTGATACTGACCGACAAAACCCTGCGCCAATTCATGAGACTCTGACGACCAGTGAATCAGCATATATCGATCTGACACTTCGAAGAAATTATGACAGAAGTTCGACGCCCACAACCAAATGGCAAACGGTGCGATTCGTTTCCACATCTCTCGGTGCGGAAGATAGGTTGCTTCTACCGATTCTAGGCCCGTGCCTCGAAACTTCCAAAACACCCAAGCCGCTGGCAAAATCCCAAAAAAGCAAGCGATGGCATAAGACGTCGCCGCAGCAGCCGCTTTATTTTCCCAACTGGAAATCAACCAAACCCCTGCGACAGCAAACACAACGCCTGTCACAAATCGCATCGCGGTTACGACACGTACCTGACGAAGGGACTCCATCAATGAGCACAGAAAATTTGATGCCGTCACAACCACAATCGTACCGCCAAGAAACAGGATCAATTGAACCTGTTCGGTCGATCCGAAAATGACATTTGAAAACCACTTTGGTGAGGAGACCATTGCAATCGCCAACAGCCCGGTCATCACGATGCTAATCCATGCGATGCGAGAGATGAACGATTTCAACTGGCCGCGGCTTCGATAGAACTCGGTAAACCGACCGAAGCACCCCGGAAGACCGAGCACGGCCAAAGGAGCCAGCAACATCATCGAGCTCCACGCCATCGACCACTGGCCCAACTCTTGATCGGTCATGAATCGACAGAAAAGAATCCCGCGAACAAACCCAATGATTTTCTGCCCTACGGTCAGGCACAGGGCAAATATCACCCCGGTGGCAATCGAATCGGAAACAAGCCTCCGCCCGCCGACCAGCTTTTCTCGATCCGTCTGCAGAAACTGCGCGGTGGACTTACTGTTAGCAGTTGCCATGAGGAATTGACTAGGGTGGATAGGAAAAGACTTAATTGGAGGGGATTTCAAGGTAATGTGCCGTATGGAAAGCCTCAGGGCGGTTTTAAGTTCTCAGTGCAGCTAAAACACTTGAGTATGTGCTTAACTATTCAGATTGTTCCAATTTTGCGGGGAAGGGGCGTTATCCAGTCTTAACAGATTCTCGCCGGAACCCCTGTCAGAGCTGTCTCCCCCGTTCTCGCTGCTTGCCAAGCGTGATAAAATCCGGGGGAGTCTGCTAATTTGTTATCAACCGGGTTGTCTAGCTGCCGTCTCTTCAAAAAATCAATGACAACCACTCCAAAGCTGGCGACCATGTTCCAGCCTGTCAAACACTGGATAGTCCCCCCGGATAGTCCCATGAATATCGATCTCTCAATTGTCGCACGTGATTTGAAGCTGCCGCCCGAGAAAGTAGAGCGTACCGTCGCACTACTTGATCAAGGCAACACAATTCCCTTCATCACCCGTTTTCGCAAAGACCAAACCGGTGGTCTCAATGAAGAACAGGTGCTCTCCATCAAGAAACGCGTAGCCAGCCTGCGCTCTCTTGGCGAACGAAAAACGTTCGTTCTCAAATCGATCGAGTCGCAATCGAAGCTGACCGAAGAGCTGAGGTTGGAGATTGACAAGGCCACCACGTCGAGGCGGCTAGAGGATTTGTATCATCCGTTCAAAGCAAAAAAACAATCTCGCGCCCAAGCGGCTCGACATCAGGGCTTGGAGCCACTGGCTGATTCGATCCTTTCAAGCACCGCTGCCGAGAAGGATATGTCCCAACAGGCCACTAGCTACGTGCGGGTGGACAAAGGGCTTTCCTCTGTCGATGAAGTCATTAAGGGGGTCGGCGATTTACTGGCCGAACGATTTAGCGAGAACTCGCAACTGCGATCCAAGCTCAGAAAAATTCTTTGGGAGCAAGGCGCGCTAGTCTCCAAACAAGTAGAACAAAACCAGCCTGCGAAAAAGGATCCCAAAAAAGAAACCGCAAGCAAGGGCGACGACAAAGTTCAAGGAAGCCTTGGGTTTGATAAGCAAGAATCCTCGGCTGCTTCTCCGCCAGATGCGACGCCTAACGACGCCGTTGCTGATCCGAAACCAGCTGTTGAGCCTGCGCCTGATGCGGATTCTTCCAAGCCAGCGGAGAAAGCCGATGCAGCTGCCGTTGAATCCAACCTATCCGATGTCGATAAAACGAATGCAGACCCGGCATCTGCCACGCCTGCGGCAAATGGCGAAGAACCTCCCGAGCCGGATGATGGAACCTCAAAAATCACATGCAAAATGAGCGCCGCAGACTCCGAACCATCGGGCGACAAACAAGCCGGTGAAACAAAAGAACCAACGGAAAGCCAAAAGACGACCGAGCTAAAACCCGAGGCTGGCGAAACCGCGGCAGCTAAAATTGTTGTCGATCCGGCCGCGATAAAACCCGTGGTCGCCGACAAACCGACAGGAGCTGATAAATCGGCGGTCGCTGATAAACCGGCGGTCGCTGATAAACAGCCTGCGACTGCTGTTCTTCCCAAGAAAAAGAAAAAGAAGAAGAAAAAAAAGAAAAAGAAGAAGTCCGACGATTCGTTCAAGGACTACCACGATTTCAAAGAAGCCCTCCGCAAGTTGCCTCATCATCGAGTTCTTGCGATCAACCGAGGCGAGCGCGCCAATAGGCTGAGGGTCAAGATCGAGTATGACGAAGCCAAAGTACTTGAAACGGCGGTCGCGGAACTGGTGCCTGAAAACCACCCCTTCAAACCGTTTCTCGAAAAATGCGTCAGCGATTCACTCACGCGTTTGATTATCCCAAGTCTCGAACGAGAGATTCGACGAGAGCTGACCGAAAAATCAGAGAAACACGCCATCAACGTGTTTGCGACCAACCTGAAAAACCTATTGTTGCAGCCGCCAATTCGACGCCGACGCGTCATGGCAATTGACCCGGGCTTCAAGAGTGGTTGCTCCGTGGCGATCGTCGATGCTCAGGGTACCTTCATTGAATCCGATCACGTCTATGTCATTGGCAATACAGAACGACGTGAATCGAGCAAGAAAAAAGTCGCCGATCTAGTCAAGCAGCACGAAATTGACCTTATCGCAATCGGTAACGGTGCCGGCTGCCGTGATACGGAGCAGCTGGTTTCCGACAGCATTGCGGAATTTTTGACAGACAATCCCGTTCGTTATATGGTGGTCAACGAAGCCGGGGCAAGTATCTATTCCACCAGCGAAGTCGGTCGTGAAGAGTTACCGGATGTCACGCCAGCAGTTCGCAGCGCAATCTCGATCGCCCGCCGGTCGCAAGATCCTTTATCAGAGTTGGTCAAGATCAGCCCGCACAATATCGGCGTTGGAATGTATCAACACGACATTCGAGCCAAGCACCTTGCCGAATCGCTCGACGACGTGGTTCAGTTTTGCGTCAACCGAGTTGGCGTCGATGTGAATACCGCCAGCCCCTCTCTGCTTAAATTCGTCTCCGGGATGAACTCGCTGACGGCCAAACGTGTTTGCGAGTATCGGCAAGAACATGGCCCTTTCAAAAACCGCCAAGAACTGAAAAACGTTAATGGATTCGGCGACGCAACATTTGTTCAGGCTGCCGGTTTCTTGCGGATCAATGGTGGGGACAATCCGCTCGATTCGACGGCAATCCACCCGGAAAACTACGAGCTTGCTACCGAGCTGATTTCCAAAGCAGACTCAACCCCTGAAGAACTTTTTTCCAAACCCCAAAGACCGGCCAAGGCTCCCACCGCTTCCGAGGCCAGTTCGGAGTCTCAGGATATTGCTGCCACCGCACAAACCAATACGAAAGCTACTGAACCAACCAAAGCTACCGACGCGGAAGCTTCACCCACAGATACTCAAGCACCCACAGATGCCAGCCCGGTAGAGCAACCAGAAGCACAAGAAAAGAAGGTGGCGGCACCTGCCTCTGGTGAAAGCGAAAACCAAAGGACCGCTCGTCTCCATCGTAAAGCAATCATTGATCGAATGATGGCGTTGGATCTAGATGCAATCGGGAAAGAAAGGTCCATCGGCAGCATGCAGATGACTGACTTGGTGCGGACCATCCGCAAGCCATCTTGGGATCCGCGTGAGAAAACCAGCAAGCCCATCATGCGACGCGGCCTCATCAAAATCAACGATCTCAAACCCGGCACACAACTGGACGCTCAAGTTGTCAACGTCGTCGATTTTGGAGCCTTCGTCGACATCGGGCTTGGTGAAAGTTGCCTTGTCCACGTTAGCCAACTCACCACGAAATTCATCAACGATCCTCAGCTAGTATTTGCCGTCGGGGACATAATGAAAGTCTGGGTGGTGGAAGTTGATACCGAGCGACGCCGCGCGAAACTAACTGCGCTTCCACCGGGAACCAAGAAACAACGTTTCTCCCGTTCCGGAGATGGGGACTCCAAACGCCGTGGCAAGAACGAAGGTAAACAAGGAAACTACGGTGGTAAACCCGGTGGAAATCGCCGAGGTGGTCCTAAATCGGGTCCGAAATCAAACACTAATCGGCGTGAAAAGTTTGCACGTAGACCACCGGCAAAACCGAAACCAATCATCCCTATCACTGAAGAAATGATCGCCGGCGAAGCACCCATGCGATCGTTTTCCGATTTGCTTCAGTTCAAGAAGCAAACAGGCGATGAAAAAGGTGGCAAGAAGAAACAGTAAAATTGTGACGTTGCGAACAACAGCCTGACTTTCGATGGCGGCCTCCAAGAATATCGCCATCGAGTCTTCAGCAATCTTCAGCAATCGTCTCCCGACTCTTGGTAGCCCCCAGACAAAAAATCTAGCGACATGGACTTTGACAAAAAACTCGAAAACGCGATTGAGCGTGGGCAGCAACGCCATACCCGTTTGAAAGACGCCGAACGACTCAAGTCACTATCCGCCGAAGACATACGAAACCGGCACAACGAATACCGACTGGAGCTGTCCGAATACATTGAGGTCAATCTCAAAAAAATGGCCCAGCACTTCCCCGGATTTGAGTACGAAACGCTTTATGGCTCCAAGGGCTGGGGCGGCGCGATTCATCGAAACGATCTGGACCGAGGCGACGATGGTCGGGCAGGTTCCTTTTTCAGCCGTATAGAACTGACGGTAAAGCCCCAGAACGAGTACAACGTTGTCAACATCGCGGGCAAAGGAACGATTCGGGACAAAGAAATGTTCGCATGGAATCACTTCGTCGACCTACTGGACGCGTCGCTGGAAGAATTTCACCAGCGTTTGGATGCTTGGATGGTCCAGTACGCCGAACAGTTCGCCGCAAGATAGCCCTCCAGCGGTACGGACATCTACTTGTTCATCCGTTTTTCCAAACGCCGCGCTATCGCCTCGGCAGGGATGGGAGTCACATCAGCAGTGGCAACAAGGTCGGTCCGAAGAATGTCGACCTCTTTCTTGCCAGCAGGCATTGTGAACTGCACGATGAACGCGCCAATCTGCAACCCTTGAGCTTGGTAAACCGGTGGCCAGAAATCTTCGGCGCGAGTCGCTAGGGCACGAGCCAACAAACGAGTCGCTCGACCAGAAAATCCACCCATCACCATCTCAAGTCGCCCTTGCGATTCTCGGTGAACATAAAACACAAACGCGACTTCCTCACGCGCTCTGTCGCTGCCACACCGAACCCATTTGCCAGTCGCATCCTCGTAATAGATGCCAGCTTTCAAATTCTGATCCTGCTTGCTAAGGGACATGCCGGCGATACAAGATCCCGGGTGCGGATCGTTGTCGCGGTATCGCATGAAGAACGGAACCGATCGTTGGTTGGCTGCATCGATGTCGTCTTCGGAAACAAACGGGTCGCAATTGAACGCCCGCGCCAATACGATTTCAACGACGGGGTTACTTTTGGTCGATCCAATGCCCACCAACGCCTTGTCACCTTTGGAATCCGAGAACCCGTCATAGACGCTCTTCGCGCGGCGAGCCACTTCCGATTCGTCGGCCTGTCCGGGACTCCAAACCAATGACTGTTTCAAATGTTCAGGTTGCGGCAAAGTATCGGCAGCAACACTGGCGATGTTGCCGTTGTCTTTTCTTAGTTTGGCCGTACCGCCAAGAGTCGTGACGCCGTTGAGTAGTTCACCCAAGAGCACTGAGTCAGAGGCGACCACAAAAGACACATCCGGATTCTCGGGAGTCACGTCCTTGCGAACGCCGACACACATCTCCAACCGCTTCCGGCGAGCAAGCAGCTCCCAGAAGTTCTCGGGTTCGACCGCAAACAGTGCTCCGGGAAGTTGCTCTGCCGTTGCATGGCCGTGCTCGATGAGAAAATCACACAGCCTTGAAAGTGCTTTCAGTGGGATGTATTTGACCTCGTTCTTTAGCAGCGCCGCGACCTGATGTCGGTCTAGACCTGTGTATTCAACGATTGCCTTGATCGTACCGGGACGCTTACGTGGATCGGGAACATGCCCTAAAAGTTCGGCCAATCGAAAGCTGTATTGCATAACTTCATTCCAGAATAATTACTCGACTACTGCGGCAGATGGAGACGCGTTAACTAAACAATAAGGCAGGCAATGAGTGATTCAACCCCTTAATTGCCAATCGTGTTCAAATTCACTTTAAAATGGGGAGTTTTTCTCACGTTAGACCAGTTCACTGCCCGGTTAAGGCGACTTAAAACTTGAGCGATATCCTCAAAATTCTCTAGATCTCTCTGGTTTGGGTGAATCGAAATTGCTACCGTCGGCCCGAAAACCTAATCGAACCACGGAAACACCCACGATTATCGGAGCCATCATGAATATTTCACTGCGAGCGAACTGTACCTTCGTGGCTGTCATGCTGACAGCACTATTGTGCGTTTCAACGGCTTATGCGCAGTTGAATCTGCCGTTTCGAGCCGACCGCAACGCCGATGATTTGATGCTCAGCGAGCGATCTGGGCCTTGGTTGGTGATGTGCGCTTCATTTTCTGGCGACGCTGGTATCCGCAAAGCGGAAAACTTGGCCGAGGAACTACGCGGCCGACATGGATTGAAAGCATACGTTTTCCGACACGAATTTGACCACACGGAAAAACTTCAATCCAACGCGATTCCAACATGGACGATCGATGAGAACTCGGCAACGGAGCACCACATCGTGCAGGCGAAAATGGAACCAGCCACGACTGCCAGTTACGAAGAAGTGGCCGTCATGGTTGGCGACTTCCCCACTATTGACGACGCACAGGCTCAAAAGACGCTCAGCAAAATCAAAACCCTGACGGCTGATTCGATGGATGCATCGCTTACCGGAGCAGCCGAATCCGATCTTTCGGCTGAGAGAATTCGTCAATGGCGAAGCAACAGCGAAAATCTTCCCGCAGGAACCACTACTGGAAACGGCGCGTTTCGCGCTGCATTTCTTCTGCCAAATCCGCTACTGCCGGACGAGTATTTTGAATCTCAAAAGCTGGACGACTTTGTCATCAAGCTGAACAAGAGCAGAGAAATCAAACACAGCTTGCTAAACAATCCGGGCGTCTACACCGTTCGCGTTGCCTCATTCCAAGGCGAATCCACTTTCAATCTTGGCGAAATTGAGGAAACGGAACGTGAATTGAAATGGCTTCGCCGCAATAAGAAAAAAGTTCAATCCAGCAAACTTGCCGAAGCCAGCATGAAAGCCCACCTGCTGACCCAAGAGTTTCGTAAACTGGGTGTGGAAGCATACGAGTTCCACGATCGCAACGAGAGCTTTGTTTGCCTTGGTAGTTTTGACTGGATCGTACGCGAAGACGGCCAAGGAAATAAGACCCAGAACCCGGAGGTCGTGGAACTGATTCTAAAATATAAGGGCAAGATCCATAATTTTCCCGGACGCCCCAACACGATCGTGCCCTACTCGCTCCCATCACTGGCCAAGGAAAAGATTGTCTGTGATGCTCAGCCGTACCCTGTTTTGGTGCCGAAAGTGACGAAACAATCAACCGCCTCCCGTCTGCTGGAACGATTCCGATAACGGAACAACCATGATCTACTATCTGACAAAAGATCTGATGATGGCCTCCAACGTGCAAGCTGTGGCGCGTCGAAGTCAACTCGACCTAAAAATCGTACCGTCGGTCGCGAAACTACTCGAACTGGCGAAAACTACTGCCGCCTCACGCGTGCTGGTGGACCTGCAGACGCCCGGGTTGGCCGTCGAGGCTATCGCGACGTTGGCGGATCAATTGACTGCGGTCCAAGATGATTGTGTGCCGATTATTGGCTACGCTCAGCATGTTCACGTTGATCTCATGCAAGCGGCATCGGATTCCGGATTCGCTTCGGTTGTCACGCGCGGCCAAATGCACCATAACGCGGCCGAATTTCTTGAGTAGACTGGTGGAGACCGGTACAAGCGGCATAACCGCATCTTCGTAGCGAACAGCGACTGGGCGGGTCGATAGTCTGTATGTCGAACGTGTACAGTGTATCGTTGGTGCAACTCTGACGGCGTCTCTCGCGCAGTGATGATCCGTTACAGGAAATGAGCTATGAATACTTTTTCGAAAATCGGACCAGTGATTTCCCTCACTGCAACCTTGACGGTCATCATCGTGCTCGGTCTCTCTTCGGCGATACAAGCCGAAGAATTTTGGATCCGCAAGGGTAGTGGCAGTGCCCCGCGCCCAGCTGCGAAAGCTACGAAGAAAGAAAAGACGAAAACTACAAAGCGCACCGAGCTAAAGAAAGCTGCCAAACCAACAATAGATTTGACGGAGGATTCTAGCGCGAAAAAATTACCATCCGCCAACACGCCTGCCAAAACCAGTTCAACACCGTCGCCAACAGAAGCGACGAAGGCATCTCCGCTAGTCGAGGATGCTGATCGCTCAACAGATGGCGAGTCGTACACGCCGACCTTTGGTCGTCCGCAGTCACAGGGTTTCCGCGTCGGCGTCGTCATCAAAACCGGCAGGCAACCGATTAAAGACGTATTGGCGTACATTCCTGTGCCACAAGAATGGCCGGAGCAGGAAGTCAGTATTTTTAACGATGAAGTTCCGGGAAATTTCGAGGTCCAAGAAGTGGAGCAGCTTCAAGGTCTTCAACGGTTGGTGCTTCATGGTAGGTCCATCGAATCTAAACAAACAGTGGTCGCGCTAATGACGTACAAGGTTACGACCATGGCTATCAACCTACCTTCGGACACTTCCATTTTTCAGCTGCCGGATCACAAAGACAAAAATGTCAAAGGCTTTCTTATGACCAGCGAGGGTATTAACTTTCGCAACAAGAAACTACGGAAACAGGCCGAAGAATTGGCTGCCGCCCAAGACAGTGCTTGGGGCAAGGCACAAGCCATTTACGATTGGGTTCGAAACAACATCGAACAATTACCGGAGGTTGCGGGCGCTCAGTATCTCGGTGCTCAAGCAGCATTTGTCAAAGGCGAGGGTTTCAACGATGACATTGTCAGCCTGTTTATTGCCATGTGCCGCAGCATTAAAATCCCCGCGCGAACCGTCTATCACGACACTGGATCGTATGCCGAATTCATGCTTGACGACGGCGCTGGCACTCACCACTGGTTTCCGTGCGACTTAGTAGGATTGCCGGCGTTTGGAAAAACGGTCGAACCCAAGCTGATTTTACAAAAGGGAGATAACATCAAAGTTCCCGGTGAAAAAGGGCGTCGAAAATTTGTGCCTGCAACCGGTATTTGTAAAGGCATCTCTGGAACGGTCAGTCCGAAGGCCATGAATTTTGTGCGCGAACCGCGCGTGCTGGAGGACAACTAGTGCTACGCTTGTTCGCTCACACAATCGTCTACTGCACCGTCTTCATTGCGGCGGGAAATCTTCTCGCGCAAAACGAGGCACCGTCCGACGAAACGGAAGCTACTCAGGGGCAAGAAATTCAGGAACACAGCACCTCGTACTGGCGTTTTGGACTTTCCATCAACAACCCCGGGCACGCAAAAGGAATTGTTGCGACTTCTCCGGTTCCGATCGAATGTCCCGAGCAAACCGTTGAGTTGATTGAAGAAGAATTTGGCGACGGAGTCAGAAGAGTAAAAATAAAAGCAATCAAGCCTTCAGCGAAGCAAAATGTGTTTGCGAGGCAAATGGTGTTTAAGATTGCATCGCTTCAACCTGAGCAAGGCGGTATCACGGCCCTCACTTTCAAAATTACCAAACTGCCTATTGCCCCTCCCACCAATCCAAAACGATTTGTTTTTGATTCCAACCCCCGTGGGAACCTGAAGAAAAACTTCCTTGGCCCTAGCCCGTTTATCGAAACCAAGCATAAGAAAATTGTTCAAATAGCAAAGACATTGGCTGAAGAACATGCAGACGAACCTGCTTGGGACCAAGTGGAAGCGATCTATGATTGGGTGAGAAGGAACGTCGAGTACAAATTCGACAGACAGATCCACAGTTGCTTGGAAGCGTTAGATTCGGGCCACGGTGACTGTGAAGAATTGTCATCTCTGTTCATTGCGATTTGTCGTGCCAGAAACATTCCGGCGCGGGCGGTTTGGATTCCGGGTCACACCTATCCTGAATTCTATTTGTTAGACGAAGACGGCAAAGGTCACTGGTTTCCCTGCCAAGCCGCTGGCAGTCGACAGTTCGGCGAGATGAATGAACGCCGGCCCGTGCTGCAAAAAGGTGACCGCTTCAAGGGCTCCGGCCAAGAAGGAATACTGAGATATGTTCAGCCCACTTTAGAAGGCAAAGACGTCTCTGCAGCGCCCGTCATCGAGCAAATCGCTGAAGAGCTTGCTGCTGCCCCCGTCAACGAGTAGCATTCGTGCTTTGCCGACCTGTGCCGCTTGTTCAGAATCGCGTGAAGACCGCGTAGCGGTCAACGACCATCGGACATCGCTCAACGACTAACTTAATAGCGGCCTTTCAACATGAGCAACATAAAGATTTGGGTCGATGCCGACGCTTGCCCCGTTGCGATCAAAGAGGTGCTGTTTCGAACGGCTGATCGGCTTAAGATCCAAACGACTCTGGTTGCTAACCAGTCAATTGGGATTCCAAAATCAGATTTCATTCATCGCGTTACCGTTCACGATGGCGCGGATATCGCCGACAATCGAATCGTGGAGCTGATGAAAGCGGGTGACGTGGTCGTGACGGGCGACATCCCTTTGGCCGCACGCGTGGTGGAAAAAGACGGCATCGCGATCGGAACGCGTGGAGAACTCTACGATGACGCCAGCATCCACTCTCGATTGGCGTCGAGAAACCTCATGGAGCAACTTCGGGCGGCAGGAATGGAGACATCGGGTCCCAAACCGTTTAACCAAAAAGATGTTCAGAGCTTTTCAAACCAACTCGATCGACTGCTGACGAAATTGATGAAGAAGAAATGATCAACAAAAAAACAGGCGTGCCAAAGTAGCATGCCTGTCCTCATTTCAAATTTTTCCTGACTCTATTCGGCCGGAAAGCGTTTGACCGTAGCCGTTCCAGCAGCCAACTCACGTCTTTCACCGGCAAGCGCTGAAGCACAACCTTCGACAAACCTACGCGTCCCACTTGTTGTTCCTGCCGATCGTCGGGTAGCGAGGAACTCCTTGATGTCCTCGTTCACTCGTTTTTGTCCTTCGTCTAGTTTCGATTTATACCCTGCCAGTTCGTAAGCTTGAGCTGGATTGTATTCGGACGGACCGGGAGCCAACAAAGGCGCCATCATCGCGCGTGCGATTCGGGCTCTGCGTGACAATGTCAATGCAACTTGAACGGTCGCATCTTTATATCTCGCCCTCCCTTTTTTGGCGAACTGAGGTGCCTTTGAAAGTCCCGAGTAGTGCCCCGCGACCCCTTCCATCAACAATTGCATTACGCTTTTGTAGTCGTGAGAATCAGGAGTGACATCCTTGAACGGATTTGGTTCGGCAGTAAATCCAGCGACCATCGCTCCAAACTCAACTCGCGCGAGCGCCGTAATCCAAGCTAGGCCACTTTTGCGAAACTCATTGCCGGAGCCTCGAGTACCCGAAACGGCACCTGACGTCGAATAAGATTCGCTCTGTGGCGTAAACTTATCTGGCAAGGTCAGGTAAACGTCAAACTCTCCGCGGTCTGAAATGATCTCGTCGATCACTTCTAGATCCTCCTCGTTGGCTAGACTAACCAGTTGATCTAAATCCGCCAACGCATTCCCGTACTCATAAAAGCCAACCAGACGTCGGACCATTCTTAAGTCAGTTGGGGTAAGGGCAAATCTTTCAGTAGTGACCGTAGCCGTCGTTGTAGAGGAAACTCCCCTAATTATTTTGTTAGAGCATCAGTAAAATCGACTTAGCTGAGTTTCACTTGTCACGCGCCTATCGGTTACTTTGTCTTTCGTACGCGTGGTTCTAGAAGAGACAACCTCTCGATACTCCCACTCCCAAATATAGTTATGCCGCCGGTCGATCTCAGGAATGGCACCCGATTGAGAGTATCGGCTGGTTGGAATCGGCGTCTTTTCTGGCATGTACAGCGGGAACAAGGCCGCATCGGAAGTCACTGCTTTGTCGCTCTTCAGGAATCCGTACGCCTCGGTACCCATTCCGTATCGGCCACGCATCCACCAATGTAAACCAGTAAACAACAATCCGCTTTTCTTGATCAGCTCCTCGCCGGCAAGTTCTGCTCCTGCTTTAACCTGTTCGTTCAACTGCGTGAGCAGATTAGGATCGTTCAGCGCTGGGCTTGAAAAATCAGACTCTTCTCCGGTCAAGTCTTCACGTACCAGACGCCCATCGGTTTCGAGCGCCCACGTGGCTAGGTAACGATCCTTAAGGCTGTCGGAGTTAGCCAGTATGTTGTTGGCGAACTTCAATCTTGTGATTCTCACCAGCGTTTCACGCTCGCCAAGCTCTTTAAGCGTTTCGGCCAGCTCTTCTCCGAGGACCGCATAGTCCTTTTCCAAAATTTCACGTTGCTGGGGCTCGAGTTCCCGTCTCAGAAAACGATCTCTTATTTTGCGAACAAATACGGCATACTCAGCCAGCGTTATCGAAGCGCCGATTTTCTGCTCGAGGACATGGGTGTCCCAGATCAGAGATTCGTACTCTTCGAAAGATTCGTTGCCGGTGGCTGCTTCAAGCTTCTCACCATGGAGCTTGACCTCCTCAAGCACCATTTGAATTTCTGCGTCAATGTTGTCCAGCGTCAGCAACAATTCGCGCAGTCCCGGCTTGGGCAGCTTCTTCTCTAAACCGTGCTGAAGCAGATGCAAACGAGCCTCAACAAGAATCTGAGCAGACTTAGGCATTTGATCATCGGCAAACAGTTTGTCGAGTTCAACAACCTGATCGTCGGACATCCTTTGAACAACTTTGCCCAACGAAGTTAGAATCGTGAGATTGTCTCCTTGCCGCCACGCGGGCAAAAAGTTGGACTCCAGTTCCCGAAGATGTTTTTTCGGAACCTGAGCCGCACTGTTCTCAACGGCAATCGTCGCACAGGCGACCATCAACACTGCCATCAGACAGGTGGACCAACCTTTATTTCTCATCGCTACTCCTCAAACGGACCAAATCGCTCGACAAGACCGATGGAGATCCCAAGAAGCAGAAAAACATTGCGTGATAGACAACCGTTTTCGCTGTGATGGGACTCTTCCACCGTGCCATTACTGAGTGGCTGATCCGCCAGTAGCGTCACGGCTTTATTTGGAACTTTTTTCAGGTTGCAAAAAGAAGGCGGCTCACGCTAGAAAACCAACGAATTGCCGAAAAGGGCCAACTAGAAGCGGCCTTTGACGGAGCGAGAGTTAGCGAGCTTAAGGAGATGGCTCGGGTGCTCTGTTTCAACTTGGGCTCGGGATTGGTTGTCGTGGCTTAAGCTTCCAGCTTGCGAATTTTACGCGCCTAAATTTCTGGCAAGCAGGATGCTTACCCCACTTTTCAGCTAGGACCGCACACGGATCGATGACACCGTTAGTCGCCAGCGAATCAACGCTCATCTCCAGACGCAGAATTTCCTCTGCGTTCTCAGCGTTTCCGCGTTTCCAGTTCTGCGAAGCGCGACGCGCTTGTCTTGGACCCAAATTGACGTTCGGCTCCGCCAGTGGCTAAATGCTAAAGAGGATCTCGATAAATGCTGGGATATCATCAAAGTTCACCACACCGTCTTGGTTACAATCCGCTTCAGGAAGGAAGGATCCCGAGAACAGAAAACTGAAGACCGAACGAAGCAGAATCGTGATGAACGCACCGACATCCTGAAAGTTCACGACACCATCTTGGTTGACATCCCCCAATAGAATTGGCGCTTCCAACGTCACATTAAGCGTCGCATTGGGGAGAAACACACTTCCTCCGTTGATAGGAAATTCAGATACGAGGTCGAGACTGAACGGCTCTCCGTCGGCCAGTATTCCCGAAAGCACGACGTCCCGATCTGAGATTGTGAAAGGCTGGCCGGGCTGCAAGTTGTTCAATGGCGTGCCGTCAATCGAAAACTCGCTCCCGCTGACGTTTACGACGCTACCGGAGACAGCTTGAAAAGTCCCCTGCAGCGTCCCGCCGCTGATGTTCACAGTTCCGGAAGTAAAAACACGGCCTACCTGCCCATTGCTGATGTTTACCACACCATTGCCCTCGGCTATCGCCGACTCCGTAGTCCCACCGCTAATGTT
>CALHPU010000086.1 GCA_938036435.1 uncultured Pirellulaceae bacterium | reverse complement strand
GATTGATCCTCTCATCGACGCCAGCTGCCCTAGCTTGTTCGGGACCAAAGTCGACATGCTTTCAAATTAGAAGTAGGGAAATCTCAAAATTGGATTGATAATATTTCCGATACCAGCGCAATCTATTTTGTTGCGACGCTGTCCTTTGGTGCTCGATTGCATGGTGGCTTAATTTGGGCCCCAACCTCCAGTCATTAATTATTGATAAATTTCAGCTTCAGATTTCTTGAAAATGGCGGAGAATCCTGAAGAGTTCGTGCTGTTGATGACTCGTCACCAACGAAAAATCTGGCGGTTCATCAACGCTTTACTCCCCGCTCCCAATGCAGCGGACGATGTCTTGCAAGAAACCAGTCTGGTGTTGTGGCGGAAATGGGAACAGTTTGACACCGATCGCGAGTTCCTACCGTGGGCATGTGGAATCGCGCGGTTACAGGTCTTGCGATTTGTCCGTGAGAACCGCTGCAAGCCGAAGCAGATTGCAATTGCGACGGGACTGTTGATTTCGGAGACATCCCAGCGTTCATCGCCATTCGACAAGGGCAATAAACAGCAAGGTTGCCTTTGGTGCTATTTCGGTGAACAGAAAAAAGTCTCCGCGCCACATTAGAGCAATTACTTTTGCACTGAGAGCCAACAACAAAATGACCTCACTCTTTCAGTTAGGCACGCAAATTGCCTAATGTGACGAAATAAGACGTCCAACGCGCCAGATTGGCAGGCGGTCTCCGGTCGGCGATGATCTGAGAATGGTCATTTTGCCGCAAAAACGGCGGTTTCTGTTGCTGAAACCATGATTTGATCTGCGTTGACCCGCTCTGTGAATCCATATAATCTTGTGTCGGTAGGGATTTACGTGGGATGGATAAACCTTGGCGACTCCATTAACGTCTGCGCCGCACTTGCGCTCAATGGTGGGCTGGCTCAAATAACGCCAGCATCATTTTGCTGAACTAATACATATATAGCCGGTCATATATCCGGCTGGAAATTCATTATGGAATTCTTGGAAAAAGTCTGGGACAACACCACTCACGTGTGTGGGGGATTGGTCCGTGGATTTGAACGTACGGTCACGAACCTGTTTGGTTCTTCCAACGCGCGGCAAGTCAAAAAATTTCAAGCCAAAGTCGATGCCATCACGCAACTCGAAGGCAAATACGAGGCGATGACCGACGACGAACTGGTCGCTCAAACGAAAGAGTTCCAAGATCGTTTGGCCAACGGCGAAACGACAAACGACATTTTGGTCGAAGCGTTTGCCGTTTGTCGTGAAGGTGGCAAGCGCTTTCTTCAGATGCGTCACTACGATGTTCAGATGATTGGTGGCATGGTCCTGCACAGCGGCGCTGTCGCTGAAATGGTCACCGGTGAAGGTAAGACACTCGTCGCGACGCTACCGACGTATCTCAACGCGCTTGAGCGTCGTGGCGTGCACGTGATCACGGTCAACGATTATCTGGCTCGCCGCGATATGGAGTGGATGGCGCCCCTGTACATGGGGCTCGGTCTGACTGTCGGCGCGATTCAAAGCAACATGCCAGCGGCCGATCGCCAAAAGGCATACGAGTGCGATATCACTTACGGAACCAACAACGAATTTGGTTTTGACTATCTACGCGACAACATGCGACCGGCCGCTCGCGGTGACGATCGGTTCCCCAAACAGGCTCAGCAAACTCAAGGGCCTCTAGCATTTGCGATCATTGACGAAGTTGACAATATCCTGATCGATGAAGCGCGAACTCCACTGATCATCTCTGGTCCTGCCCACCAAAATCCTTCGAAATATGCCGACGCGGATCGCATCGCGCGAAAGCTCGAACGCTCCGTCGATTATATCGTCAACGAAAAAGATCACACCGCGACACTGACCGAAGAAGGAATCCGCAAGGCCGAAAAGATGGCGGGTGTCGAGTCGTTTTACACTGCCGGCAATATGGACTGGCCTCACTTGATCGACAACGCGCTCAAGGCCCATGGTCTGTACGTTGCCGATGTGAATTACGTCGTCAAAGAAGGCGAAATCATTATCGTTGACGAATTCACCGGTCGTCTGATGGAAGGCCGCCAGTGGAGCGACGGTCTGCACCAAGCGGTCGAGGCCAAAGAAGGCGTCAAGATCAAAGAGGAAACGCAAACCCTCGCGACGATCACGCTACAGAATTACTTCAAACTGTACGACAAAATCTGCGGCATGACGGGTACCGCGATGACTGAGGCTGAAGAATTCTACAAAATCTACGAACTGGACGTCGTCGCGATCCCGACCAACCGCCCGCTACAGCGGCGCGAGTACTCCGATCTGATCTTCTGCAACGAAAAGTACAAGTGGGAAGCAGTCGCCAACGAGATCGAGGACTACCACCGGCACGAGATGGTGTTCCTGAACAATGGTGAGTTCATTGCGGGAAAAATCATCTCGCAAAGCGATGACGAAATTGTGATCAAAGATCGCTACGACGATCAAGAGCACACCTTTGCGATGTCGAAGGTCGATCGAGTTCAGTTGCCCGGGCGACCGATCCTGATCGGCACCGTTTCCATCGAGAAGAGCGAAACGCTTTCAGGGCTGTTAGACAAACGCGGCATCAAACACGAAGTCCTCAACGCGAAGCACCATAAACGCGAGGCCGAAATCGTTGCACAGGCCGGTCGTTTCGATGCCGTTACGATCGCCACTAACATGGCCGGTCGCGGTACCGACATTATCATGGGCGGTAACCCGGAGAACATGGCGTGGGCGCAGCTGCAAACCAAATACAAAACGCGCTTGGACGTGCCGCTGGAGGAGTGGGATAGCCTCGTTGAGCAAATCGATCAAGCACATCAGATGTCCGAGATGGGCGAAAAAGTCAAAAGCCGTGGCGGTCTGCATGTGCTGGGTACCGAACGCCATGATGCTCGCCGGATTGATCTTCAGTTACGTGGTCGTTGTGGTCGCCAAGGAGATCCCGGAAGTAGTCGCTTCTTCTTGTCGCTGGATGACGATCTGATGCGAATTTTCGCCGGTCCGTTTGTCAAACGCATGCTGGAAATGGGTGGCTTCAAAGGGCCCGAGCCGATGGAAAGCAAAATGGTTTCCCGCCGCATTGACGGCGCCCAAAAGAAACGCGAAGAGTACAACTTCGAGGCGCGAAAGAGCCTGCTGGAGTATGACGAAGTCATGGACGAACAGCGCAAACGCGTCTACCGCTTCCGCCAACGCATCCTCGACGGCGTTAGCTGCCGCGAGATTGTTCAAGACATGATCGAGGACCAGATCGAGAACCTGTTGGATACGATTCTGGACGAAGGTTACGGCCAAGAGACTTTTTCACGCCATGCCGCGTCTCTATTATCGGTCGAGTACCTCGAACCGAAAGTCTTCCGAAATCTCAAACCAGATGAAGCGATTCGCATCGCGCGTGACGAAGCCTATCGGCAAGCCGAAACGGATATTCTTGGCCAGATCGAACAGGACCTTCCGCTTTCAGAAGAAGAAGCCGAGTGGAACTGGAACAACCTGCGATCGTTCATGAATACACGCTGGAAGCTGACCTACAGTGAAAAGGAACTGAAAAAGATCAGCCGTGATCGCTTGGATGAAAAACTCATTGGTGACGCGCGGCGTGTCATTGAAACCGTCGAAATCGATGGCGCAGATGTCATGCTCGATGAGGAATACGGGCTTAAGTCAGCTCAGGCTTGGGCGCGAGCGAAATTTGGCGTCGACATCGATATCGAGTCCCTCAAGGACGCCTCAACCGAAGATGTCAAAGCACACTTCTCCGAAAAAGCCGTCGCCACGTACCTTGAAAAAGAAGCCGTCTATCCCGTAATGGCCGGCATGTATCGCTTTGTGAAACCTGCCACCGCGCAGACCAAAGCGCTCTTGGATGCCGAAGGCCTCGTCACTTGGGCCAGTCGCCGTTTTGAAACGGAGCTGGCAATTGACGATTTGGACAACAAGAGAGGTGAAGAGATTCATAACTTGTTGTTGGACAAAAGCCATCAGCGTCAGCAGCAAGCGATCGCCTCCATCGAGACACTTCAAGTTCAGCTTGAGAAGATGAACGCTAACGGCGAGGTGCCACTGCAAAACGCCAACGGCGCGGCAAAGTCTCTCACCTCGTGGTTCAAAGAATCGATCGACTACGATCTTGATTTGAAGGCCTACGAGCGAATGGATTATGAGCAACTCGAGCAACGACTCGAGGCGATCGTCGAAGACCACTACCATCCAGAATTCCGCCGGATGGAGCGCATGGTATTGCTGGAAATCGTGGACAGCGCTTGGAAAGATCACTTGTTGGCAATGGACTACCTGCGAAGCGCCGTTCGTCAGATGGGAATGGCTCAACTGGATCCTAAGGTCGAATACAAACGCCAAGGCATGGAAATGTTTAA
Source organism: uncultured Pirellulaceae bacterium (assembly GCA_938036435.1). Taxonomy (GTDB): domain Bacteria; phylum Planctomycetota; class Planctomycetia; order Pirellulales; family Pirellulaceae; genus Mariniblastus. The sequence continues at coordinate 2,597 of CALHPU010000086.1, read as the reverse complement.
GGGGTTGTGGGCGTCAATCGGCGAACGCGTCACCGATCTAGTCTTCCGCGTGGAACAACTTAACGAAGACTTTGTCAGCCACACGCTGACCGAAACTTCGGCCAAACACGAAGAGTTTCAAGAACGTCTGCCGGAGCCACAGCGAAAATCCGACATGCAGCAGCAACAAGACGATGCCATTGCGAACTCTGGTGGCAACAAAAAGACCATGGAATCACTTCGCAACGTCGGTCCCAAGGTCAAAAGAAACGACCCCTGCCCTTGCGGTAGCGGGAAGAAGTACAAGAGTTGTTGTTTGAGGAAGCAATAAGTTATACTTCATCCAGAGGCTGATATTTTTCATAGTTGAACGACTTTTCAAGTCGTCTGCTGCATGCCCACGACTCGGAGAGTCGTGCCACCAAACGCATCTTTCGCCGAGCGAAAGGCGACCATTATGGCGACTGTCAAGGCGACACTGAAGGAATCGGGAAGGATCCCATGAGCCTGTTTTTGAATTTGATCTATCTATCCGCCATGGTGCTTCTCAGCCCATGGCTTGCTTGGAGGGTCGTCGTTCAAAAGAAGAATCGTCATGGGTTTGGCCAAAAGTTTTTCGGTTGGGTGCCTCGGCGTCAGGGAGACCACCAATGCATTTGGTTCCACGCGGTCAGCGTCGGTGAAGTCAAATTGCTCAAACCCGTGATCGATGGCATCGCTGCGCGTTCTCCCGAAATCGAAATCGTCGTTTCTTCTACGACTCAAACAGGCCGGACCCTCGCCGCTGAACTCTATCCCGATTGCTTGACCTTCTACAGCCCTGCGGATTTCTCATGGGCGCTCAACCGCGCCTTTAAACAGATCCGCCCGACAGCAATTGTACTGGCCGAACTCGAACTTTGGCCGAATTTAGTTCACTTAGCGACGTCACGGGGGATCAAAGTTTGCGTGCTCAACGGGCGCTTGAGTGAAAAAAGCTCACGCGGGTACAGCAAGTTCTCATTTCTTTGTCGTCCCATGTTTGAGAGACTGGCTTGGGTCGGGGCGCAATCAGAGAACTACGCCGCTCGATTTATCCAAAACGGTTGTGATCCCAGTCGAGTGTCTGTCACCGGTAGCGTAAAATTCGATGGTGTTGAAACTTGCCGAAAGAATGAGAAAACAGCTCGACTTCGAGCGGTCGCTCGTCAGGCTGGTATTGGAAGAAAATCATTTACGTTCCTCGCCGGCAGCACCCAATCAGAAGAAGACCTCTTAGTCGCAACGGCTTGGAAAACGGCGGCCGCGACCAACGATCAACTGCGTTTGGTTCTTGTGCCTCGCCACCCATCGCGTGTTGGTAAACTAACTGAATCGCTTAATGAAATTGGCATCCCTTGGATTCTTCGGTCGTCGATCAACGTTGACGCGATCCGCGCTCCAAGATCGATCAGCAACAATCGTGGCGGCACTTTTGCACCAGTTTTAATTGTGGACGTGATTGGTGAATTATCTGGCTGGTGGGGCGTAGCCGACAGCGGTTTCGTTGGCGGCAGCATGGGAAGCCGAGGCGGTCAGAGCATGATCGAACCGGCAGGATTGGGCATACCGGTCTGCTTCGGCCCAAATACGGAGAACTTTTCAGACACCGTCGATCAGCTGATTGAGAACGAGGCGGCAGAAGTCGTTCATGATGGAAAACAACTTTTGGCATTTATGCAGTGGTCTTTTCGAACGCCGCACCTTGCAACAGCGATGGGTCAGCGCGCTCAGCAAGTGGTTCAACGAAATGCGGGAGCCGCCCATCGCTCAGTCGATGGTATCTTCGAGACCATCCCTCAGCTGGCTATCGAAGTCGACAACAGCAGCATCCGCGCCAAAGCGGCGTGAATCGCGGCAAGCTCCCTCTAAAAGGGGCTCTGCTAGACACGCCGCCGCGTGCTAGGTTACTCAGTCAGGATTTCGATGAACGACGGGATATCCGAGAAATTTACTTCTTCGTCTTGGTTACAATCCGCTTCAGCTTGGAATCCTCCGCCAAGAAGAACGTCAATAAACGGACCGATATCTTCAAAGTTTACGACGCCATCCCGATTGACATCACACAAGATGATCTCTGGAACTGCGAGGACGAACTGGATGATATTATCGCCATTGGGATCAGTTAAGACGGTCGTGGGAGTCGAGCTTATGAAAGTCTCAGCCAGTACGAGAGGTGGGAATGTGCCAAGTCCAGGTACTTCCACTGGCCCCTCTTGGAAAACGATGACATTGTTTGCCAATGTATCGGCATTAAAACTTGTTTCTCCTTCGGCAAACGCAATTTGCGAGAAACCTTCAGCATTCGAGGCATTGATTTCTAAATATTCGCTTAACGGAGTCTCGACTGCACCGTGTAAGAAATTGAATAGAAAGGTAGGGCCGTCAGGATTCCCGGTCGCAATTGCGCCCTCGAATGCATCGACAACCGTCGACGTGGTTGCTCCCCAAGAAAAGGCCGTGAAAGTAGCGCCAGAAAATAAACCTGGCGGGTTCGGTGTTGCCTGCCTAGCAAAGCTCAGTCCGGACGTGTCAAAAGACCCAGTGACTGTCGCGGTGACGTTGGGGCCAGAATCATCAAATGTGAAAAGCAAGACGTT